>CAYFOA010000017.1:0-73130 GCA_964344575.1 uncultured Rickettsiales bacterium | reverse complement strand
GGCCGTTGCCGCTACGTGGCCCGAATGACCCGTCGCATCAGCGGATCCGCACCCTTCTGGTTCGGCCCAAGCTCCTTCACCGGCTTAACCTCGCATCGATAACCCATTCTCATCTCCGCTGCCTTCACCCTGTTCTCGTCGCCGGATAGCCACGCGGCCTGGAGCGAGATGAACGTCGCAACGAACCGCTTGTGCTCTGGCGCCTTCGCCCACTTCTTGATCTCCCGCTTCAAGCTCCGGCGGACCGCAACGAACCTATATCCCGGGTCATCCCGAGATTCCGGTGAGTCCTTGGCGCCTCCGCGCGATCGTCGCTTGTCCTTTCCCATCGCCGCGGCGTCAACTGCTCCTCGCCTACCCTGCCTCCACGCGGCTGACTGTGCCCATAAATAGGAACATCGTCAAGTCGCTACAACTCCGGACCTCGTCCTCGGGCCTCGCAAGGAGGACGGCGCGCTCGACCTCGGTCAGCAGCGATCGAAGGCGGTACCGGTCGGACGGGTCAGCGGGCATGGCCCTGAGAGGGGTTGGGGCCCGTCGCGCATTCGCAGGTTCCGCCCTGAGATCACGCCCGCCAGTTCTTGGCCTTGAGGTTCTCGGCGTGGATCTCCCTCGCCCGCTCCTCGACCTTCGCTGGGTCCATCCCCAGCTCGCGTATCAGCGCCGCCATCTGCGGCGTCATGGGCGCGTCGGGCCGCCTCCCATCCTCGTGAGGGGCAGGGGTCTTGTCGTTCACGCGGAACTCCTCTCTACCGTCAGGCGAACCCCGCCAGGGCGCGCCCTGAGCGTAGCCCTCGCGGCAGCTATCAGTCCTCGGGCTCCTACTCCGAGATGAGTACGTTGTCGGTCCTTAGGGTCGTGGGAAACGGGTACGCTCCGAACTCCAGGGCTTCGAGCCGAACGCCGTCTACCAGTCCTGCCCAGTTGCACGTCTCCCGGACGGACCCGTTGTAGATCACCTCGATCGAATTGCTGCCGTCTCGGATCAACTGGACGGAGTCCACCGAGGCGTAGGTGTTCGATAGGGCGGTGCTGGCCGCGCCACCGAACAGGTCGCAGGTGGCGTAGAGATGAGGGCCGTGTGCCGAATGGTCGTCATAGAGGCCCACTGAGGCGACGACGACGCCGGACGACAGCGCCGAGAGTCGCCACGAGAAGACGTCCCCGTCCTTGCTGACCTCGACCTCGAAGGTGCTTGAGAACGAGAAGGATCCTGGTCTGGAGACGACGACGTCCCACTGCTTGCCGCAGAAGTCCGCGCACCCGCCCACGTGGAGGTGCTCCAAGTAGCCACCTTCCACCGTGTAGGCCCCGCCGTCTTCCGTCCACGGCCCGACCGTCCACTGGGGGCAGAGAGAGGCATCCTCAAACTCCTCGGAGGGACAAGTGGGGGTTACGTCGTCGTCGTCCCCCGCGCCGGAGTCATCGTCATCCCCGCCGGAGTCGTCATCATCGGCGGAGTCGTCATCGTCCGGGATCGCGTCGTCGTCGTTGGCAGCGTCATCGTCGTCGGCTGAGCCGGAGTCATCGTCGTTCCCCTCGACGTCATCGTCGTTGCCGGTATCGTCGTCGTCGTCCTCGACGGCGTCATCGTCGTCCGACACGATGATCACGACAGTGGAGCCGCAGCCCGGGACGAAGCAGCCCGGGGCCTCGGGAGGGCCCAGGCCGTCGTCGGCCGAAGCGAGCGCCAGCGGGAAGACCGCGAGAACCAGCAGCATTCGCCTACGGGGGCCGTCCACGGCTACCCCCTCCGCGATGCGGACCGTGACGGTCGATGGTTCGGCTGCATGGGCTCCTCCCCTGTCGAGGAGGCTGGAGTCTACCCGCGGTGCGTCGCGCCGGACGGGCTCGCTGTTCCCATGCTGCGGGCGAGCGCGAGGGCTTGATCCCAATCCGGCCAGTGCTCCCACCCCGCATCGACCACCACCCTCAGCACGTCCGGCGTCAACGCGAACGACACGTCCCGCACGACAGCCTCCCGCCACGTCATCGCCCGCGGCTCCTCGGACGTCGGAGCGGGGCGGTAGGGCTCGTCAATCAGCGCGTCGGTGACCTCGATCAGGAGCTGCCGCACCCCCAGCCACTGCATCGCGACGGTCGTCATGTCCGGCCAGCTCCCCCGCCCCGCTGGCGTCGGACGCGCCGTCAGGGCGTCACCGACGTACGTCCCGATGGTGCTGTCCAGGACGAACAGGCGGCCGGCGCGGATGACGGCGTCGTCCTGCTCCGGCGGACCCAGGTCGGCGCCGAAGCTGTGGACCGCGAACCGCGACTCGGCCTCGACGGTCTCAGCGGCCTCCCCGGTGAGCAGGTAGTCGAGGACCCGGAGCAGGTCTTCGATGTGGGCCCGGATGAGGCCGATCTTGAAGCTACCCGTGAGACAGCGGTGGACCAGCTCGTCGGCGCTCCCGAGCTGACGATCGAGGTACGCGCGCGCGGCGGCCCGGCGCTCGGAGGGGAGGTCGATCACGAGCTGGCGCCCTCGCGCACGGTCGCCTCGTCATCGTCGCCGGGACCGACGTCCTCGACGGATACAACGCGGACCGTGCCCGCCGCGAAGGCGACGCGCTCGTTGTAGTCGCGCGACTCGGTAAGCGCGGCCTGGACGACGTCCGCCTCCACCGGGAGCTCGCGCAGCGTCATGCCCCTAGCTTCGGACACCCTGCGGCTCACGTCGTGGTCCGAGCGACGATCGTGATCTTCCTCATTGGACCTCCGGGGCCTCATCATCGCGGAGTTCACGGCGCGGGCCCGCCGCGGGCGGGCGGCCCAAGGCCACTGCGGCGATCGCCAGGGCGCGGTTCCGTGCTTCAGCTCGCGTGCGCCCGTACGCCATCGCGCCGGGCACCTCCCGGACCTCAGCGATCCATCGACCGTCTACCTCGATGTCGTACTCCACCTGCAGCCTACTCTCGACATTCGACGTCATCCTCGCCCCCACATCTTGAGTCCGAGACCGTCGCGGATGGCGCGGAGGGCTCCAGCGAAGTCCACCCCCGCGGCCTCCAGCAGCTGTCTGTAGGCAGTCAGGTAGTGCTCCCGCGCATCTGCGGCATCGCCCCGTGCAGCGCACACCTGGGCCAGGAGGAGCGGTCCACGGGGGTCGTCGGCCTCGTGGGGGTCCTTCGCGACCTCGGCGGCCGCTTCGAGCGCGTCCTCCAGGCGCGCGGCGGCCAAGTGCTCTGTAGCAACTTGGCGCAGGGCGTCCAGACGGTCGAGCTTCGCGAACAGCTCGTCGTCGGTCAGCGCGTCGGTGCCGGGGCCGTCGTCTGCATCCATCGCAGCGTAGAAGCTGTCCCGCCACGCCGTGGGGACGTCCATCGACACCGGGGGGTGGTCCGTGCCCTCGCAGGCCGCGCCGCAGGTCCACTCGTCGAAGTAGACGGCGCCCAGTGGGTCGCTCGGATCCACGTCGAGCTGTAGCGGTGCGCCGCACCGCGGGCAGTCAGGGTCGATGAAGAACGGAACGCCACCGGGTCGCGGATCCGCTGGGGTCATGGGGATTCGAACCTCCTTGCCGTCGATGTCGAAGGTATCCACCGGAAGCTGCGCGTCGCGGGCCAGGGCCAGCAGGCCGATGATCGGGGAGGGATGGCCGACGCGCAGCCATCTCGGCAGCGGTCCGAACAACGCAACACGGTCGGCCACGAGCAGCATCTTCCGGGCCGCGATGCGAGGGGCTGACGCGCCCGGCGGCGCGACCGCGTTGGGGATCAAGGCCAACGAGCCGAGTTGGAGATCGGCGCGTCCCGCGACGGCGTCGCGGACCGTCCTGGACACCACGCCGCGTCCCGACACAAGCACCACCGAAGGTGAGAGGGAGTCGATGTACGCTGTCACGCTCCCCGGCGTGGGGTAGCCGGCGGAGCCCATCAGCGCGACGACAGGTAGACGTTCTTGCTTCACCACCACCCTCCCGGAGTGCGCGTGCGCGGCGCGTCGCGCGCTCTGCCCCCGAGGAAGACTGCCTCCGCGGCGCTGCAGCAGCGTCCGGGCTGGCGTCGTTCATGGGGACGTGCCTCGCGTCCGGCGCGCGCAGCCGCACCGCACGGTGGTGAGAGTCGGGGTCAAGCCCCCATTCACCGAGGCTCGCTAACGGCGACGATCCCGCGGATCGACGCAGGCCCCTTCCTCGCAGATCCGCCTGCCCTTGCAGTCGCGATCGTTGCGGCAGCCTCCCTCTACCGGCACTGCTGTTGGAGGAGCCGCGGTCTTCGGCTCCTCCGGTTCCGGCGGCGCGCCGAGCACCTTCGCCACTTCCGTGGACGCTAGATAGCGGGCCAACGCCGGGACTCCCTCGTCCAGGAGCTTTGCCAACAACCCGGTGACCGAGAGCTTCCCGCCTGTGGGATTCAGTTCAAGCGTGGTGACGAAGGCCGGGCGGCGCCTTCCGGGGACGTACAGCTCGACCCTGAGCCGGGCCTCCAGCCGCGTGTGCATGTAGTAGCCCTCGATCCAGAAGTGCTCGATGACGACGTGGATGCGTGGCTCGTCGTCGCGGTCCAGAACCGCGACGCCATGGTGCTGGAGGCTGTCGGCCGTCCAGTCCGCGAAGTAGGCCTCCAGCCCGTCTCCGGTGTTGATGAGGTGGTTGTGAACCCCGAGGGACGTCCGCCACGTGCCCAGTCGCTCTGGGGGATCGTCCCTCTCCTTCGCGCGCTCGTCCGAGACGATCAGCCTGCACGACCGGGTCGCGATCGGATGGTCCAGCTCGGCTCGGTAGTGCAGCTTGTACTTCGTCTTCGGGGCTGCCACTGCGGCGCTGGTCGCCAAGAGGATGCAGACGAAGCCTCCAATGACGGCGATCCACCGAGTCGGTCGCACGACTACTCCCGCGGCGTCACGTTGACGCCGAAGTACAGGACGTAGTCGCAGTCGGGTACCGCCCAACCGATGTGCGCGAGTCCGATGGGGTCGTTGATGGACCAGCCGCAGATGTAGTCGTCGTCGCCGACGTCGTCGTCGTACAGGAACAGCTCGATCTCGGTGTCCGAGTAGATGCGGAAGCTCGTCGATTCGTACCAGCTCGGGAAGTACGTGTCGTCGTCGGTCGAGGTCTGCATCTCCATCTCGCCATCGACCCAGACCTGGGCGTAGGCGTCCGGCGATCCGGCCCCCACGTCCCAGTCGCCGTCAGGGCCGAACTTCGTCAGCTCGGCCTCGTCCAAGAGCAGGTCGTACTCGCGGCCCGACGCGTTCTCGCAGTCGTCGCCGACGCAGACCTCGTCGGAGTCGCAGTCCTCGTTGTTGAAGCACTCCGCGCCCGCATCGTCGTCGTCGTCGGCCGCGTCGTCGTCGTCATCGTCGCCCCCACCTCCCCCGCGGTACGGAGTCGGGCAGGCCGCCAGAAGGCTGCATAGCAGTACGAGGATCAAGAAAGCAGGGGTCTGTCGCACGTGGGCCTCCTCCACCAGGGCAGATGCCTGGCTATTCAAATACGCCTAGCCGACAATCACAAGTGTCGTTGGGTTCACGCCGCCGTCGCGCGAACCTCCGAGGGTGGCCGCAAAGGACCCCCTCATCGTCGCGATCGGCCGTCAGGTCGCCCAACTTCGAGCTGTGAAGGACGGGGGGCTGACCCAGGCCGAACTCGCGGAGGCCGCCCGGCTCGACACCCAGACGATCCACCGGATCGAATCCGCGAGGGTCGTGGTCGGGATCCCCCGGCTGCGGCGGGTCGCCGAGGCGCTGGGCCTGCCGGTGTCGCAGTTGATCGCTGCCGCCGAACGCTTGGTCGGCGGCGACGCCGCGACCGGGGTAGTACCGGACAGCGAGGCGCTGCTTCTCGCGTGGGAGGCGGTGCCCGAGGAGCGTCGGGCTCTGGCGCTGCGGCTGCTACGCGAGGTCGCGCGAGGCTGACGGTTGGCGGGTACCCATCGGCCCCGCCGCTGGGCGTCGCGCTGCGGGAGCGAGCCACTGGGCGTGCCCGGCGGGATAGGCGCCGGCGGAAGTGGCTACGCCACCTCGTCGAACTCCTCGCTGATCGCGAGTATGGACTCCCAGCCTGGACAGCCGAACCCGGCCGTCTCCTCGTAGTCGGGGTCGTCCACCCTGACGGCGCGCCGACCGCTGGCCTCGAACGCGGCCGTCCTCTCGGCCTGCTCCCGTTCCAGCGAGTCGAGTCCTCGCTTCACGAGCAGTCTGAGCAGTGCGGAGCGGGGAAGGAT
Source organism: uncultured Rickettsiales bacterium (assembly GCA_964344575.1). GTDB lineage: Bacteria > Myxococcota_A > UBA796 > UBA9615 > UBA9615 > JAAESI01. The sequence continues at coordinate 66,960 of CAYFOA010000017.1, read as the reverse complement.
GGGCGCGCGCGGGTTCCACGTGCGCCTGGCCGCCCGCTCCAGCGCCAAGAAGCGGTCCGCGTCTGCGGGGCTAAGGCGGACTTCGATGACAGGGTGTCGGTCGTTGCGGTGCATGGGCCCTCCCGAGCATGGCGGAAACGTCGCCAGAAGGACCAATAATTCGGCCGACCCGAGTTTTCAAGACAGCCCAAAGATTTTCTAGCGAACGTCAGTCCTCAAGCACCGCTCGGACGGCGTCGAGCTTGCGGACCGCATCCAAGGTGCGGTGCAGCTCCTTGTCCCCTGCCGCGGATGGACTGAGGATCGCCTCGACTAGGTACCCCAGCTCGGACCGCCGCCGGTAGATCCGGACCTCGTTGTGCTGGAGCGTACTCAGCCCCCCTAAGACCGCAAGATCCCGCTCGTCCAGCGCCTCTTGGATGCGCCGGACGATGTTGTCGGTTAGCCGGCCTGCACCGTCCAAGGCACGAAGGTCGCCCATCCAGCAGACGACTAGGCCGCCTTCTTCGACCTCCCGTTCGAGTGCCCGCCAGTCTTCAAAACGCATCACGAAGTCTCCATACAGCCAATCGGACAGAAAATATGAGAAAACCGCTTGAAAGACAATAATCCAGAATTAACCTGATTTCGTCCCGGGTAGCTGAGATTCCCGGCGTTTGGAGACTAGACCATGCGACTGCCCATCGACATCATCGACTTCGACTCTCGTCTTCACCGCAAGCTCAGGACGCTCGCGATGCTGGAGGGCGTCTCCGTCGAGGCCATTGTTCGCGACCTCATCGAGGGCGGTCTCGACGCCCGACTCGACGTCCTCGACTTCGACCGCCGCTGCGCGGTCGAGCAGATCGACGCCGCGGGGCGCGCGCACTCCCTCTCCGAAGTCGAGTTCGAGCAGCTCCAGCTCTTGGAGTGGGGCGCGCCGCTCGATCAGCGGAGGGCGGCCTGATGCGGTCCTCGCGGAGTGTGAAGGAGGGCGCACGTGTCCTCGACTTCCCTCGATCTCACCGGCGGCTTCGGTCGGGACGAGTGCTGGCGAACCGCAGCGATCGGGCTGAGGTTGCTCGCTGGGAGCGCCGCCGTCAGGACGAGGAGCGCAAACCGCCTCGGCGAGTCGGGCAAGCAGCATGAGTTTTCGTCAGCCATGGGTTCAGACGAAAACGGGCTAGTCTCGCGTCCGGGTGGGAGGCGCTCACAAGCAGCTGACGATCTGGATCGACGAGGGCCTGCTCGCCGACTTGGAGGGCTTCGCCGACCGGGTACGCCGACTCGATCCCCTGGGTGCGGGCGAGTGGGCCTCCATCGCCTGGGCGGCTCGCGAAGCAATCCGGCGCGCTCTGCCGGAGATGATGGAAGAACTCGGGCCCGGCCAACTGCCGGTTCCGCCGGTTCCGCTTCGCGAACGGATCCTCGCCGCTCTGGCAAGGAAGGGAGGACCGATGACGCTGGATGAGCTTTGCGGAACCCTCCGCACGGAGCGGCGTCAGCGGGTGGCGCAGGCGGCATACGACGCGCGGCGCCGAGGGGAGATCCTGCCACTCCGGGAGCGGGCGCTGTACGAGCCCCCCCCGGCGCGGATGCGTCCGGGACCGAAACCAGTCGGACCCCCGCCAGAGGCAGTGGCAGCGAGGTGGCGCAAGGAGGACTCGATCCACGACATCGCCGCGCACTTTGGCATCTCGGTGGCGACTGTGTATCGGCGCCTCAAGGCGTACCAGGGTCCGCTGAAGGTCCACGACCGCCAAGCACTTCGCGAGCGCGTCGTCAGGCTTCTGCAGCGCAAAGGAGCGTTGACCACCGACGAGATTGTCAAGCACCTGTTCGGTGACGACAGACGTAGAAGATCGGTCCGTCGGGTCCTCGCGGACCTTCTGGACAGCGGCGAGGTCACGAAGCCCGATCGCCTCCGTTTCGAAGCGGCGGTCGCCTCAGTGACTTGATAGGTGGCCGCGGATCAGGCGGCCAATTTCGGGGTTGTCGATTTTCGCTTGGGACCCGGTTCAGCCGGACCTCAAGTTGACTTCGAAAGCGAAGGAGGCAGCTCCTCAGGAGCCAACGGAAGCAATGACGTAGCCCTAGAACGAAGAAAGCCCGGGGTGCGACCCGGGCTCCTTCTCCTGCCTCCAACCCGTCCACCTTGAGCACGGCGGGTCTACTCAGCAAGCCACCCTCAACAGGGTGGATCCTGAGAGTAGGCCGTCGTGCGCCCGGTCCCAAGCCTGGAGTGCACGAATGTTCCGAACCTTCGAGAATCACAGCGTTCTTAGCGATCTCCTCGCCTACCTCAAGGAACTGCCGCCGCCAGAGCGGGCCTCGCTCGCGCTCCGGCGCGGTCAGTTCCTCCACATCCTCCAGACGCCGAGCTACACGCGACGCCCCAACCAACACGCGCCCTTCGAGGAGGAGGAGATCCTCGATCTCCTCGCCTCGTTCCTAGATGAGCCGGTCGATCTTGTCGATGAACTGGAGCTGGCGTGGCTCCGAGGGGCATGGCGATGAAGGGCATCCTCCGCCACTTCTACGATCACGTCCGCTTCGTCGGCCACGGGCAGAGCAAGCCGCACATCAGCGCGATGCTCGATGCCCACATCGGTCTCGCGACGACTCAGTGCTGCCAGCCCGCCCGGTGGGCGGAGCGGCTCACGGAGGTCGAGCACGCCGAGTACGACAGCGTCTATCGGCGAAGCCTCGCTTTCCTCAACAACCCCGCCTTCGACTTGGAGCAGGCGTGGCACCGGCTCCGCCTCAGGAACCGGCGCCAGCTCTGCGCCCACGGGGGCAAGGGTGTCGTCGTCCCGGTGGACTACGTTGGCGTCGAGCACCGCCACGCGGACATCCGGACAGGCCGCGGGATGGATGGGATCGTCGTCTGCCATCACGGAAGTCGCGGGATCCGCGCTCCCGGCCACCCGCACGTCGTGATCCAGGCGGTAACCCGTGACGGGCTCCAGGCTCCGCTCCTGTTCCGGCCCTGGAACTGGAACAAGACCCTCGTGGGGCGCGACGGCAAGACTGCGCCCCGGTGGAAGAACTACCACCAGCCCTTCCTGGAGAGCATCGACGAGGTGCGCTCGGCGGTTGGGCCGCAGGCGATCTTCGCCCTCGATCGCGGGTTCTTTCCACGCAAGTACGCCGAGTTCTTCGACCGGAGAAACCTGAATTGGGTCATCAGGGTCAGCATCGCGGCGCCCAAGAAGAAAGACGCGGGCACGAGCCGGGCAGCGTTCCGGGAGGCGGGCAAGGGTGGGATGACGCTGGCTGCGCTCGACGGAACCCGTCACCGCGCCCGTGCGCTGGCCGAGGACGCACCGACCGTCGCGACGTTCAAGGAGCAACGGACCCGAGACGCGCGCAGGGGCGACGGGCCTCGGCGGGTTCAGGTCTGCGCTGTCCCCGTCCGGCTGACGACGAAGTCGCCGCACTTCGCGCCCATCGGTCCGGTCCGCACGCTGATCGCCAGCTTCACCGAGGGTCGCAGCTCGCCCCTCGTCGTCCTGGCCAGCGAGGAGCTGACGTCCGTCGAGGACATCCTCCGGTACCGGACCGCGTACCTGAAGCGATGGCCCATCGAGACCACCATTCGGCACGGGAAGAACCGCGCGTCGTGGGGCGCCGCGTACGAGGACACCCGCCAGCTCCGCTGGGAGGGGGTCGAGCGGATGGCGTTCCTCGTCGCCTCCTACCAAACGCTGCTCGGACGACTCGCCGTCTCCAGTGAAAGGACGATGCAGCCCCTCTTGGGCCTGGCCCCCACGCCATCGGACGATCCGGCGGACTGGCGGTACCGGCTGGCTCATGGCCTCTCCCGATACCTTCAGGAGCAGCTGTACGACCTCAAGCGCCGGCTTCGCCGCAACGGCGGCCCTGCCCCCCGCACCCGCGCGTGGCACGGCCTGTTCCCCTTCCATCGGGAGGACTGACCTGATGGCTGCAACGCGCCTGTAGGCCGCGCGGGACCCACCGGGTCCCCGGCCTGCACCCCATAGCCTCCTGCTCCGACAGCGCCGCCGTCCCCCCTCGTGGACGGTCGGACAGGACTCCTGCGCCTTGCTGCTGGAGTCTTGTTCGGCTGCGCCTACCCAGGGTCGTACGCCCGCCGCGCGCTCCAGACCGGCCCTTCGGGAGCTGCCGATGGATCGGCCGCAGGAGGATTCAGCCACCCGATTCGAGGTTGGCCGCGCCGACGTCCGCCTCGAAAATGATCCTCCAGGGCACTGTCCGTAGCGCTTGACTTGGTCGGGACGTCCCCTTACCTTCCGCCACCGCTCTGACCATCCCCCCCGGAGACCGTCATGCGCGACAAGATCAAGCTCGTGTCGGAAGCAGGAACCGGCTACTTCTACACGACGACGAAGAACAAGAAGACCATGTCGGGGAAGCTTCGCCTCAAGAAGTACGACCCCAAGGTGCGGAAGCACGTGTGGTTCAAGGAGTCCAAGATGAAGTGACGGCGCGGCCGTCCTTCATGGAGATCACCATGGCGAAGTGCAGCTTTACGGGTAAGAAGCCGATGGCGGGGAACCGGATTTCCCACAGCCACCGCAAGACCAAGCACTGGCAGAAGCCCAACGTCCAGAGCAAGCGCGTCTGGGACGAGGAGAACGGCAAGTGGGTCCGCGTCCGCGTCAGCACGCGCGCGCTCCGCACCATCTCCAAGAAGGGGCTGGCCGCCGCGGCGAAGGACGTCGGCTTCAAGTACTAGTCCGAGCGCCAATACAGACTCGCGCAGAAGCCCCGGCCCCGGTCGGGGCTTCGTCGTTTGAGGAGGAACGATGAGCGTCGTCGTCATGCTGGTCAGCGCCGCGGTCATCATCGCGCTGGTCAAGTTCGGGCTCGTCAAGGGGCTCGACCTGCTCGCCGGTGCCCTGAAGTGGTCGCCCAAGACCCGCGGCCAGGTCACCGGCTACGCCACCTCCGCCCCCGAGTTCGTCGTCCTCGTCGCCGCCGGGCTGTCCGGCGTGTGGGAGGCGGGGCTGTGGAACATCGCCAGCTCCAACATCATCAACACCTCGCTCATGGGCATCGCGGTCGTCAGCTACGGCCAGACCCGCGAGCTGTTCAACAAGCGCTTCGCCGACGAGATCGGCTTCAGCGTCGTCGCCGTCGCCGCGCCGCTGGTCCTCATGCAGCTCGACCTCGACACCCACTGGGTCGTCGTCCCCATCCTGCTCGGCCTGTTCGTGCTCTACCGCGTCGTCGACGCCAAGGTGAACCCCGGCGGCCAGCCGCCCGCGACCGACGCCGTCGGCAACCTCCGGCTGGGGTTGATCCTCATCGTCACCGCCCTGACCCTCGTCGCCGTGGTCGGCATCTTCCTCGGCGCCGCCACCGAGGACGTCGTCAACGCGATGGGCGTCCACCCCGCCATCGCCGGCTGGATCCTCGGCTTCTGCACGAGCCTCCCCGAGATGGTGACCTTCTTCTCCGTCTACGGCGCCGCCAAGGAGGAGGGGAACCTCGACAAGCTCGACGACACCCAGGAGGCGCTGGACAACCTCGCCGGCTCCAACATGGCCAACGCCGGCTTCATCTACCCGGTCGGGCTGGCCGTCTTCCTGGTCGTATCGTCGATGTGACGACCCCGAGGAGGTGGTCCGGGGGGAGCACGCCGAGCACCGACGAGTCCTCGCCCTCGCCGTCGCACGTCACCGTCAGCCCGCCGTCGGTCGACGCGAGCCGCTTGACGAGCTTGAGGTCGGAGCGGAAGGGGTGACGCAGGTAGACCAAATCGCCGATGTGGGCGACCTGCGTGCGGCGGACGAGGACCTCGTCGCCGTCGCGCAGGGTCGGCTCCATCGAGGAGCCCTGCACGACGACGCGGCCGCGGCGGCCCAGCGCCCAGGCGAGCGTCTCTACGAGGCCGTGTACCAGCCGATGTCCCGGTTCTTCGTCGCCCAGAAGAGGTGGTGGATCTTCTCGACGCACTCCATCAGCTCCTGCGCGTGCGTCAGGCTGACCTCGACCTTGACCGCGGAGCAGAGCTTCGCCGCCTTCCAGAAGATGTCGTGCAGATCGGGGTGCGCCTCGAGGTGCGGCGGCTTGAAGTAGTCGGTCCACAGGACGAGCAGCTCCTCCTTGCACAGGTGCGTCTGCTCCTCCTTGATCTGGACGTAGCGGCCGAGCTTGTTGAGGTAGTTGGCCCACGCCACGGCGTCGTCCCCGCTCGGAGGGTTCAGCGCCAGGATCTTCTTCGTCATCGACAGCGACGCCTCCGCCGCGATGCGCGCGGAGCTCGGGTCGTACACGCCGCAGGGGCCGTCGCAGTGCGCGTGCGCCTCCTCGACGGGGGTGTTCTGGCGGAGGACTTCGAGGGCCTTGTCGAGCATGGAGTGTGCGTCTCCTCAGGGTTGAAGGACGCGCACTCTAGACCACGATTTCGTTGCCCGCTTCCTTCCAGGCGACGATGCCGCCGGCGAGGCTCATGACGCGCGGGAACCCGGCCCGCTTCAGCACGTACGAGCCGTCGATGGAGCGCATGCCGGAGTGGCAGTAGGTGACCACGATCCGGTTGCGGTCGATGTCCGTGACGTGCTCGTCGAGGCTGCCGAGGCGGTGGTGGACCGCGCCGGGGAGGTGCCCCTCGGCCCACTCGTGGTCCTCGCGGACGTCCAGCAGGATGGGGAGGTCCTCGCCTTCTTCGACCTCGAGCATGACGCGGAGGTCCTCGGCGCTGATCTCGCGGGTGCCGTCCTCGATCGACTCGAGGTCCCCCTCGTCGGTGACGTTCCCCTCGGCGGCGTCCTGCGCGCGGGCCTCGGCGCGCATCTTCTCGAAGTCCTCGTACTCGCCCACGCCGTACCCCGGCCCGGGCTGACCGCGCACGAACCCGACGCCCGCCTTGGCCGCGGCGCGCGCCGCTTTCAGGCCGCCTCGGGCGAGCTTCTTGAGCAAGAGGGGGGAGCCGCTAGCTGAAGCTGGAGCCGCAGCCGCAGGTCGTCTTCGCGTTGGGGTTGTTGAACACGAACCCCTTCTTCTGGAGCGTCTCGACGTAGTCGATCTCGGTCGGGCCGAGGAGCTGGGCGGAGTGCGGGTCGATGTAGACGGCGAGCCCGTCGAAGTCGAGCGCGATGTCCTCCTCGTCGATGTCCTCGGCGAGGTCCGCGAAGTCGAGCGCGTAGGAGTAGCCCGAGCAGCCGCCGCCCACGACGGCGACGCGCAGGCCGTGGCCCTCCAGGCCTTCTTCGTCGATGGCGAGCTTGACCGCGTCGACGGCCTTGGGGGTGAGCGCGATGATCTCCATACGATGCCTCCGGGTGCAACGAGCAATATAGAAGCCGTTGGGGGCGCGTCAACTCGCGCCCGGCTCAACGCTCGAGGATGGTCCCGTCCTCATAGACCAGCAGCCGCTCGCCTGCGCTGACCGTCCCCACGTCGATCGTGTCGTCGATGCCGGGGAAGTAGACGGTCACCGCGGCCGACGTCTCCTGGCCGAGGCCGATGTGCTGCTCCAGCGGCTGCTGGCAACCGACGCCGACGCCCGCGACCTGCTCCCGCAGCAGCTCCGTGCCGCCCACCGTGGCGTAGATCTTGGCCCCGATGCCGGACGCGTTCGTCGCGCCCGCGCCGTTGCCGCGCGCCTCGATCTTGATCCAGTTGTTCCCGTCGACGCCGCGGTTGTCGAAGAACCGGCCGCCGTAGATCTCGAGGTCTCCGTCGTTGTCGACGTCCGCGTAGCTGACCCCCCACCCGCTGTAGATCCAGGTGTGCGCCTCGTACGTCACGGGGGTGAACACGAAGTCGCCGTCGTTGCGGTACAGGTAGCTCGGCCGGGCCGGGTAGACCGCCGTGTAGAAGAGGTCCAGGTCGCCGTCGTTGTCGTAGTCGAACAGGATCGGCGAGCTGTCGGTCTCCGAGTAGACGTGGCCCGCCTCCTCGCGCACGTCCGTGAACGCCACCTCGCCCGTCTCGGCGAGCTCGTTGCGGAGGAACATCGACCAGTCGCTCCACTCGATGAACCGGGGGTGGGCGAGGTTCGCCATGAACATGTCCATGTCCCCGTCGGCGTCGACGTCGCCCCAGGTCACCCCGATCGTGTGGCCGTAGTAGTACTGCAGGGTCCCCGCCTCGATCTCGGTCCCCTCGAGCACGTTGCCGTCGGCGATCTCGGTGAACGACGGGTCCCCCGGGGTGCTGTCGTTGCGCCACGCGAGGTTCCGGTGCAGGCGGTAGTTGCCGACGTACAGGTCGAGGTCGCCGTCGTCGTCCCAGTCCGCCGGGGCCACCGTGCGCGCCGCCTTGCCGTTCCCCTGCGCCTGCCGCACGCCCGCGTCGGACGTGATGTCGACGAAGGTGCCGTCGCCCTGGTTGTGCCAGAGGAAGTCCAGCGCCCAGTCGGCCGTGCCGAAGTCGCCGAAGCTGGACTGGTACAGGTCGAGGTAGCCGTCGCCGTCCACGTCGATCCACGACGACGCCACCGTGGGCACGTGCTGCTCCAGCGTGCCGTCGCCGTTGGTGTACTCCTGGGTGTCGTCGATGCCGGACGCCTCCGTCACGTCCACGAACGTGCAGTCGCCCTGCCCCTCGAACAGCTGGTCGGCCCACGCGTTCATGAAGATGTCGACGTTGCCGTCGTTGTTGTAGTCGCCCCACATCGCGCCGCCGCCGGACAGGCCGGAGGCGTCGTGGACGTCGGTGAACGTGCCGTCGCCGTTGTTGCGCCGCAGGCGGCCGTCGAACACGTCGATCCAGCCGTCGTCGTCGCAGTCCCCGAAGCTCACCGTGCCGGAGCCGTGCAGCCCCACGCCGGTGGGCTGGTCCTCGGTGTCGGTGCGGTCGGCGAACCACTTCTCGTCGTCGGTGGTCACCCCGTACCGCTCGACGTACAGCCGGACCAGGAGGTCGCCCGCGCCCCACGTGAACGCCTCGGCGCCGATGGCGTCGTCGGGCCGGTCCGGCAGGGCGACGACGTGCGGCGGGTACCAGTTGTCCTCGCCCGCGTGGGCCACGAGGTAGGGATCGAGTGAGACCTCGGCGTCGGCGGCGAGCACCGGCTGGCCCGGTTCGCCCCGGTACTCGTGCCCCACCCACACGATCTGCGGGAACGCGATGTCGATCGGCTCGTCCAGCGGGAACACCTGCCACACCTCGTCGTGCTCCGTCTTCGACATGGGGAGGTCCCACTCGACGAACGGGTTGGCGCGGTCCCAGTTGATGAAGTTGTGGCCCTGGTCCGGCCACACCGCGAGGTGGCCGTCGAGGTCGTCCGCGCCGCGGACGTTGAACATCGCGCCGACGGCCACGATCCGCATCGGGGTGTCGAGCCGGTAGCGGACGGCGCTGATGGTGGTCTCCGCCCCGTCCGTCCCCTTGTAGGCCTCGCCGTCCTTCTCGGTCAGGTCGTACTGGATGATCTCGTAGCGGGACGGGTCGAAGGGCTCGGGGGTGGGCTCCTCGACCGGCTCCGGTTCGGGCTCCGCCGTGGGGCAGGCGGTCAGGGCGAAGGCGAGGGCGAGGAGCAGGGGCAGGCGTCGCATCGGCAGCAACCTACAACGGGCGCGCGAGGCGACAACAGGGCATCATCCCCCGTCATGCGACCCACCCTCCTCGTCCACGGCGGCGCCGGCTCGATGAAGTCGATGAGCGACCCGCGCGAGGTCAAGTACCGCGCCGCCATGCGCGAGGCGACGGCGGTCGGGGCGGCCGTGCTGATGGACGGGGGGAGCGCGCTCGACGCCGTCGTCGCCGTCAACGTCCACATGGAGAACAGCGGGGTCTTCAACGCCGGGCTCGGGTCGGGATTGACGGCCGACGGGCGCGTCGAGATGGACGCCGCGGTGATGGAGGGGACCAACCTGGGGTACGGGGCCGTCGCCGCGATCGAGGGGGTAGCCAACCCCGTCGCCCTGGCCCGTCGGGTCATGGAGGACACCCCTCACTGCTTCCTCGTGGGGACGGGCGCCGAGGAGTTCGCGCGGAAGTGCGGGCTCGGGTTCCGGGAGGACTTCCCCAACGCGTCCCGGCGCGCCGAGTGGGAGCGGCGGAAGGCGCAGATGGAGGTCAAGGCGGCGGAGGAGTCGGCGTCGCTCGCGGATCAGCTGGCGGCCCTCGGCGGGGTCCTCGGGGACGCCGGCGCGGACGCCGACAGCGACACCCCCGTGGACGCCCCCGTCGGCCAGGCGGACACCGTCGGCGCCGTCGCGATCGACGCCGACGGGCGCACCGCGGCCGCCGTCACGACCGGCGGGATCTGGATGAAGATGCCCGGCCGCGTGGGCGACTCGCCGCTCATCGGCGCCGGCCTGTACGCCGTCGACGGCGAGGGGGCGACGTGCGCGACGGGGACGGGGGAGACGATCCTGCGGGTGATGCTCTGCCGCGACGTGGTCGAGCGGATGCGGGCCGGCGCGAGCGCGGTGGAGGCGTCGATCGGCGGCGTCGCCCTGCTGGAGTCCCGCTTCGGCGCCAGGATGGCCGGCGTCATCACGATCGCCGCCGACGGGACCCCCGCCTACGCGTTCCACACGCGCGGCATGGGGCGGGCGGTGTGGCGCGACGGCATGCGCGAGCCGGCCGCCGCCGTCTGGCCGGGCGAGGACTGGGACCGTGCCGTTCCGGGGTGAGCCGACCGAGCCTCCGTCCTGGCTTGGTGGCCCCGTGGCGCGCGCCTGGGCGACGGGCAGCGACGCGATCCGGAAGACCCTGAAGCGGTCGCGGATGCCGCGCCGGATCGACCCCGGTCGTCGCCTCGAGCTGCCGTTCGAGGAGCTGACGCTCCACACCGACGACGGCGTCGAGCTCGCCGCGTGGTTCGTCCCTCCCGCCGCCGGCGCCCCCGATCGCGGCGGCCTGGTCGCCGTCCTCCACCACCACTACGGCGGCCAGAAGGCCACGGTCCTCCCCTGGATCGCCTTCTTCCACCGCCTCGGCGTCCCCTGCCTCGCGTTCGACGCCCGGGGCCACGCGAGCTCCGGTCCGTCCCCGGAGGGGCGCGGCTCCTTCGTCAAGCGGGCGGCCGACGCGAAGGCGGCGTGCGACGAGGTGCGGCGGCGCGGCGCCACGTCGATCCTGGCGTTCGGCCAGTCCCAGGGGGCGGCGGCGCTGCTGATGGAGGTCGCGTGGCGGGCGGACGTGGCGGGGGTGATCGTCGACTGCGGTCCGGCGCCGGAGATGGGGACCGCGGCGTGGGGCCTGTCGGGGAACATGCTCGGCGCGGTGGGGAGCCGGGATCGCTTCACGCGGACGCTGCTGTCGCTCCGCATCGTCCCCGGCACGGAGCCGTTCCGGTACCTCGGCGCCCTCTGGAGCAGCCTCGTCGCGCTGCGGGGGACGCCGCTGCTCTGGATCTCCGGCGGCCGCGACCGCGTCATCCGCCCGTCCTGGTCCGCGGTCTGGTTCCGCACCCTCAAGCCCCCGACCGACGCCTGGTCCTCGGTCCACGTCCCCGCGGCCGACCACGTCCGCACGCTCCAGGTCGGCGGCGCGCGCGTCGAGGCGACCGTGTCGGACTTCGTCGATCGTCTTACGGGTTGGCCTTAGACTACGGCGTCCGGCACCCGAAGTTAGGAACCGCATGCTCAGCTCCCCCCGCGCGCTCGTCGCGCTCATCGCCCTCGCCCTGCTGCTCCCCGCGGCGGCCGACGCCAAGCCGCGAGGCCGGAAGGCGAAGGCGGCGGCGGCGATCGACTACGAGCTCGTCGCCGTCATGCACCTGCGCGACCGCGGCGAGCTGAACGTCGCGATGGAGCGGATCCAGGCGCTCGTCCGGAAGCATCCGGAGGCGGTCTCCGCGCATCGGATGTACCAGGAGCTGGCGGTCCTCAGCCGGCGCAACGGGCGCCTCATCGAGGCCGAGTACCGGCACCACCTCGAGGCGGCCCCGGACGACGTCACCCGGAAGCTGCTCCACGCCTCGGCGGCGATGGCGGCGGCGGCGACGACCCCGTCGATGCGGCGGATCGACCAGATCAAGGACATCGAGCGCGCGCTCGCGGCGGCGCAGGGGTCCAAGGAGCTCCGGTCGGCGGCCCACATGGTCGCGGCCGACTTCGCGCACCTCAAGGGCGAGCCGACGGAGGTCGAGGAGCACCTCCGCGCGGCGCTCGAGGCGGACCGCCACAACCACGCCGTCCGCGCCGACCTGCTCGCCTTCCTCGCGTCCCAGGGGCAGTTCGACGAGGCCGCGGACCTCTGTCTGGACCTGATCGACGACGCGCCCTGGCGGCTGATGGCGTGCGCGACGGTGATGCCGGAGCGGGCGGGCGGCCCGGGGGCGACGCCCGAGGACCAGGACAAGATCGCGGTGGCGTTCGAGGGCGTGGAGGAGGACCACGCGGACGACGTGGTGATCCTCCAGTCGCTGGAGTGGGTCTACTCCTACCTGGAGGAGAAGCGGGGCGCGTCGCGGCTGCGGGGGCGGCTCGCGGAGCTCGACCCGACGTGGACGCCGCCGCTGGAGCGGGACCCCTACCTCGAGCCGCTCCCGGGGGGCGAGCTGACCGACGCCGAGATCGCGATGCTGGAGGCGATCGGGACCATCAAGGAGCAGACGACGGACGACGCGTGGGCGCGGGTCCGGGCGCTCCAGTCGCTGGAGTCGGACCTCGGGGACGACGCGAGCCCCCGGCACCGGTCGCTGTTCTACCGGGAGCTGGCGTTCGCGCTGCGGCACCCCGACGTCCTCGACCGGGACGCCTCGCGCGCCGCCGCGAAGAAGGCGCTGGAGGCGACTCCGGACGATCCCTCGGTGCTGAACGAGTGGGCCTACATGTCGGCGCTGGACAAGGTCGACCTGGTCGAGGCGCTGGCGGCGGTCGACAAGGCGCTGGAGCTGCTGCTCGGCGAGCCCTTCGAGCCGCTCGCGATCGACCCCGGGCGGACGTTCAGCGACTACGAGATCGGGCGGGCGGAGTCGATCGGGGCGTACGTCGACACGCGCGGGTGGGTCCTCTACCAGCTGGACCGGCACGAGGAGGCGGTGCGCGACCTGTACCTGGCGAGCCTGCTGACGTCCGACGGGACGGTCCAGGGCCACCTCGGGCGGGCGCGGTACGCCGTCGGCAACGACCGTGGCGCCTTCCCCCACCTGCTCCGGGCGCTGGCCCTCGGGACCGAGGAGGAGGAGGTCGTCCGGGACCTCGCGGCGCACATCTACGAGAAGCTCCACGTGGTCAGCGGCGGTCTGGACGCGCTGATCGAGGCGACCCGCGACCAGCTGCGGAGCGAGCTCGGGCTGGACGATGACCTGTTCGGCGACCTCGGCGACCTGGAGGAGTTCCTGGACCGGGACGAGCGGGGGCCGCCGGTCATCGACGACGGCACGGTGGAGAGCCGCGCCGGCCACCCCCTCCTGGGCAGCCCGGCGCCGGACTTCGAGTTCGAGACGCTGACGGGGGCGCAGTTCAGCAAGGCGTCGCTGGAGGGGCGGGTCGTGGTGATCGACTTCTGGGCCACGTGGTGCGCTCCCTGCATCGAGGCGCTCCCGATGATGGACTCGCTGGCGCGGGCGTTCGAGGGCGAGGACGTCACCTTCCTGGCGATGTCGCTGGACGACAGCGAGCGGACGGTGAAGGACTTCTGGAGCTACGCCGACGCGCTGAACCCCGGCATGGCGGCGGCCGGCGCGGCGGACGCCTTCGCGGTCCGGGGCATCCCCGCCACCTTCGTGCTGGACCGCCGCGGCAACGTCGCCCGCTACCACTCCGGCTTCGACCCGACGATGCTGGGGACGCTGACCGCCGAGCTGGTGGAGCTGCTCGAGGAGTGACGCGGAGCTAGAAGACGAGCAGCGTGTAGTCGCCCTGCTCGAGGATGCCGCTGCTGCTGACCACGATGTGGAACACCGTCCCCGGGCTGCCCGCGAGGTAGCCGAGGCGGGCGTCGTCGCCGAGGGCGCCGCCGTCGTCGTTGGCGCCGAAGAAGTCGCAGTCGGCGTCGTACCCCTCGAGGTAGGCGTTGAACTGCTGGCTGCTCAGCTCGAAGAAGTAGAACCCCTCGTCGGGCGCGACGAAGCGGTAGACGTCGAAGTGGTACAGGCCCGCCTGGCCGTAGACCTGGTCGCCCTCCGTCAGCGCGCCGTCCCACGTCTCGAACAGCTCGAAGCTGCCGACGTTGATCGCGTCGCCCTGGCTGCACGGGTGGCAGGGGAGCTGCTCGTCGCAGTCGTTGTCGATCCCGTCGCAGGCGATCTCCGTCGCCGCCGGGTTGACGTCGGGGTTGGTGTCGTCGCAGTCCAGCGGGGGCTCGAAGCCGTCGCCGTCCTGGTCGTCGGGGTCCACGAAGTCGTCGTCGTCGTCCGACGCGTCGTCGTCGTCGGAGGCGTCGTCGTCGTCATCGTCCCCGCTGTCGTCGTCGTCGGAGGCGTCGTCGTCGTCGCCCGCCGCGTCGTCGTCGTCGTCCGCCGCGTCGTCGTCGTCCTCGGGCGGGAACCCCGGGGACGGCTGGCCCAGCGGCCACGGCGGGAGGCACGCGGCGAGGCCGACGAGGAGCGCGAGCAGCAGAAGGGGGAGGAGGCGCTTCACCACGTCGCCCCCAGGCTCAGCGCCACGCCCTCGGGCGACGGCGCGAGGCCGAAGTGCAGCCGCGGGCGGCGGCGGGGCGCCAGCCCGATCGCCTCGGCCGACACGATCTTCTCCGGTCGGACCAGCAGGATGATCCCGACCACGTCCAGCGCCAGGCCCGTGATCAGCAGCGGCGTGCCGATGACCGACCACGTCCCCGAGGGGACGCCCTGGGAGCGCCAGAAGGCGTCATTGCCGATGAACGTCGTGCCGAGCACGAGCGGCACGGCCCCCCCGATCACCAGGCCGATCCCGGCCCGCTTCGTCACCGGCAGGGGGCGCCGCGGGCGGACGTAGGTCCCGTCCCGCTTCGCCTCGATCCGGGCCCCCAGGCGCTCCGCCGCGAGCCGCTCCTCGTTCGTCAGCGCGAACGTCAGGTACTGCCGCAGCTCGTACAGCGCCGCGTCGTACGACTCCAGCCGCTCCAGGGCGCGCACGAGGATGAGGCGCGCCTCCCCCGTGGCGTAGCTGTCGTCCAGCGTCAGGACGGTCTCGGCGAGCTCCTTGGCCTTGTCCCAGTCCCCCGCCTCCGCGGCCGCCTGGGCCTCGTTCATCAGCTCGTCGGCGCGATCGATGCGATCGAAGTCGCCCTCGTCGTCGTCGCCGGACTGCGCGTGCGCGGGCGCCGCCGCGACGAGCGTCGCGAGGCACACCAGGGTCAGGATCCGTCCCCTCACGGGGGTCCTTATAAGGCATCGCCCGCGAATCGCCAGTGTTGACCGGGCCCGGGTCGGGGTCCATTGTTCGCCGGATGACTCTCCGGCCCCTCGCCATCGCCGCCGTCGTCGCGCTTCTGCTCGTCCCCCCGTCGGCCGCCGACGCGCGCCGCGGGTCCCTGCAGGACGCGATCTTCGAAGTCCAGAACGACGCGCTCAGCGCGCTCGTCAACATCCAGCCGATCACCGAGAGCTACACGCGCGGCGAGCGGCGGAAGCAGTCGTCCGTGGGGTCCGGCTTCCTCGTCGACTTCGACGGGAACATCGTCACGAACTACCACGTCGCCGGACAGGCGAAGCAGCTGATGGTGACGCTGTCCAACAAGGAGCGGATCGAGGCCGAGCTCATCGGCGAGGACCCCCTCACCGACCTCGCCGTCATCCGCATCCCCAAGGAGAAGGTCGCCGAGTACGGGCTCAAGCCGCTGACGTTCGGGACGAGCTCGTCGCTCCAGGTGGGGCAGTTCGTCATGGCCCTGGGGTCCCCGCTGGCGCTGGCGCGGACGATGACGTTCGGGATCGTCAGCAACACCGAGCGCTACCTCCCCGAGGGGATGTCGCTCCCCACGGGCGAGCGGACGGGCGAGTTCAACACCTGGATCCAGACCGACGCCGCCATCAACCCCGGCAACAGCGGCGGCCCGCTGATCGACCTGTCCGGGGAGGTCGTCGGGGTCAACGCCCGCGGCGCCGTGTTCGCCGACAACATCGGCTTCGCCATCCCTGCCGACACCGCCCGCGAGGTGGTCCGCTCGCTGATCGACCACGGCGAGGTCTACCGGTCCTACGCGGGGCTCCAGTTCCAGCCGCTCAAGGACTGGGAGGCGCTCTTCGGGCTGGAGGCGGCGCGGGGCGTGCTCGTCGCCAACGTCGAGCCCGGCGGCCCGGCTGCCGAGGCGGGCGTCCGCGCGGGCGACATCCTCGTCCGGCTGGGCGAGTGGGAGGACACGGTCCGCTTCGACGAGGAGCTCCCGGGCCTCTACCAGCTCCTCGCGGACCTCCCCATCGGCGAGACCGTTCCGCTGAAGGTGCTCCGCCGGGGCGAGCCCGAGCTGCTCGACCTGGAGATGAAGACGGTCGAGATCGGGCGGCTCCTCGGCGACCGCTTCGAGGCGACGGCGTGGGGCTTCACGGTCAAGGGGATCACCGAGCAGATGGTGTTCGAGATGGAGCTCGTCAGCGGCGACGGCGTGATGATCGAGGGCGTCCGCGTCGGCGGTCCCGCGCACCGCGGGGGGCTCCGGCGGGGGCTCGTGCTGGAGTCCATCGAGGGGGACGCGATCGCCGACCTCGACGGCTTCAAGGCGGTCTACGAGGCCCGCGGCTCGGGCGGCGACGTGCTGCTCCAGACGCGCCGCTACGAGACGCTCGGCCTGGTGCTCGTGCAGCCCGAGGACGACGACGGAGGGACGAAGTGATGAAGCGGACGCTCCTCCTGATCGCGGCCCTCTCCCTTCTGCTGCCGGCGACGGCGTCGGCCAAGCGGAAGCGGCTCTCCGTCCCCGACTTCTACGCCCTCGCCGAGCCCACCATCGCGACGGTCGAGTTCAGCCAGGAGTTCGTCGCGGGCGGCCAGCGCCAGCAGACCCGCGGCTTCACCGACGGCTTCGTCGTCAGCGAGGACGGCCTGGTCCTCATCAGCGGCCGCGTCCGCTTCCCCCAGCGCGGCGGGAGCGGCCGCATCAGCGGCGGCAGCCTCCCCGAGCTGGGCGGCTTCCACCTCCGCTTCGCCGACGGCCGCGAGCACGAGGCGGAGGTCGTCATGTTCGACGACGACCTCAACCTGGGGCTCCTCCGCATCACCGACCTCGCCGACGGCGACAGCCTCCCCGCGGTCACCTTCAAGCGGGGCTACAAGGCGAACGTGGGCCGCGGCCTCCACTCGATGACGCTCTACACGCAGCAGTACGGGCGGGAGCCGGTCTACTCGCCGGTCTCGATCAACGCGATGCTCGACGTCCCCCAGGACCTCTGGAGCCTCGCGGGCGCGTCCTCCTCGATCCTCGGCGCGCCCTTGTGGGACGGCCGCGGCAACGTGGTCGGCGTCGTCGCCAACGTGCCGATGTCGCCGTGGGGGGGGCGCCAGGTGGTGCCGGATCTGTCCGGCCCCGTGGGGCTCCCCTACGACCGGTTCGCGGGCTGGCTGGACGAGGCCATCGCGGTCGCCCGCGAGCAGCGCGCCGCCGAGGAGGCCCCCGAGCCCGAGGCGCAGGCGTGGATGGGGGTCATGTTCCAGCCGCTGGAGAAGGACCTCGGCAAGCACCTCGGGATCAGCGACGGCGGCGGCATCGTGGTCACCCGCGTCATCCCCGGGTCGCCCGCGGAGGCCGCCGGGCTGAAGCCGCTGGACGTCCTCGTGGAGGTCGACGGCGACCGCATCGCGGTGACCCAGTCCAGCGACACGACCGCCTTCAGCCGCCGCATCCGGAGCTACGAGCCGGGGACCGCGATCACGTTCACGCGGGAGCAGTCGGGCGGCGAGCGGGACTCCCTGGTCCTGACGCTGGCGCCGACCCCGCTGAGCGAGCTCCACGCCGAGCGGCGCACCAACGAGCCGTTCGAGCTGACCGTCCGCGAGCTGACGCTGGACACCCTGCTCGGCCACCGGCTCCCCCCGGAGACCCCCGGCGTCGTCGTGGACGGCGTCACCCGCGCGGGCTGGGCAGGGCTCGCGGGGCTGTACGTCGGCCTGATCATCCAGCGCATCGACGAGCACGACGTGGTCGACCTCGACTCCTTCGAGGCGGCGCTCGCGGCGGTCGGCGAGGCCAAGCCCGACAAGGTCCTCATCTTCGTCCGCCACGGCCGCACCACGCGCTTCCTCGTCGCCGAGCCCGACTGGGACGAGCTGACCGAGTAGCGAAGCGAGCCCGCCGTGTCCGCCGCCCGCCTGCCCGTCGACCGGGGCCCCGCCGCCTTCCTGGACGCGTACGCGGCCGCGGTCCGGCCGCAGACCATCCGCCACGGCGAGGCCTACTGGGCGTTCTCCTGCCACGGCACTCCCGAGGCTCAGGACGTGGTCGCCGAGGTGGAGGAGTGGCTGTCGGACCTGCACGCCGACGAGCGGGCCCACGACGCGATCGCCCGGTGGCGCCGCGACGGCGTGGCCGACCCCCTCGTCGCCCGCCAGCTCGACGTCCTCTGGCCCGACTACCGCCGCGCCCAGGCCGACGAGGCGCTCCGCAAGAAGGTCATCCGCCTGTCGCTCAAGGTCGAGGAGACGTGCAGCGTCTTCCGGCCGGAGCTGAACGGGGAGCGGATCAGCAGCAACGAGCTCGACCGGCTCCTCGTCCACAGCACGGACGACGGCGAGCGGCGGGCGGCGTGGACGGCGACGCGGGAGGTGGGGGCGAAGGTCGCGGACCGGGTGGTCGAGCTGGCGAAGCTCCGGAACGCGCAGGCCCGGCAGCTCGGGTTCGCGGACTGGTTCGCGCTCGCGCTGGACGACGAGGAGATGGACGCCGGGTTCCTCGACGGCCTCCTCGGGGAGCTCCGCGACGGCAGCGCGGGGCCGTGGGCGGAGGTCAAGGCGTCCCTGGACGCGGCCCGCGCGGAGCAGCGCGGCAAGGCCCCCTCCGACCTGATGCCGTGGGACTACGGCGATCGCTTCCTCCAGTCGATCCCCCGCTCCGGGAGGTCGCTCAGCCTCGACGCGTGGTTCCAGCCGACGCGCATCAAGAACCTCGCGAAGACGTGGTTCCGGAGCCTCGGCCTGCCCATCGACGCGCTGTGGGACCGGTCGGACATGATGCCGCGCGACGGCAAGTACCCCCACGCGTTCTGCATCGGCGTCGACAACCCCGGCGACGTCCGCGTCCTGTGCAACCTGGACGCGACGGCGCGGTGGATGGAGACGGTGCTCCACGAGTTCGGGCACGCGCTCTACAACGCGTGGATCGACCCGGAGCTGCCGTTCGTCCTCCGCGAGTCCGCGCACACGTTCGTGACCGAGGCGGTGGCGATGCTCTTCGGGCGGCTGGCGAAGACGCCGTGGTGGCTGGCGGACCACGCCGGCGTCCCCGCGGACCGGGCCGAGGCGGCGGGCCGGCGGCTCCGCGAGGACCAGCTCACGTTCGCCCGCTGGGGGCTCGTGGTGACGCTCTTCGAGCAGGCGATGTACGCCGATCCGGAGGCCGACCTGACCGCGATCTGGTGGGACCTCGTGGGCGAGCTCCAGGGCCTCCGCCGGCCGGCCGGGTGGGACGGCTACGACTGGGCGAGCAAGGTCCACGTCGCCTGCTACCCGGCCTACTACCAGTACTACCTCCTCGGCGAGCTGCTCGCGTCGCAGCTCCGCGCCGCGATGGCCGAGGCGGACGACGGAGGGGCGTTCCTCGTGGAACTGTTCCGCTCCGGACGGTCCCGCCGCTGGGACGACGTCGTGCGATCGTCGTGCGGCGAGGAGCTGAGCGCGGCGGCCTGGCTGCAGGAGTTCACGGCGTAACCATGTTTGGCGGCTACACCGGCTGGGGCGTCTACCTGATCGCGGCGGTGCTCGCGTTCAACCTGATGTGCATCCCGCTGTGGTTCCTGGTGAACAACCTCCGCCGCACGCACGACTTCGCGCTGAAGAAGGTCGAGACGTTCCTGCACCTCCTCGAGAAGGAGCGGGCGAAGCACAAGCACAAGGCGATCGGGAAGGACCCCGAGCTGACGGCGCTCGTCGAGGACATCAAGGCGCAGGCGGACAAGGCGCTCGGCCTCGGCCCGCTGTGGGGCCGCAAGCACGCGGCCATGGCGCAGCTCCAGATGCACTCGATCGGGGAGCGCTGGCCCGAGCTCGCCGACGGCGTGTTCGCCGCGATGGAGCGGTAGCCGCCTAGAAGCGGCTCGCGGCGAGCTCGGCGAGGGCGGTCAGCTCGCTCAGTTCGTCGTCTCCGAGGAACTCGGCCGTGCTCCCGATGCCGTCGGCGACGCCCATCAGGAAGGGCTCGCGGTCGGTCCACTCCAGGCCCCACACGGCCTCCATCGCGTCGACGTAGGCGAGGATCGCGTCCGCCTTGAGCAGCTCGGCGGCGGGCGCCTCCAGCAGCTCGTCGACCGACGCCGTCACCGCCTCGGTGTGAGGCTCGCCGGTGACGAGGTCGTGCCACGTGACCGTGAAGTCGAACGTCAGGGCGCCGCTGTCCTCGTCGGAGGAGCAGTCGCGCAGGAGCTGGTGGTAGAGCATCGCGTCGTTCGGCGCGAGGTGCTGGGGCTCGACCTCGTCCGGATCGGTCGACGTCTCCTCGCCCGAGAAGCGCTCGATGAGGAAGCCCGGCGGGAGCGTCAGCTCGAGGCGCACGTCGCGCGCGGCGATCGCCATCGTCTGCTCCAGCCGTCCCGGACCGAAGGCGCGCTCCGCCTCCGTCTCCGAGTCGACGTAGACGTACGCCCCCTTCCCGAGGTCGGTCACCGTGTCCATGAGCAGGTCGTTGTACTTCGACGCCGGCGGGGCCCCGACGCCGACGAGGTAGATCGCCTCGCCCTCGCCGTCCTCGGCGTGCTCGGCGATCAGGGTCTCCGACGTGATCCCCGTGTTCGCGCCCCCATCGGACAGCAGCACGACGCGGTTGATGCGCTCGGGCGCGAAGTTGGCCGCGGCGAGGGCGTAGGCCGCCTCCAGGCCGGACTCCAGGTCCGTCGAGCCGCCGGCGAGGAGGCCGTCGACGACGTCGAGGAGATCCTCGTCGTCGGGCCCGTCGACCACGAGGGAGTCGAGCAGCACGGCGTTCGAGGTGTTCCAGGCCGCGACCGAGACGACGTCCCCCTCCCGCAGCGCCGCCGCGGTCGCCCGCATCGACGCCTTCGCCATGTCCAGCCCGCCCGACCCCATCGAGCCGGACACGTCGACGGAGAAGGTGAGGTTGTAAGGCGGACGGTCCGCGACGGACATCGTGGGGGCGACGACGCCGACGAGCAGCGTGTAGACGTCGGGATCGACCGGGTCGGCGCGGAGCTGCGGGACGACGCGGACGGTGTCCGGCTCCGCGGGCGCGTAGCCGAAGTCGTAGTAGTTGAGGAACTCCCACCGGCGGAGCCACTGCGGGTACAGGGCGTCCTCGGCGATGAGGTCGCGGAGGTGCGTCGCGTCGGCCGTGCTGTTGGAGTCGTCGGCCGACTGGTACCAGGTGACGGGCTCCTCCACGGCCTCGCCGCAGTCGGCGTCGTCGACGTCAACGGGGTCGTCGTCGTCCAGCGGCGGCTCGTCGCTGCCGTCGTCGCCGTCGTACCAGGCGTCGTCGTCGTCGTCGTCGTCGTCGTCCGACGGGGGGGTGTCGTCGTCGTCGTCGCCGTAGCCGCCCGAGCCGGAGCGATCGGCGACGGCGCAGGCGCCGAGGAATGCGATCGCGAGCGCGAGCGCCCAGGGGGCGAGATCAGGGGTCCGGGTCCGGGTCATCGGGGCCTCCTCGTCTGCGACCGTACGCCCGTCCGCGCGGCCTCCCGAAGGGTCCCGAACGTCCCGTGCGCGCCGGTTCCCGTGCGCCGGAAGTCCCGTGCGGCGGCCTGCCCTCGGGGGGCGGCGAGTTCCGGGGTAAGCGGGTCCCAGGAGGGGACCATGACCCGGACCCGGACCCTGCTGCTGATGACGTTGAGCGCCGCGATCGGCGGCTGCCCGGCGCCTGCCTACGACTACGACGACGACGACGACTACCCCGCGGCCGCCGACGATGACGACGACGACGACGACGACGACGCGGCGTGGGACGGCGACGGCGACGACGACGAGACGCCGCCGCCCGAGGAGGAGGACGACTTCCTCAGCACCGAGCCCCGTGGCACCGACGCGTACGTCTTCGTGGCGAACCCGACCCGCGACACCGTCTCGCGCATCGACGCGTTCGACCGGACCATCGAGACCATCGACGTGGGCGACGAGCCGACCATGGTCGTCGTCTCGTCGGACTACCAGAGGGCGGTCACGTTCAACGCCGGCAGCGACTCCGTCTCCGTCATCGACGTGACCTCCGACGACGTCGTCGAGCTCCCCCTGCGCGAGGACTTCAACTTCATCGCGATCTCCCCCGACGGCCGCTGGGTCGTCGCCTGGTTCAACGCGTCGGTCGAGGACGCCGACTTCGACGTCGAGGGCGTCCGGTCGTTCACGGAGGTCTCGTTCGTCGACACCCTCGCCCACTCCGTCCAGTCGTTCTCGGTCGGCTTCAACCCCAAGCAGATCAAGTTCGACGGCCCCTCGGGCCGGGCCGTCATCGTGTCCGACGCCTTCCTCACCGTGGCGGACCTGACCAGCGACCCGATCGGGCTGACGCTCATCGACCTGTTCGCCGACCCCATCGACCCTCCCACCGCCGCCGAGGTCGAGATCCCGCCCGGCGCGCAGTGGGCCTTCGTCCGCTACCTCGGGTCCGACGACATCGACGCCGTCGAGCTCGCCACCGGCGCCGTCGCCCAGCTCGACGGCGGCGACACCCCCACCGACCTCGACCTCTCCCCCGACGGGACCGAGGTCCTCGTCGTCAGCCGGGGCAGCCAGGAGGTCCGCCTCTTCGACGCCGTGGACCCGCTGGGCGCGCCGCCCGTCGTCCTCCCCACGCCCGCGGACAGCATCATCGGCAGCCTCGTCCTCGCCGCCGGCGACGTCGGCCTCCTGTTCACCACGGCGGCGCCGCAGGACCGGATCACCGTGTGGGATCGGGCCACCGGGGAGATGACCCAACACCGCCTCGCCAAGCCCGTGCGCGCGGTCGCCGTCAGCCCCGACGGCGGCTCCGCGCTCATCGTCCACACGCTCGGGGACGCCGACGGCGAGGGCGATCTGTTCACCGACGAGTTCGCGATCACCGTGGTCGACCTGTCGACCTGGATCACCAACCCCGTCATCGTCGCGGGCCGCCCCTTCAGCTGGTCGAGCAGCCCCGACGGGCGCTACTCGATGTTCATCATGGAGGGCAACCGGAACGTCGGCGTCATCGACTACGCCACCCGCCTCGTCGACGACGTCCTCCTCCCCAGCCAGCCCGTCCACGTCGGCCTGCTCCCGATCGACGGTCCCCCCGAGGACCAGCTCGGGTGGGTCTCGCAGGAGCACGAGCTGGGGCGGATCTCGTTCGTCGCGCCGTTCGACCTGACCGTCCAGACCGTCACCGGGTTCGAGCTCAACAGCGAGATCGACTGAGGACGCCCGCCGCCGTGGCACGTCGCTTGCGACGCGGGGTCCCGAGCGAGGGAGACGACATGCGACCCGGTTTCTTTCTTGTCGGGGCCCTGCTCGCGCTGACGCTGACGGCCTGTTCGCCGTGCGGCGACTACTGCGCGACGCAGTGCGAATGCGATGGAGACGGCAGCGACGCCTGCGTCGAGGGCTGCCTCGAGACCATGGACCTGTACTCGCCGGACGTGCGCCAGGACGAGTGCGCCGAGCGGCTGGACGTGCTCGAGGAGGAGTGCAGATGAGCACGCTCCGAGCCTTCCTTCTGTTCGTCTTCGCACTGGCCGCCACGGGCTGCGCCGAGAGCGCGCTGAGCGTGGCGCGCAGCGGTGGGGGCTACGACGACGACGACGACTACGCCGACGAGGCGCCCTCCGACGACGACGACGGCGACGGCGCCGCGGACGACGACGACGAGCCGCCCCCCGAGGAGGAGGACGACTTCCTCGCGTCGGAGCCCCGCGGCACGGACGTGTGGGTGTTCGTGGCCAACCCCACGCGCGACACCGTCAGCAAGATCCACGCGGTCACCCGCGAGGTGCAGACCATCGACGTCGGCGACGAGCCCGACCAGGTCGTCGTCAGCTCGGACTACCAGCGGGCGGTGACGTTCAACGCCGGCGACGACAGCGTCTCCGTCATCGAGGTCTCCACCAACGAGGTCGTCGATCTCGACGTCCGCGAGGACTTCAACTTCATCACGATGGACCCCAGCGGCCGCTGGGTCGTGGCCTGGTTCAACGCCGCCGCCGAGGACGCGGACTTCGACGTCGACGGGGTCCGGTCGTTCACCGAGGTCAGCTTCGTGGACACCATCGCGCTGCAGGTGCAGTCCTTCTCGGTCGGGTTCAACCCCAAGGCCGTCAAGTTCACCGCCGCGTCGGACCGCGCCGTCATCATCAGCGACGCCTTCATCACCGTCGCCGACCTGACCGTCGAGCCGATCGCGCTGGACCTCCTCGATCTCGACGCCGACCCGCTCGACCCGCCCGTCGCCGCGGAGGTCGAGATCACCCCCGCCGGGCAGTGGGCGTTCGTCCGCTATGCCGCGTCGGACGACGTCCAGGCGGTCCACCTCCAGACCGGCGAGCTGGGCTTCCTCGACGCCGGCGAGTCCCCCACCGACCTCGACCTGACCCCCTACGGGCTGGAGGCGGTGGTCGTCGCCCGGGGCAGCGGCGAGGTCCGCATGTTCGACGCCCCCGACCCGCTGAACGTCGACCCCGAGATCCTCCCCACCCCCGAGGGCTCCATCATCGGCAGCCTCGTCCTCGCCCCCGACGGCGAGACCGGCCTGCTCTTCACGACCGCGGCGTTGGAGGACCGGATCACCTTCTGGGACCGCGCCACCGACGAGCTGACCGTTCGCGGGCTCGCCAAGCCGATCGACGCCGTCGCCATCAGCCCCGACGGAGCGTCCGCGCTCATCATCCACACGCTGGAGGACGCCCCCGGCGAGGACGACGTCTTCAGCGACGGCCACGCCCTCAGCGTCGTCGACCTCGAGACGTGGCTGACCAACCCCGTCGCCCTGGAGGACAAGCCGCTGCGGTGGACCACGTCCGACGACGGCCGCTACACGCTCTTCGCGATGGAGACCAACCGGAACGTCGGCGTCATCGACTACGACACCCGGCTCGTCGACGACGTGCTCGTCCCCAGCCAGCCGGTCTTCCTCGGGATGATGCCGTCCGACGCCGACCTCCCCGAGACCGTGGGGTGGGTCTCCCAGGAGCACGAGCTCGGCCGCATCTCGTTCATCCAGCCCGTCGACCTGTCCGTCGAGACGGTGACGGGCTTCGAGCTCAACAGCGGCATCGACTAGGAGGCGGGACGATGCGTACGACGATCACGGTTCTGTTCGCGGCCGCCGCCCTGGCGACGGGGTGCGACTCGACGTTCCACGGCTCCGGCTCGGATCTGGAGCTGCTCCAGCTGTCGGCGGAGGCGCGCGAGGGGAAGGTCTACGTCCTCGCCCCCGCGTCCGACGCGGTGGTCGCCATCGACCCCGCCGAGCGGGCGTTCGAGACGCACCCCGTCGGCGACGCGCCGACGCTCCTGAGCCGGCCTCCGGGGAGCGACCAGCTCTACACGCTGGAGCGGGACGACGGGACGATCTCGCGGCTCGGGTCCGACGGCTCGATCGCCCAGTGGGAGCTCGGGGCGCCGTTCACGACGCTGTCGTGGGCCCCCGACGGGACGCGCGGCATCGCCTGGATCGACCCCGCCTCGGCGGCCTCGATCGAGGTCGAGGGGTCGCTCAACCTCAACGCCTACGCGGTCGTCGCGGAGGGGGAGGGAGGCGCGCTGGAGATCACCCCGGGGAGCCTGACGTACGCGCCCAAGGAGGTCACCTTCTCGTCCGACGGGCGGTTCGCGCTCATCGCCAGCAGCGCCCGCCTGCACGTCCTCGACCTCGACGCGGAGCCGGTCTCCGAGCTCGCGGTCCCCTTCTCCTCGGACGACGCGGTTCACCGGACGCCGTCGCTGGTCGTGCCGGGCCCTTCGGGCGACCGTGCGCTGGTGACGGTGGCCGGCGAGGTCGACCTGTTCGTCATCAGCCTGGCCCCCACGGTGCTCATCGAGAACGTCATCGGCCTCGACCGCTCCGCCCGGGACATCGTCTGGTCGCGCGACGGCAGCCGCGCCGTGATCGCCGACGGGACGTCCGCGGTGACGTTCCTCGATCTCGAGTCGTTCGAGACCGAGGCGCTGACGCTGCCCCACGTCGTCAACAACATCCAGACGTCGCAGGCCGAGGGGCCGCAGTTCGCGCTGCTGTACTCCGACGGCGGCACGGTGCCGTACGTCACCCGCGTGGAGCTGACCGACGAGGGGACGGCGCCGGACGATCCCGAGGTCTACCTCCTCGACGACGCGGTGGTCCGGGTGGCGCTGTCGCCGGACGAGACCGCGGCGGTGATCTTCCACGACGGCGGCACCGTGGGGAACGACTTCGTCCCCGCGCAGTCGCTGTCGCTCTTCAACTTCGCCGAGCGCGCCCCGAGCCGGATCCTCCTCGACGCGGCGGCGTGGGACCTCATCTTCCTGAGCGCGGGCGTCGTCCCGGACAGCGAGGACGAGCACGTGATGGTGGTGCTGAAGGACTCGGCGCGGCTGGTTCGCTACAACCTGCGGACGTACGCGCAGGTCGTCCTCGACACGTACGACCTCCCCCACGCCATCGGCCGCGTCCCTCCCGCCGCGGGGGGGAGCGAGCTGCTGTACGTCATCCACGACCAGGACCTGGGGCTGGTGTCGTTCCTGCCCCCGGACGCCGAGTCCGTGCCCTCGGGAGGGTTCCCGGCGGTGGCGGGGATGGCGACCGCGGGTCTGCTGGAGGGGAGGTAGCCATGAAGCACCTGCTGGCCCTGTTGCTGCTCGTCGCGCCGGTCGGGGCGTACGCCCAGGCGGACGACGAGGAGAACGAGAACGAGAACGAGGACGAGGACGAGAACGAGGACGAGGACGAGGACGAGCCCGCGGCGCCGCCTGTGGTCGAGGAGGCCCTCGAGCCCGAGCCCGAGGCCGAGAACGAGAACGAGAACGAGGCTGAGCCCGAGAACGAGAACGAGGTCGAGAACGAGAACGAGGGCGAAAGCGAGGCCGCCGAGCCCGCGCCCGAGTCCCCGCCCCGCAACCCCGTCGAGCCCCCGCAGCCCGATCCCGACGCGCCCCGCGCGAAGTCCTACGTCGGCCTCCAGCTCTCCCTCGGCGGCGGCCGCCACGCCGTCTTCGACGAGGGGTGGCGGGATCTCACCGGGGACGAGCAGCTGGAGACGTTCCAGTGGTCGGCGGACCTCGCCTTCCACCCCCGCCTCGCCGTCTCCCTCGGCGGCGCCCTGACGCGGCGCCACTCCATCGACGTCACCGGCGGCGGCGACGCCGGCTTCGACGTGATGCCCCGGTTCAGCGCGCTCGACCTCTCCTTCCGAGTGATCCCGACGCCCCCCACGTTCCCCGTCCGCGCGTTCGTCCGCGCCGGCGGCGGCTTCGTCCGCGTCCACGTCCGCACGATCGACACCGAGGTCGACGGCAACCTCCGCCAGCGGGACGTCCGCGGGGCGGCGCCGTACGGCCTCCTCGGCGGCGGCGTCGAGGTGCTCACGCCCCACCGCTACGGCCGCTCCGTCAGCCCCTTCGCGGCGGGCCTGTCGGCCGAAGGCGGCGTCCGCCTGGGCGGCGGCGGCGACGCGATCGCGGCTCCGTCGGTCCCCCTCGGCCACCTCGGTCGGATGGACCTCGGCCCCTGGTACTTCCGCGTGTCGGTGGTGTTCTCGTTCGTCCTCACCCCCCGCCACGTCCCCGACGCGGGCATCCCCGGCAGCGGCTGATCCGACCCCGCGGTGGCGGCGCCGCGCAACAGGCGGTACACCTCCCGCCGTGGCCGGCAACGACGACCCGCTCGACCTCGACTGGACGCTGCTGTTCGGCGCCTGGCTCATCACGGCCGGGGCGTCGGCGGGGAGCCTGTTCTTCAGCGAGGTGATGGAGTTCGCCCCCTGCTCGCTGTGCTGGTACCAGCGGATCTTCATGTACCCGCTGGTGATCGTGCTCGGCGTGGGCCTGTTCCCCGTCGACCGCGGCGCGGTCCGGTTCGGGCTCCCGCTCGCGGTGGGCGGCTGGCTGGCGGCGGCGTACCACACGCTGCTGTACGAGGGCGTCATCCCCGAGAGCGCGTCCCCGTGTCAGGCGGGCGTCTCCTGCAAGGAGGAGTACATCGAGCTGCTCGGGTTCCTGTCGATCCCGGCGCTGTCGCTCGTGGCGTTCACCGCGGTCGTGGGGCTGTTGCTGGTCGTGCGAAGGAGGCAGAAGGCATGAAGAAGCAGGTGATCTTCGGCGGCGCGGTGGCGCTGCTGGTGGTGGGGTTCGTCGTCGCGTCGGGCGTCTACGAGACGCAGGAGGCGGAGCGGATCGAGGACGTCGCCAAGGAGCCGACGCTGGTGCTCGCCCCGGCCCACTCCGTCAGCGTCGGCCCCGAGGACGCCAAGGTGACGATCGTCGAGTTCTTCGACCCGGCGTGCGAGACCTGCGCGATGTTCCACAAGCCGGTCAAGGAGCTGCTGGCGGCGCGGCCGGACCGGGTCCGCCTCGTGCTCCGCTACCTGCCCCTGCACCACGGCAGCGAGGACGTCGCCCGCATGCTCGAGGCGGCCCGCCGGCAGGACCGGTTCTGGGAGGTGCTGGAGGTGATGTTCGCGACCCAGCGGCAGTGGGCGAGCCACCACCACCCGCAGCCCGAGGCGCTGTGGGAGATCATCCCCGCGGCGGGGGTCGACATCGACATGGAGCAGCTCCGGGCCGACGCGGGGGAGCTGGAGATCGCCTCGGTCGTGACCCAGGACATCGAGGCCGCGGCGGCGCTGGGGATGCGGAAGACGCCCGGCTTCCTCGTCAACGGCAGGCCCCTGACGAGCTTCGGGCTGAGCCAGCTGCAGGCGCTGGTCGACTCCGAGATCGCCGCCCACTACTGAGGCGGAGGGGCCCTCCCCCCGGTCAGCCCGCGGCGGGCAGCCGGAACAGCTCGTGGGCGTCGCGGATGGCGCCCGCGGGGCCGACAGTATCGGTCGGCTGTGTTGTCGTCCGCGCTCCGTCGGGCGCCCTCCGGCAGCGGACGAGGCGGCCTTGTGGGTCAAGCGGACGGAGGTCCGGGGACGACGATTCGTGCGATGACTTCCTCAAGCTCTAGGATGAAGGAAGCCAACAGCGTTGGGTCCGTGCCCGACCGGAGCGCCTCCAGATCGCCAAATGCGCGGCCGAGTACCTCGGCATGGCGGCTCGGATCCAGGGAGGTCGACGGGTAGGGTGGCGGCGTCGAGGGACCGAGCAGACGAAGCAGAACGCGCTTCGCGTCCTTGCGGGAGGTGTTGGGGGAGGTCGTGAGCCGCTCGGGGTGCACAGCTGGGTTGAAGCCCACTTCCGGTCGGAGTCTTTCGGCCTCCAGCCGCGTCTCGGTCTCGCTTGTGGTCAGCCCACGAATGACCCAGGCCTCTACTTCCTGATGGGGCGTCCCAATGACGAGGCCGTCGATTCTCCGGATCCCGCGTCTATGCCACGCGAGTACCTTCTCGGCCGCAGCGATGGACCGGTTGTCCGTGTCGGCGAGAATGACGACAACTCGTGGACACGGTTGCATCGTCTCAAACCACCGAACGCAATCTGCGATCTGGATGGCTAGCCGGTCCCCCGCGAATTCCCGGTCATCGAATAGCGGGTGCCTCCGCCGTGAGAACCGGGTATTGCGAAGGCGCTCGCGGGCCCCTGTGACCGGGTAGCGATCGCACCACTTGCGAGAAGCGTCGGGACCGGTGAGTAGAACCTCTGGATCCAGCTCGTCCGGCCAGAGGTCGGCCATACGCTTCCTTGCAGCGACCCGGATAAGGTGGGCGGCTACGGACTCGTGGAGTTCATCCTCGCCCGCGATGGCCAGGGGTACGCGCGCGTCAGGCGCTGGCAACGACCCATTCCTCCCCCAGGTTGGCCCACAGCTCTCCTGCCGAGAACGCGCTGTCCCACTGCGAGATCTCTGGATGCTCCGCGAGTGACCTCACCCTCGTTCGGCCCGCGGCGTCAAGGGCTAGGACACGAACCTGCGTCGGGAGGATGTCGCGCAGGAGGTAAGGAGAGTGGGTGGTGCAGACCACCTGCATCTCCGGTCGAATCTTCATGACCTCCTGCATGGCGCGGATAAGCGCGAGTTGACCGTCCAGATGGAGCCCGTGGTCGACGTCGTCCATCAAGATGAGCGAGGGCATTGAACGATTGTGGGTGGCTGTCAGCAGCCCGAGGGCAAGGAGGGTGCCGTCGCTGACTGCAGACGCGGGGATCTTGCCCGCGCCGCGCATCCACAGGGAGAGTTCGTTACCGCCGGTCGTTGCCCCGTTAGTCTGGACATCGACGACAGCGATGGACAGCCGCTCGAACTCCGGAACGATCGACCGCAGGTCATCTTGAACCGCCATCCACGCGTCGTGATCATTGGATGCAAGCTGCTGGAGCACTGCGGCGAGACCGTAGCCGCTTGCCCTGAGGACTCGAACACGAGCGTCCACTGTCGCCGCAATTCGACCAGGCTGGAGGCTGAGCCTCTGGCAGCGCCAAGCGAGGCGTCGCTTGAGAAGGTCGTCGAAGGCCTGGGCCTTTGCGGCCCCCGATTCCTGCCTGAGTTCTGCAGCCTCGCCGCCAGCCACCACGTTCGTCTGAGCCCGGGTGTACCAAGTCCGATCGTCTCCTTCGGGAATCGTGAGCCGTAGCTCCGTCCCGTCGATCGCCAATCCCCGCCAGTACATCGGACCCTTGCTAGACGTGGTGCGCTGGCGTGTCGGTGTGCGGCTAGCGTTCCTGAGCCACTCACCCGCGCTACCTAGCGAGTTGTTTCTGGCTCCATCCGGTTGCGAAAAGACGCACAGCGACTGAATCTGGTCTAGGACGGTGCTCTTGCCGGAGCCGTTGGGCCCGACAAGGACCGTGATCGCCGCCGTTCCCTCAGACCCGGTGCACAGATCTAGCTCTACGCTCTCCAGCGACTTGATGTTCTTGAACTCGACCCGCTTCAACACCCCCCCATCGTAGCGTCCCCGACCACTCAGCGTTCTCCCATCGCCAGCCGCGTTACTGGCTGGGTGGAGGTCAAGTGAGGCATCCGGGCATGCGGGACGGGCGGTGTAACCAGTCTTGATGCCGAGGGCCCTACCCCGCGGCGGGCAGCTGGAAGAGCTCGTGGGCGTCGCGGATGGAGCCCGCCGGTCCCACGAAGACCACCTCGTCGCCGGCCCGGATCTCGGTCCCCCCGCGCGGCACGACGAACTCCTTGCCGCGGATGATCGCGGCGACCACGCACTCCTTCGGGATCGCCAGCTCCTTGATCAGCTGCCCCGCGACCCGCGCCTTGTCGGGGACGATCACCCCCATCAGGCTGGCGACGCCGGTGCCGATCTCGAACAGCTCCGCGACCCCCGGCCGGTCGAGGTGGTTCTCCACCATCGCGGCGGTCGCCCACGGCGCCGAGATCGCGATGACGCCCTCGGCCTGGAGCAACGGCAGGTAGTCGGGGTCCTGCACGATCGCGAACACCCGCGGCATCCCCAGCTGCTTCGCCTGCAGCGCCGCGATCACGTTCCGGCCGTCGTCGTCGGACGCCGCGATGGCCACGTCGACGTCGTCCACCCCGACCTGCTCCAGCACCTCGCGCTTCGTCCCGTCCCCCCGGAAGATCGGGACCCCGAACGACGACTGCAGCTCCGCGCACCGCTCCTCGTTCGCCTCGATGAACGTGATCTGGTGCTCCGCGCTCCGGAACAGCGCCCGCACCTCGTCCCGCGCGAGCAGCCGGCGGGCGATGTTCTGGCCGAGGGGGCCGCCGTCGATGATGAGAATCCGCATCTTCTCTTTCCTCCGCTGGAACAGCCGCCCGAGCAGGCCTTTCGCCTGCACGGACGCGTCCACGAGCTCCGCCCGGTTGGCGGGACGGAGCGTGTAGATCAGGAACCCGACGACCGTCAGCCCCGCCCCCAGGATCAGCGTCCGGGGCTCGAGGAAGGGCACGAACGCCCAGCACGAGACGACCCCCAGGGCGGGGACGTAGGGGAACAGCGGGACCCGGAAGGGCCGTCGCAGGTTGGGCTTCCGCCGGTCGAGGGTGATCAGCGACCAGTTGACGATCCCGAGGGCCAGCAGGAAGCCGAAGTCGGCCATCGACGCGGCCAGCTTCACGATCCCCAGCGAGGCCAGCAGGACCACCGCCACCGAGCACACCATCAGCGAGATGTGCGGCGTCCGGAAGCGGTCGTGGAGCGTCGCGAACTGGCGCGGGAAGTGGCCGTCGCGACCGAGCGCGTAGAGCACCCGGGAGCTCGCCCCGAGCGTCACCGCGAACGCCGACAGGCTCGCCATCACCGTCGCCGTCACCGCCGCCCAGCGGCCCCACTCCCCGAACAGGTACGCGGAGACGTCCACGAAGGGGACCGCGCTGTGGGACAGATCTTCGTGGTGGACCGTCGCGAACATCACGAACACCACCCCGACGTAGATGAGGACGCCGCTGCCGAGGGTGATGAGGATCGCCTTGGGGATGACGCGGCTGGGGTCCTTGATCTCCTCGGCGGCGACGGTGATGAGGTCGAAGCCGACGTACGAGATGTAGATGAGGGCCATGCTGCCGATGAACGGGCTGAACCCGTGGGGCGCGATGGGGTCGAGGTTGGGGGGGTGGATCTGGGCCGTCCCCATGCACGCGATGACGATGAGGACCGCGAGCTCGACGAGGTTCATGACCGTGACGGCCTTGAGCGCGTCCGACATGCCGCGGAGGTTCAGCAGCCCGAACACGATCGTCACCCCGAGGCAGACGAGGGGGACGTTGATCGACGGGAAGAAGTAGTCGCGCAGGGTCAGGGCGAAGATGACGCTGTAGAGCGCGCAGGCGGCGACGTTGCCGATCCAGAAGAACCAGCCGGTCAGGAACGCGACGGGGCGGGGGAGCGAGCGGCTCGCGAAGCTGTACCCGCCGCCGGCGACCGGCATCGCGGCGCCGAGCTCGGCGTAGCTGAGGGCCGTCAGCAGCGTGACGAGGCCCATCGCGCCGTAGGCCACGACCCCCAGCGGCCCCACCATGTGGGCGACCTCGCCGGGCAACGCGAAGATGCCGGGGCCCATCATGGCCCCGATCCCGATCATCACGGCCATGAACAGGCCGATGTTCCGCTCGAAGGCGACGCGCTCGGACATCGTGAAGCGGGGAGACTAGCCGGTTCGGATCGCGGCGCCGTGGATCACGGGGACGAACTTCCCGAGGAGCCCCGGCATCCGGGTCCGGGCGAGGGCGTCCTCGATCGCGAACCCGGCCCCCTCGATGGCGGCGGCGGTGTCGCGGGAGGGGTCGCAGCCGGCGGCGAGGCAGCGGCAGACGGGGACGAGGCGGCGCTGCCAGCGGGCCACCGCGGGGTCGTCGGCGAGGACGTGCTCGATGAAGAGCAGCCTCCCGTCGGGGCGGAGCACGCGGCGCGCCTCGGCCAGCGCCTGGGCCTGGCTGGTGACGGAGCAGAGGACCAGCGTGGAGACGACCGTGTCGACGGACGCGTCGGGCAGCGGGATCGCCTCGGCGACCCCCTCGGCGACCTCGACGTCGGCCCCCTCCGGCACCCGCAGCCGCCGCCGCAGCTTGCTCCGCATGGCGCGCGACGGCTCGGTCAGCACGAGCCGCCTCACCTCCGCCGGGTAGTGCTTCAGGTTGAGCCCGTTCCCCGCCCCGATCTCGACGACGTCGCCCGTCGCCCGCCCCACGACGGCCGCCCGCCACGCCGCCACGCCGCGCTTGTCGGCGCCGATCGACGACCGCTCGTAGAGCTGCGCGAAGAGCCAGCTCACAGGTGCGCGAGCAGCAGTCCGGGGTTCTCCAGGAGCGCCTTCAGCCGCGTCACGAAGCGGGCCCCGTTGGCGCCGTCGACGACGCGGTGGTCGAAGCTCGGCGACAGGTGCGTCATGTGGCGGACCACGACCTCGCCGTCCCGCACCACGGGCCGCTCGACGATCTTGTTGACGCCGAGGATCGCGACCTCGGGGTAGTTGATGATCGGCGTCGCGAACAGGCCGCCGATGTTGCCGATGGACGTGATCGTGAACGTGCTGTCGGTCAGGTCCTCGCGGGTCGCCTTGCCCTCGCGGACGCGGGTCGTGACCTCGACGATCTCCTTGCCGAGCTCGACGATCGTCTTGCCGGGGACGTCCCGGATCACCGAGACGTACAGCCCCTGGGGCGTGTCGGTGGCGAGGCCGCAGTTGAAGTACTTCTTGTAGACGACCTCGTCGGTCGTGTTGTCGTACAGCGCGTTGACCTCGGGGTGGTCGGCGAACGCGATCTGCAGCGCCTTCATGATGTACGGCAGGTAGCTGATCTTGAAGCCGAGGTCGGCGTTGACCTTCTTCCGGAGCGTCACCAGCTCCGTCATGTCGACCTCGTCGACGTAGCTGAAGTGCGGGATCGTCAGCGACGACCGGACCATCGCCTCGCTGATCTTCCGCCGCAGCCCGCGGACCTTGACCCGCTCCTCGGGGCCGCTGCCGGGGGGGACCGGCGTGTGCTCGACGCCGAGGCCGCCGCCGCCGCCGCTCGCCGGAGCGTGCCGGCCTTCGCTGAAGGCGATGACGTCCGACTTCGTCACCCGGCCGCCGGGGCCGGTGCCGGTGACGGCGCCGAGGTCGATGTCCAGCTCGCGGGCGACGCGGCGGGTCGCCGGCGTGGCGAGCACCTTGCCGGACCGGGGCACCAGGACGGGCGCGGACGCCCCGTTGGTCGGCGACTTCACCGTCGCGGGCTCGGACCGGGCGCGCTCCGACGCGGGCTCCGCGGCGGCGGTGTCCTGCTTCTTTGGGGCGTCGGGCTGCTCCTCGGGGGGCAGCCGCACGGTCCCATCGCCCACGCCGTCGCCGACGTCGAGCACCACGAACACCTGCCCCACCTCGATGACGTCCCCCTCGCCGCCCGTGAGCGACGACACCGTCCCTGCCTTGGGGCTGGGGATCTCGACCGTCGCCTTGTCCGTCATCACCTCGACCAGCGGCTGGTCTTCGGCCACGACGTCGCCAACGTTGACCTTCCAGGCGACGATCTCGCCCTCGACGACGCCCTCTCCGATGTCAGGAAGCTTGAACTCGAAAGCCATCTCGTCGTCCTAGAAATCCACCGTGGTTTCGCACGCCTCGAAGATCTTCAGGGCGTCGGGGAGGTACTGCTGCTCCAGCGTGTAGGGGAACGGCGTGTCGTAGCCGGTGACGCGCAGGATCGGCGCCTCCAGGTGCAGCAGCGCCTTCTCGGAGATGACCGCCGCCAGCTCGCCGCCGAAGCCGCACGTCCGGGCCGCCTCGTGGACGATGACGACGCGGCCCGTCTTCCGGACCGACTCCAGGATCGTCTCCTCGTCCAAGGGCACCAGCGTCCGGACGTCGATCACCTCGGCGCTGACGTCGTTGGACGCGAGCAGCTCCGCCGCCTTGCGCGCCTCGTGGAGCATCGCCCCGTACGCCACGATGGTGACGTCCGTCCCCTCGCGGTCGATCGCGCACTTCCCCAGCGGCAGCGTGTAGTGCTCCTCCGGCACCTCGCCCTTGCTCGCCCGGTAGACCCGCTTGGGCTCGAGGAAGATGACCGGGTCGGGGTCGTCGATCGAGGCCAGGAGCAGCCCCTTGGTCGTGTACGGGTCGCTCGGGATGACCACCTTCAGGCCGGCGGTGTGGGCGAAGTAGGCCTCGGGCGACTGCGAGTGGTAGTGGCCGCCCCGGATGCCGCCGCCGTAGGGGGTCCGGATCGTGACGGGGCAGGTGTACTGGCCGCCGCTGCGGTACCGGAACTTCGCCATCTCGTTCACGATCTGGTCGAACGCCGGGAAGATGAAGTCGCTGAACTGGATCTCGGGGACCGGCTTGAGCCCGTAGATGGCCATCCCGATGGCCGTCCCGATGATGCCCGCCTCGCTCAGCGGGGTGTCGAACACGCGCCCCTCGCCGTGCTTCGCCTGGAGCCCGTCCGTCGCGCGGAAGACGCCGCCGAACTTGCCCACGTCCTCGCCGAAGACGAACACGTCCTCGTCGCGGCTCAGCGCCAGGTCCAGGGCCGAGTTCACGGCTCCGATGATGTTCATCGTCGGCATCAGTCGATCTCTCCCGAAGCGAAGCGCGCGCGGTGCGCCTCCAGCTGCGTCCGCTGCTCGTTCAGTCGTTCCGTGGGCTCCGCGAAGACGTGCTCGAAGAGCGACGCGAGCTGCGGCGGGCCCTCCGCCAGCACCGCCTCGGCGGCGTCCTTCAGCTCGCTCGTCAGCGCCTGCGTCCACGCCTCGACGTCCGCCGCCGGCGCCCCCAGGGAGGCCAGCGGATCGGCGCCCGTGCGGCCGTCGACGATCGTGGGGCCGCCGCCGGCGCGCGCCTGCTCCGTCGCCGCCGCCACCGCCGCGTGGACGGCCACCGGGTCGGACCCGTCGACCGTGACCGCGCCGAACCCGTACCCCTCGGCGCGCTCCGCGAACGACTCGCCTCCGAGCCGCTCCCGGTCGGCCTGCTCGTCGCCGGAGCCGCAGAAGTAGAAGATCACCGGGGTCCGGTAGACGCCGGCGAAGTTGAAGGCGACGTGCGCGTCCCCGACCGCCGCGGCGCCGGGGCCGAACCACGCCAGCGCGACCTCGTCCGACCGCTTGTGGGCCATCGCGTGGGCCACGCCCGACGCCTGCACGAGGTGGGTCCCCAGCAGGGACGACGTCGACACGCAGCGGACCGCCGCCGCGGACGGCTCGCTCGGCGTCGCGTGCCCCGCGGTCCCCGACGACGCCGAGCCGAGCAGCTGGGCGACGTACTGCCTCACGGGGAGCCCCCGCTCCAGCGCGACGGCGCCCATGCGGCCGTCCCCGAACGTCCAGTCGGCGGGCCGGAGGGCGGCGACGGCGCCGTACAGGTGGCCCTCGATCCCGCGCGCCGGGGGGACCATCGAGATCAGGCCCCGACGGGCGAGCCCCGCCACGAAGTCGTCGACCGCCCGCGAGCGGACGATCGCCCGCGCGAGGCGGGTCTGCAGATCGCCGTCGGTCGCCACGGGGGCCGCCTCGTTGTCCACCTGCGCGCTCACTGCAGCACCCTCAGCCGGCCGCCGCGGTCGCGACGCTCCAGCAGGTCCTCGATGAAGTACTCGCCCGCCTTGTAGCTGCTCCGCACCAGCGGCCCCGACGCCACGTACCCGAACCCCAGCTCCAGGCCGAGCCGCTCGTACCGCGCGAACTGCTCGGGCCGGACGTACTCCTCGACGGCGATGTGCTTCGCCGACGGGCGGAGGTACTGGCCGACGGTGAGGAAGTCGACGTTCGCCTCCCGGAGGTCCCGCATCGCCTCGACGACCTCGTCCTCGGTCTCCCCCAGGCCGACCATGATCGAGGACTTCGTGAAGCGGTCCGGCGCCGTCTCCTTGAGGCGGGCGAGGACGGCGAGGGACTGGTCGTAGCCGCAGCGGCCGTCGCGGACGGTCTTCGTGAGGCTGCGGACGACCTCGATGTTGTGGGCGAGGACGTCGGCCCCGCTGCGGGCGACGACGTCGACGAGATCGAGGTCCCCGGAGAAGTCGGGGTGGAGGATCTCGACGCGCGTCTTCGGCGCGTGCTCGTTGACGGCCCGCACGCAGTCCGCGAAGTGCTGCGCCCCCTCGTCGGGGAGGTCGTCGCGATCGACGGACGTGATGACGATGTAGGTCAGCCCCATCGCGGCGATCGTGCGGCCGAGCTTGGCCGGCTCGTCGGGGTCCAGGGGCTTGCCGTCCCGCTTCGTGTTGACGGCGCAGAAGCGGCACCCGCGGGTGCAGATCGACCCCATGACCATGAACGTCGCCGTGCCCCCCGACCAGCACTCGCCGATGTTGGGGCAGCGCGCCTCCTCGCAGACCGTGGCCAGCTCCAGCGTCTCGCGGCGCTCCTTGATCCAGGCGTACCGCTCCCCTCCGGGGGGTCGCACCTTGAGCCAATTCGGCTTGCGGGCCTTGAGGTCTACGGGCACGGGCGCGTTGTAACGCCAAGCCCCGTAGGATCCAAGCGATGCCGACGGCGGTGCTGCTGCATGGGACGGGGGACTCGCCGAAGGCGTGGGACCTCGTCCGGAAGGAGCTGGGGAGCGACTGGCACGTCCTCCGGCCGCCCCCCGAGGAGCTCCGCAAGACGCTGCTGCCGCCGGGGAAGCTGACGCTCGTGGGGCACTCCTACGGGGGCTGGGAGGCGGTCCGGTGGGCGGCGAAGAAGCCCGAGCGGATCGAGAAGCTGGTGCTCGTCGAGCCGGTGCTGTTCGGGTTGCTGGCGGGCTACGACGAGGCGGCGCTGGAGGCGGTCCGGTCGGCGTCGTCGCCGTTCTCGCTGCGGGCGCTGCTCGACTTCTGGGGCGGTCCGGGGACGTGGGACGCGCTGCCGATGCAGCAGCAGTACCGGCTGATGGCGGAGGAGCCGCGGATCCGGCGCCAGGTCGCGCGGGTGGAGCGGTTGCCGATCGAGGTCGAGGAGTTCGCGGCGCTGGACGTCCCCACCATCGTCGTGTGCGGGACCGAGACGGCGGCGGCGGCGCAGCGGCTGTGTCTGCGGCTGACGGAGCTCATGCCGAACGCCCGGCTGGAGATCCTCGAGGACGCGGGGCACGACTCGCCGCGGAGCCACCCCCGCGCCCTCTCGGATCTCATTCGGAGCTGAGCTCCACGGGTCGTATTCGAACCATGCGGCATTTAGTAAATCATCTTTACTAGTTTCCCAAGTCCCATTCGAGAACAAACACGATTTCGACCTGCTGATCGGGGGACAGCGACGGATCGTAGAGGTCCGACAGGGTCTCCTCGCCGCCGCGGAGGCCGAGGCGATCGATCGACGCGCGCACGGACGCCTCGACCGTGGGGCGGTCCACTCCCGAGGCGTTCCGGATCAGCCCGAGGAGGATGCGGACGTCGGTCGGGTCGAGCTTCGGGTGAGCGCTCCGGATCGCGTCGACGAGGTCGTCGCTCCAGGCCGGGTCGGGGACGGGGAGCGGTCCCTCCCAGGCGAGCAGATCGCTGGACGGGGTGCCTTCGACGGGCTGAGACAGGGGTGCCCCGCCGTCCTCGACGGCCGCCCCCGGCGCGCCCTCGCCGGCCTCCTCCGACGCGGCCCCGGCGAGGCCCCTGCCCCCCGCCCCGGCGCCCCCGCCGTCGCCCGTCCCCGGCACGTCGGCGCCCCGCGCGACCGCCTCCTCGACCAGCGCCTCGGCCTCCCGCCAAGCGACCACCGAGGCCTCGTCGTCGGCCCCCAGCGCCTCGATCTCGTCCCGCTTGAGCCGGCCCCGGAGCACGTCTTCGATCCACGGCCGGCTCGCCTGCGGGTCCTGGACGCGGTTCATCAGGCGGGTCGCGTCCTCGGACAGGCGCGACAGGCGGCGGCGGCTCCGCTCGGCGTCGCGGGCGAGGCGGTCGAGCTCGTCCTGGGTGAGGTCGTCGCGGCGGAGGCGGCGGCGGACGTCGCGGAGGGTCCGTCGCTCCTCGCGCAGCGCCTGCTCCACGACCTGCCGCTGCCGCCGCCAGGACTCGAGGATGCGCGTCAGCTCGACGGCGTCCTTGGGGTCGAGGATCTCCCCGCTCGCGTTGACGATCTGGGGCGTCCCGTCGATGGGATCGATCTGCCCGATGGACGACGCGGTGGGGCGGACATCCCCTCGCTGCAGCCCCTCGCTGGGGATGAGGGGGTGGCGCGGGCCGGGGTCGTAGTCGAGGTCCGCGAACGGCTCCGGGGGGCTCATGTCCGGAGGCTGCGGGGTGATCGCGCGGACCCACATGACGATGGAGCCGACGATGGGGAAGATCTCGGTGGGATCCGGCTTCGGGACGGCCACGTCCTCCGGATCGAGCTCGAACATCACCAGCGTCCCGTTCGCGTCGCGGCCCAGCTGCCAGGGCTCGATCCGCGCGGCGTGCCACGCGTCGAGCCGGTCCGCGAAGGCAACCCGCGCGACGACGACGTCATCCGCGCGGTTGTCGAAGAGGGCGTCGAACCGGTGCAGGACGGCGACCCGGATCGCGTCGAGCCGGGACGCGGCCGCCTCCCGGTCGGCGTCGGCGCCCCGCAGCCACCGCTCCTCGGCGGTCCACGAGGCGTCGAGGTGGCCGATGGCGGCGTCGGTGTAGCCCGCCGGCTCGACGTCCCGCTGCGGCAGGGGGAGTCCGTCGTCGCAGAAGTAGAGGCGGCGCGCGCGGGGGCGGTCGTCGAGCCACGCCCCGACCAGCGTCCGGGCGTCGTCGCTGCTCCGCTTCAGGCGGCGGTCGAGGCGGCGCCAAGCCCGCTTGAACCCGCGCTCCTCGATCTCGCCGCGGTGGGCGGTGCGGATGGCCTCCAGGGCCTCTTCGAGGGCGTCGCGATCCGCCGTCAGGCAATCGCGGATCTCGAAGTCCGCGTCCAGCGGCGCTGGTGCCGCCCCCAGCAGCGCCAGGGGCAGCACGACGGCCGGGAGGAGACGCACCCGCGCCTCCTGTCAGGGCCCCCCGAACTGGAAGCCGACGCCGAAGCCGATTCGGAAGTCCTCCCCCGGGTTCGTCATCGACGTCCCCACCTCGAAGCTGTACGTCGCCAGCCCGAGGTTGAGGCGGACGCCCCCGCCGAACATCGGCGCGAACTCGGGCCGGGCCCACGACACGCCGCTGTCCTGGGTCGTCGCGCAGGGCTCGAGCTGGGGGTTGCAGGTGGGGTCGACGAAGCTCGCGTCGAACGTCCGCGTGCCGTCCCGGGTGCCGAGCACGCCGAGGGTGCCGTAGACCTGCAGGACCGCGTTGCGGCCGCGCTTGCTGGGGCGGAAGGGGAGGTCGAACGACGCGCCCACGACGGCCCCCAGCTCGAACCGCCGATCGGGGTTGAGCCCCTGCCGTGCGTCGTCGTTGCCGAGCCACGTGAAGCGGGCGCCCACGCCGAGGAGCAGCTTGCGGTCGAGGACGACGTTCGTCTCCAGGTAGAAGCCCGCGCGGAGCCGCCGGGGGCGGGCCTGGCCGGGGAGGCCGTCGAGCGCCATTGTCGCGATCCCGCCGGCGTGGACGGGGACGTGCTTCTTGCTGTTCGGCTCGGCCTCCTGGAGGGCCCGGATCCCCTCGACGCGGGCGCCGAGCCCGAGGCCCCCGATGTTCTCCGTGGCGACGCCGATCACGCGCCCGTCACCGTCCAGCAGCGGACCCCCGCTGCTGCCCGCGGGGAGGTCGATGGTGGTCTGGACGCGGTGCTCCCCCAGCGCGGCGACCGTCCCCTCCATCAGGGTCCACGCGAGCAGCCCCTCGTACGCCCCCTCGGGCGGGCCGTCGTACAGGAACGGCTGGCCGATGCAGTAGGCGACCTCGCCGACGCGGGGGACCTCCTCGGCGAGCTCCAGGGGGACGACGTCGACGACCGGCGCGACGAGTTCCAGCAGGGCGACGTCGTCCTTGGGGTCCCAGGCGATGACGGACGCGTCGATCTCGTCGCCCGCGCGCGTCGTCACGATGATGTCCCGGTCGCCGTCGACGACGTGCCACGCCGTCACGACGAGGTGGCTGCGCTGCAGCAGGAAGCCGGTGGCGGCCGAGTCGTGGGTCCGGATCTGGACGACGGCGTCGGCCACCCGTTCGTAGAGGTCGGCGACCTCCTCGCGATCTTCGGCGTGGGTGGGGGAGGCGGCGATCAGGCACAGCAGTGCCGTCACGCCGGCGGCGGCGCGGGACGGGGTCGGAGTCATCGGGGCGGGTCTCCTTGCAGGGCGAACCCCTGCCGCGGGCGCGATGTTCCGCCGAAGCCTGGATCTCTATCTAGACAGCGTCAACATGCATCTTTCTGCCCGAAAGATGAGCCCCTATTCCGCGCGCGGCGGCGGGAAGAGCACCTCGACGTCGCCCGTCGTCGGATCGAGGCGGACGATCTGCCCCCGCCGCATCAGGACGAGCCGGCCCGACGCGTCCCACCAGACGTCCGAGTCGCGCCGGGCGCCGAGCAGGACGGGCTCGAAGTCGGGGACGGTCCGGACGCTGAACCGCTTGCCTCCGCCGCCGCCGTACATGTTCGCCATCAGCTTCCCGTCCGCGCTCAAGCGGATGGCGCCGCGCGCTTCGGTGGGCTGGAACTCCGTCAGCCCCAGGTCGGGCCGGTAGAAGCGGACGCCGCCCTCCTTGTCCATGATCCCGAGCGTCCCCCCGTCGCCCGACCAGTGGGTCGTATGGATGGCCTCGTCGAGCTCGACGCCGCCCTCGGGGAGGCCCGGCCCGCGGATCGACGGGAGCTGCCCCGCCGCGCTCCGTCCGCGGTCGAACCGCCCCACCCGGTCCACCGCCCCGTCGTCGTCGCAGCCGTGCTCGTGGACCAGCCCGAGCTGCTCCGGTTCGCCGCCGTCGTCCGTCAGCCGGAGCAGCTCCTGGTCGTACGGCGGCTGGTCCCGCTGGACCCGCCAGTACAGCGACGGCCCCCCCGCGAAGCAGGCCCACCGGATCCGCCCCCCGGGCCGGTGGACGCGCCACGTCTCCCCCGTCACCACGTCCCACACGAGGAGGCGGCTCTCGCGGCTGGCGAGGACGAGCGGCTTCCGCTGGTGGCCGCGCACCAGCAACCCCCGCCCGGGCTCGATGGCGGGCCCGCAGTCGGCGCCCGCGTCGGCCGTCTCCCGGCACAGCGTCGCGGCCCCGTGGGTGTCCAGCGTGTACGACGTCCGCGACCGGCGGGCGACCACGCGGCGGCCGTCGGCGTAGGTCACCTGCATGTCGCGTCGGCCGAACTCCACCCACTCCCCGGTCTCCAGGTCGAGCTCGCCGATCGAGTGGAGCTGCGACGCCCGCCGGACGATGCCGAACGCGAGCCGCTGCGAGGCGACGTCGAACGCCATGATCCCGTCGACCTCGAGGGTGTCGAGGGGCGGGTTGGCGATGCGCGTCGCCATCGTCAGGGAGACGGCGACGGAGATCGCGGCGGTGACGGCGACGACGTCCATCCAGCGGCGGGGGTGGGCGTCGTCCGGGCCGCTGACGTCTCGCCACGCCGCGACCGCCACGCCCGACGTGTAGACGGTCCCGCCGACGGCCACGGGGACGACCATCCCGCTCAGCGGCAGGGTCAGGAGCAGCCCCGCCGCCAGCGCCCCGCCCGCGGACAGGACGCCGACCGCGAGCGCGCGCACGAACGTCGCGATGGTCAGCGCCCCCTCCAGCCGCAGGAAGAGCGCGTTGGCCCACAGCGGCAGCCCGAGACCGCCGAGCCACGCGAGCATCAGCCACATCGGGCCGAGGGGGTGGGACAGGTCGGGGGGGACGATGAGCCAGATGCTCCCGACGCCGGCGACGACGGCCAGCGCGGCGCGGATCGCGGACGCGCGGAACAGCTCCGCCCGGGTGGCCTCGTGGTAGCGGACGAGGAGGTTCGGGCCGAGCCCCAGCCCGAAGAGGACGAGCGCGAGGAACGGTCCGCCGTACATCGCCATGAGGTGTGCCGCCGCCCACGAGGACCAGGCGTCGCCGCGCAGCGCCAGGGCGGTCAGCGGCGGAAGCGCGATCGCGATGACGTCGAGC
Organism: uncultured Rickettsiales bacterium; assembly: GCA_964344575.1. Lineage (GTDB taxonomy): Bacteria > Myxococcota_A > UBA796 > UBA9615 > UBA9615 > JAAESI01. Next base: position 23,565 of record CAYFOA010000017.1, on the reverse strand, counting down.
CCGTGGGTGGGCCCGAAGACGCTCCACGTGCGGCGCCGCCGCCCCTCAGTGGTCGAAGCGTCCATGCCTCAGGAACGCGGCGGTCTGCTCGATGACGTCGGGCATGACCATGATCCAGGTGTGGCCCCGGGGGAGGACGACGAAGTCCTTGGCCGAGTCCATGCGCGCCTCGTCGACGGCCACCTTGCCGTCGTGGGGTCCCTCGATGGGGTCGCCGGTGACGCTCCAGGGGAAGCCGGTCGGCCGCTCCGGGGCGCCCGCGATGATGCCGATCTCGGCGTCCGGGTCCCCCGCCGTGGTGCAGGAGCCGCGCTCGCCGGGGAGGAGCTTGCGGAGGGGGTCGAACTCCCCCCAGGGGAGGCCCCAGCGCCCGTGCATCAGCTCCGCGAACCGGCTCCCCCGGTTGGGCGGCGCGATCATCACGATCCGGTTGGGTCCCGTGATCTCGTGCCGCGCGAACATCGACCGGACCACGATGCCGCCCATCGAGTGGGTCACGAAGTGGACGTCGGGGAGGTAGCCGAGCTGGCGGGAGGCGACGTCGCGCATCGACATCACGCGGCGGAAGAGGCGGTCGGCGAGGTCGGGGATCTCCGCGCTGAAGTTCCACTGCGTCACCAGCCGGGGGACGAAGCCGCGCCGCCGGAGCCCCAGCGCCATGGGCGTCATCGAGGCCCCGCTGCGCAGGAACCCGTGCACGAGGACCACCAGGGGGGCGCGCTCAGTCATCCGAATACCTAGTCTGCATGGGATGGGACTGGGAAACACGCTGTGCAAGCTCCTCCTTCCGATGACGCTGGCGGCGTCGGCGACCTTCGCGCAGGCCCACGAGGTCGAGGACGATGCGGGCCACGCGCACATCGAGATCGACGTACGGGGGGGCGACGAGACGGTTACCGTGACGGTCGACGGGGCCGCCGTGGACGCGTCGCAGCCGGTGGCGCTGAGCGCGGACGTCCACGAGATCGGGATCGACGCGACCTGCTGGCAGGCCGAGCCGGTCCGGGTGGCCGTCATCGAGGGCCGGGACGAGCGCGTCAAGCTGTACGTCAAGCCGCTCCTGCGCGAGGTGAAGGTCACCGCCCGCGGCCCCGCGGGGCAGCTCAACGGGGCCAAGGTCGTCGTCGACGGCGTCGAGGTGGGCGTCACCCCGGGGACGTTCGAGGTCAGCGTCTGCGCGCAGAAGCTCGAGGTCTCGGCGCACAGCCTCGCGGCGTGGTCGGCGCCGCTGCGGCACGGGGTCAAGGAGATCAGCGCGAACCTCAGCTCCAGCCGCCGCGACCGCCACGGCATCCCCATCGTGGGCACCGGGGGTGGGTCGCTCTTCAAGGGCGCGCTGAAGATCAGCTACCCCCGCGACGCCAAGCGGAAGCGCATCGAGGGCGTCGTCCGGGTCCGCATCCTGATCGACGAGAAGGGCCGCCCCATCGCGCGGAGCGACGACCGCTGCAAGCCGATCTACGAGGCCGAGGCGACCGGCCACAAGACGTGGCACGCGAAGTCGTGCGCGTACGGGGAGGGGCCGCCGGAGCTGGTCGAGGGGGCGCTGAAGGACTGGCTCAAGGCCGGCTTCCGGCCGTACCACGACCCCGAGGACGACGTCGCCACGCCCGCCTGGATCACGGGGAAGACGACCTACCGGCTCTGAATTAGCGGAGCCCGCCCCCTTGGCGGAACCCGTGCGCGGGGGAGGAGGAGGAAGCGCACGAACTCCAGGGGCGGGCCCTCACCCAATGTAGGACCGGATCTCGATACGTCCAGAGCCCCCCCGTGCCCGGGGCTCTACACTGGCCGGTATGCCGGTCGCCCGCAGCCGCGCCTTCCTTCGTTTCCTCGCCCGCTGGGACCGGGACGAAGAGGCGCTGCGGGACGCGTTCGCGGAGGTCGCGGGGCACGCGATCGAGTTCGGGGGGAAGGCTCCGCCGCGCGACGCCAACGCGCTCTTCGGGCTGTTCGAACGGAACCCGCTGGACGCCGTCACCCAGCGCGCCGACGGCACCTGGATCCTCCCATGGCACCCGTGGGCGGCGTGGCGGACGGTGGTCGAGGAGCGGTACCTGACGCCGAAGCCGCCGCCGCTCCACGCCAAGCTCCCGCTCCCCTACCACGTGGTCCCCGGCAAGCTCCGGCTGGCGCTCTACCCGCTGGTCGCGGGGCGCTCCGACCTCGACCCCGAGGCCTGCCCTCCCGACCCGGCGTGGCCCATCGAGGGGCGGCTCGACGCCATGCGCGTGCAGCTCTACCGCGAGCTCGCCGACGAGGGGACGCGGACGGGGTCGTTCCGGCCGTGGGACCCCGACGAGGCGCCCCGCGGACCGTGGCCCGGGGGGCGGCGGTACCCGCTGGTGATGACGCACGACGTCGACACCAAGGAGGGGATGAAGCACGCCGGCAAGGTGCTCGACGAGATGGTCGAGCTGGGCCTCAAGCCGTGCTTCTTCCTCGTCGGGCGGGGGTACTCCTGGGACGCGGGGTTCTGCGACGCCGTGCAGCAGGCGGGGGGCGAGATCGGGCTGCACGGGGACACCCACGACAACCGGATCTCGTACGCGACTGCCGAGGTCGCGGGCCGGCGCCTCGACCGCTGCAGGCGCCTCGTCCGCCGCTGGGACGTGCGCGGGTTCCGGTCCCCCTCGCTGCTGGTCAGCGACGCGCTGTACGAGGCCGTGGGCGAGCGGTTCGCGTGGGACAGCTCCGTCCCCGACACCGACACCCACACGCTGCTCGGGCCGCGGCGCGGGTGCGGGACCACGTTCCCCTTCCGCCGCGGCGACGTCCTCGTCCTCCCGACCACGATGCCCGCCGACGACCGCCTCCAGCTGCTCGGCTACGAGGGGCTCGACGCGCTGACGATCCTGCGCCGCAAGTGGCAGCACGTCCGCGACCTCGGCGGCCTGTGCCACTTCCTCACGCACCCCGAGCCGCACCTCTTCGGGCGGCCCGTCGTGCGCGACCTGTTCAGCGCGCTCATCCGCGAGATGCTCGACGAGGGGGACGCGTGGGTGGCGACGCCGTCCGAGGTGGCCGAGTTCTGGCGGACCCTGGAGGACGACGCCGACACCGACGAAGACGCGGCCTAGGCGGAGGCGTGGCGGACCTCCCCCACGACCCCCGCGCCCGCCCTGCGCGCGGCACCGGCAGCGTCCTCGTCACCGGCGCGACCGGCTTCCTCGGGCGCCGCGTCTGCCGCGTCCTCGCCGATCGCAGGGTGAAGTTCCGCGCGCTGGTCCGGACGTCCTCGGACCGGAGCGTGATCGAGGGCACGGACGCGTGGATGGTGGAGGGGGACCTGACGAAGCGGGAGACGTTGGCCCGGGCGGTGGCCGGCGTCGACGTGGTCCTCCACTGCGCCGGCGTCGTGCGGAAGTCCGACCCGAAGCTCAACCGCGACGTCCACGTCCACGGCACCGCGAACCTGCTCGCGGCGTGCGGCGAGGCGGGTGTCCGGCGCGTCGTCGCGATCAGCAGCGACACCGTCATGCGCGAGGAGCGCGACGCCTACGCCCAGTCCAAGGCCGACGCGGAGGAGCTGCTCGCGCGCTGGGACGAGGGCGAGGTCGTCGTCCTCCGCCCCCCCATGATGCTCGGCCGCGGCTCGGCCCACCTGAGCAAGCTGATCGCGTTGTCGCGCCTCCCGATGCTCCCCCAGGGTCCCTACCGGCGCCCCGTCGGGGTCGACGACGTCGCCGCTGCGACGGTGCGCGCGGGCCTCGATCTGGAGGCCCCGCCGGACGCCCCGATCGACCTCCCCGGCCCCGACCAGGTCCGATTCCACGAGCTGATCCGCCGCGTCTCCCGCGCGCGCAACGCCCTCTACGGCCAGGTCACCCTCCCCTTCCCGGGCCTCCCCCTCGCCCCGGCGACCCCGATGAACGAGTCGCTTGCTCGCGACCTCCTCGACTGGGATCCCACCCCCCTGGACGACGTCCTGCGTTCCGCGCTTGACGTCCACCATGGTGGAACCTAGGGTCAATGGTGGAATGGCGCTGAACATCAAGAACCGAGAGGTCGAGGAGCTCGTCAACGAGGTCGCTCGCATCACCGGGGAGTCCAAGACCGAGGCCGTGCGGCGTGCGCTGGAGGAGCGCAGGGCGCGGCTGCGGTTCCCCAAGCCTGATCGGAACGAACGAGCCCGGCGGTGGCTCGAGGAGGTGTGGGCGTCCTTGCCACCGGACGTGAGGGGGAGGCGCATCACCAAGGAGGAGCGCGAGGAGATCCTCGGCTACGGACCCCTGGGCGTATGATCGTAGACGCCTCTGCGATCGTCGCGATCATCCTCGACGAACCGGACGCCGCCGCCCTGTGGACCACCGTGCTGGAAGCCGAGCGGGTGGGGGTTTCCGCCGCAACCCTGGTCGAGGCGTCGATGGTCCTCGAGAGCCGCCTGGGGTCGATTGCCGGTGCCCGGATCCGGGAGTGGCTGGAGATGGCCGACGTCGAGGTGTTGTCCTTCGAGGATGGGCACTGGCAATTCGCGGTCGCAGGCTGGCGTCGGTTCGGCAAGGGACGGCATCCGGCCAAGCTGAACTTCGGGGACTGCCTGACGTACGGAACCGCGAAGTACTACGACCAGCCGGTGCTCTGCGTCGGGAACGACTTCCCGCAGACCGACCTGGAGATGGCGCGCTACTCGTCCCCGGTCCAGAACCCGACGTAGACGACCCCGTCCTTGCGCCCGACGGGGTGCTTCCGGAGCGGGAAGGCCTCGTCCTCGAGGCAGGCGCCGGTGCGGACGTTGAACTGCCACCGGTGGGCGCCGCAGGTGACGATCTCGCCGTCGAGGCTGGCGCCGTCGCCGAGGCTGACGTGCTCGTGGGGGCAGGCGTCGCCGCTGGCGTGGAGGGTGCCGCCGACGTTGAAGATGCAGATGTCGTACCCCTCGACCTCGTACCGCCGCGCGCACCCGTCTTCGGGCAGCTCGGACTCGGGGCAGGCCTCGTAGAAGAGATACGCCACGGGCGGCCTTATACTCTGCCGATGACGGAAACGACCAAGTTCGAGATCACCGAAGAATTCCTCCGGGCCATCCCCAAGACCGACCTCCACTGCCACCTCGACGGCAGCCTCCGGCCCGCCACCATCCTCGACCTCGCCGACAAGCAGGGCGTCCCCATGCCGGCATCCGACGTCGAGGGGCTCCGCAAGGCGATGCGGGCGGGCGAGATGTGCGACGACCTCGTCGACTACCTCCGCGCCTTCGACATCACCTGCAAGGTGCTCCAGACCGAGGCCGGCCTCCGCCGCGCGGCCTTCGAGGTGGCCGAGGACGCCGCCCAGGAGAACGTCCGCTACCTCGAGGTCCGGTACGCGCCCATCCTCCACACCAACCAGGGGCTGCGGCTCGACCAGATCGTGCAGGCCGTCCTCGACGGGCTGAACGACGCCGAGCGCCGGTACGACATCAAGACCGGCCTGATCATCTGCGGCATCCGGAACATGACCCCGGAGACGTCGCTCCGGATCGCGGAGCTGGCGGTGGCGTTCAAGAACCGCGGCGTCGTCGGCTTCGACCTCGCGGGGGCCGAGCACAACAACCCCGCGAAGGACCACCGCGAGGCCTTCTATCTGATCCGGAACAACAACATCAACGTGACGATCCACGCGGGCGAGGCGTACGGCCCGGAGTCGATCCACCAGGCGATCCACCACTGCGGGGCGCAGCGGATCGGCCACGGGACGCGGCTCAAGGAGTCGGGCGACCTGCTGAACTTCGTCAACGACCACCGGATCCCGCTGGAGATCTGCCTCAAGTCGAACCTGCAGACGCGGGCCACGCCGAGCCTCGCGGCGCACCCCTTCCGCTTCTACCTCGACCTCGGGCTCCGGGTGACGCTCTGCACCGACAACCGGCTCGTCACCGACACCACCGTCACCGACGAGTTCGTCCTCGCGACGAAGCAGTTCGACCTCAACCTCGACCACATCCGGTGGCTGTCCGTGAACGGCTTCAAGTCGGCGTTCCTGCCGTTCCGGGAGAAGAAGGTGCTGATGCGCCGCGTCGTCGAGGAGTTCGAGGAGCTGGTCGCCAAGCACGCCAAGCGGCAGGCCAAGCCGAAGACGAAGAAGAGCGACGAGCTGCCGGTCGCGGAGGCCTAGTCCTCGTCGCCCGGCTCCGGCTCCGGGGGGTCCTCGGGGACGGCCCAGGGGCTCTCGTACTCGACCTCGCAGAGCCGGAACGTCTCGCTCAGCTCCAGGGTGCCCGCGTCCTCCCAGTCCTGATCGACGAGCGTGCCGTCGGTCAGCGTCCCGCGGAACGCCGCGTCCCCCGACGCCTCCAGCTCCAACGTGCCGCCGGTCAGCGTCAGGTGCGTGGCCGCCTCGCCGACGACGCTGCTGTCGAAGTAGCTGTCCTCGGCGCTCTCGATGTCGCAGTCGTAGGCGTCGGCGTAGGCCTCGTAGAAGCCCTGGTGGTACGTCACCTGGTAGCCGTTGGCGTACGCCTCGAAGCCGCGCCCCACGGGCACGTCGTCGCCGCCGTTCTGGACCGCGTAGGTGCCCTCGACGGGCTCGCCGTCCACCGAATCGGGGTGGTTCGGCATCAGCGTCACGATCTCCTGCCCGGCCGCGCCGGGGGCGCCGGAGCCGGAGCCGAGCTCCTCGTACAGCGCCTTCTCGATCTCGCAGTACGCCCGCACGAACTCGACGTCGCCCCAGTCGCCGCCGTCCCACTCGTCGTACAGCGCGTCGCGCGCCTCCTGGTTGTCGCGGTAGGCGTCGGTGAACGTCTCGAACCAGCTCTGGATGCTGCCGCAGCTCCCGCCGGGGCCGGTGATGTCCGTGAGCTGGTGGGACGTGTAGCCCGGCTCGCCGTCGTACAGCTCGGTGACCTTTAGCCAGTGCGTCCCGCCGCCGCCGCCCCCGGGAGGGGGATCGCCGCCGCCCCGCTCGGGGGGGCAACCGCACAGCAGCGCGATGAACGTGGCGGACAGCACCAGGGTCGTGTACTTCATGGCGCGCCCATGCTCGCAAGTTTCGGACCGCCCCGGGAGGCAGTTGATCTCGGGGAGATATTGACTACATTGGTCCAGAATTCGGGTCCAGACCCCTCCGCAATCGGCATAAGTATTCGTAATGCAAGCTGAAAACCGACTCGTCTACCTCGACAACTACTCGACCACGCGGACCGACCCGCGGGTGGTCGAGGCGATGCTGCCGTTCTTCACCGAGGCCTACGGCAACGCCCACAGCCGCAGCCACAAGCTCGGCTGGGACGCCGAGGAGGGCGTCGACCACGCGCGCGAGCAGGTGCAGAAGCTGGTCGGGGCGAAGCGCGCCGACGAGATCATCTTCACGTCGGGCGGCACCGAGAGCTGCAACCTCGCGGTCAAGGGCGTCGCGGCGATGTACGCCGAGAAGGGGAAGCACATCGTCACGAGCGCGATCGAGCACCGCGCGGTGATGGACCCCATCCGGGCGCTGGAGCGGGAGGGCTTCGAGGCGACGTACGTCCCCGTGGACCAGACCGGGCTGGTGGACTTCGACGCGTTCGTCGAGGCGCTGCGCGACGACACGATCCTGGTGTCGATGATCTTCGCCAACAACGAGGTCGGCACGGTCCAGGACGTCGCGAAGCTCGGCGCGGTCTGCAAGGAGCGCGGGATCATCTTCCACGTGGACGCCTGCACGGGGCTGGACACCGAGCGGATCGACGTCGAGGAGGCGGGGATCGACATCCTCAGCCTGTCCGGCCACAAGATCTACGGGCCGAAGGGCGTGGGCGCGATGTACGTCCGCCGCCGCAAGCCGCGCGTCCGGCTGACCCCGCTGCTCAACGGCGGCGGCCAGGAGCGCGGGATGCGCCACGGCACCCTCAACGTCCCCGGCATCGTGGGCATGGGCAAGGCGGCCGAGCTCTGCATCCAGCTCCGCGACGAGGAGAAGGGCCGGCTGACGGCGCTGCGGGACAAGATGTTCACCGCGTTCGAGGCGCTCGACGAGGTCTACCTCAACGGCCACCCCACCCAGCGGCTTCCCGGCGCGCTGAACGTCAGCTTCAACTTCGTCGAGGGTGAGAGCCTGATGATGGGGATGAAGGGGATCTGCGTCAGCTCCGGCTCGGCCTGCACCTCGGCGACGCTGGAGCCGTCCCACGTCATGCGGGCGCTCGGCGTCGGCGAGGACCTCGTCCACACCTCGATCCGCTTCTCCCTGGGCCGGTTCACGACCGAGGCGGACGTCGACGAGGCCATCGCCCGCTGCACCGACTCGGCGGTCAAGCTTCGGGAGATGTCGCCCCTGTGGGAGATGCACCAGGAGGGCATCGACCTCAGCGCAATCGAGTGGAAGCACGACTGATCGCTTGCACTGACATAAATCATGGACAACCTTGGTCCATAACCAGTACTGGAACGTAGACATGGCGTACACGGACAAGGTCATCGACCACTTCGAGAACCCGCGGAACATGGGCTCGCTGGACAAGGACAGCGAGGCCGTGGGCACGGGGATCGTCGGCGCGCCCGAGTGCGGCGACGTGATGAAGCTCCAGATCCAGGTCGAAGACGACAAGATCGTCGACGCCAAGTTCAAGACCTTCGGCTGCGGTTCGGCCATCGCCTCCAGCTCGCTCGCGACCGAGTGGGTCAAGGGGATGACGATCGAAGAGGCCAACAGCATCAAGAACAGCGAGATCGTCGAGGAGCTGAGCCTCCCGCCGGTCAAGATCCACTGCTCGGTCCTCGCCGAGGAGGCCATCAAGTCGGCCATCGAGGACTACCAGGCCAAGCAGAAGAAGGACGACTAGGACGCATGGCGGCGACCGTCGATGTGACCGCGAACGCGGCCTCCAAGATCCGCTCGATCTTCGACGAGAAGGGTCTGAACGGGGACGTGGGGCTCCGCATCGCGGTGCAGGGCGGCGGCTGCAGCGGGCTGTCCTACAACCTGTCCATCGACGACGAGCCGACGAAGTTCGACCGCGTCTTCGACAGCAACGGCGTCCGGCTGATCGTGGACAAGAAGTCGTTCCTGTACACGGCCGGGCTGATCCTCGACTTCGACACCGACGACTTCAACGGGGGCTTCGCCTTCCACAACCCCAAGGCCAAGGCGGTCTGCGGTTGTGGGACGTCCTTCGCCGTCTAGCCCCCCTCGCCTCGTGACCACCACCTACGCCCAGAGTGCGGACGGGTTCCGCTGCGACGAGTGCGGCCAGGCGATGGCCGTGCCGCTCTTCTGCGACCACTGCGGGACGGACTACCCCGAGCGGCGGCGGATGTCGGCGTTCGCGGTCCTCGGGTTGCCGGCGCAGTTCGACCTCGACGGCGACGAGCTCGACCGCCGCGAGCTGGCGCTGGGGAAGCGGCTCCACCCCGACGCGTGGCAGGGGCGCGGCGACCGGCTCGCGAAGCGGGCGCTGCTGGCGCAGTCGGCGGTCAACGAGGCCCTGAAGGCGGTGCGAGACCCGTTCGACCGGGCGCGGGCGCTGCTCGAGCTGGCGGGCGACGGCGACGGCAAGTCGGTCATGCCGCCGGCGTTCCTCATGGAACACTTCGAGCTCCAGGAGGAGATCGAGGACGGCGTCGACGGCGCGCGGAAGCGGGAGCTCACGAAGCGGGCGCGGACCGAGCTGAGGGCGCTGCGGGAGGAGCTGGCGAGCGCGTTCGCGGGGGGCGGGGACGCCGAGGCGGTCCGCCGCGCGGTGGACGCGTCCAACTACTGGCGGAACGTCCAGCGCGCCTTGCGCGGCGACGGACCGGCGGCTAGGTAGCGCCCGCGATGGTGAACATCCCGCTGCCGATGAAGGGTCAGGCCCGCGAGCTGATCGTGGGGATCGACCTCGGGACGACCAACTCGCTGTGCGCCGAGGTCGTGGACGGCGAGCCCGTCGTCATCCTCGATCGGGAGGGGCGTGCCATCACGCCGAGCGTCGTCGGGATCGACGAGGAGCACCACGCGGTCGTGGGCGACGCGGCCAACGAGCGCGCGCTGATGAACCCGGCGGGGACGGTCCGGAGCGTCAAGCGCTTCATGGGCCGCGGACTGGACGACATCGCGGACGCCGAGGTCGCGCGGCTCCCCTACAAGATCGTCCGTTCTCGCGAGTCCGAGCAGGTGGCCGTCCGCGTGCACGGGCGCGAGTACCTCCCCCAGGAGCTGTCGGCGCTCATCCTCGGCGAGGTCAAGAAGCGGGCGGTCAAGGCGACCGGGGGGAAGCTGCGGCGGGCCGTCGTCACGGTGCCGGCGTACTTCGACGACGGCCAGCGGCAGGCGACGCGCGACGCGGGCCGGATGGCGGGGATCGACGTCCTCCGCATCCTCAACGAGCCGACGGCGGCGGCGCTCGCCTACGGGCTCGACCGGGGCAAGTCGGGCACGGTGCTGGTCTACGACCTCGGCGGGGGCACGTTCGACGTCAGCGTCCTCAAGCTGACCGAGGGCGTGTTCAAGGTCATCGCCACGACGGGGAACACGGCGCTCGGCGGGGACGACTTCGACCACGCGCTGATGGACCTCCTGACGGCCGACCTCGACGACGCCGCGCGGGCGGCGCTGGACGACCACCCCCAGGGGCGGGCGGCGCTGAAGATGGCGGCGGAGCGGGCGAAGATCGCGCTGTCGGGGCAGGACGAGACGTCCGTCCAGTTGACCGTCGGGGAGGTCGCGATCGACCGGACGGTCACGCGCGCGGCGTACGAGGCGGCGATCGATCCGTGGGTCGACAAGACGTTCGACGCGATCGACTTCGTGCTCGACGAGGCGGGGCTGGATCCCGAGGACGTCGGGGACGTCGTGTGCGTGGGCGGGTCGACGCGGACGCCGCTGGTGCGGGCGCGGCTGGCCGAGCACTTCGACAAGCCCCCGCACGTGGACCTCGACCCCGACCAGGTGGTCGCGATGGGCGCCGCCATCCAGGCGAACATGCTCGCGGGCGACGCCGCCGGCGAGGGGACGGTGCTGCTCGACGTGACGCCCCTGAGCCTCGGCATCGAGACCTACGGCGGCGGCTGCAGCAAGCTCATCTGGCGCAACTCCCCGATCCCGGTTCGGGCGACCGAGGGGTTCACGACGCAGGTCGACGACCAGACGTCCGTCGACATCCACGTGCTCCAGGGGGAGCGCGAGATGGCGAAGGACCTCCGGAGCCTCGGCCGGTTCAAGCTGCGCGGGATCCCCCCCCTGTCGGCGGGGATGCCCCGCGTCCTGGTCGAGTTCTTCATCGACGCCAACGGGATCCTCAAGGTCCAGGCCAAGGAGATGACGTCGGGGGTGGAGGCGGGCATCGAGGTGACGCCGACGTACGGGCTCACCGACGAGCAGGTCGAGGACATGATCTTCGACTCGATCGAGCACGCCGAGGAGGACGTGGAGGCGCACATGCTGGCCGACACGAAGGTCGAGGCGAGCTCGGTGCTGCGCTACAGCCGGAAGATCCTCGTCGACCGCCCCGACCTCGTCCCGCCCCCGCTGAAGGTCCAGATCGAGGCGGCCATCGGGGGGCTCGAGGCGGCGCTCGAGTCCGACGACCGCGAGGCGATCGACGCGGCCATGCAGGTGCTCAACGAGAGCACGGCGCCGGTGGCGGCGGACCTGATGAACGAGGTGCTGAAGGTGACGGTCCACGGCAAGACGGTGAGCGACGTCCTGGGGACGAAGCCGCGGACGAAGGCGAGCGAGATCCAGCTGTCATGAGCGAGAAGTCCCACACGGTCACCTTCCAGAACCTCGACAACCGGACCGTCGAGGTGCCCGACGGGCTGTCGATCCTGGAGGCCTGCCTGCAGAACGACATCGACCTGGAGCACGCCTGCGGCGGGTTCTGCGCGTGCACGACGTGCCACGTGATCATCAAGGACGGCACCGACGACGAGCTCAGCGAGATGCAGTTCGACGAGGAAGACAAGCTGGACACCTGCGAGGGCGTCACGCTGCACAGCCGCCTCGCCTGCCAGTCCCGGATCCACGGCGACGTCGTCGTCCACATCCCCCCGAAGCCCTACTAGGAGCGACCGCGATGAAGCTGACCTGGAGCGACGCGCGCGAGATCGGCGAGACGCTGTACGAGGAGCACGAGGACGTCGATCCGCTGAGCATCGGCTTCGTGCAGCTCCACAAGTGGATCACGGAGCTGGACGGCTTCGACGACGACCCCAAGGCGTCGACGGAGAAGCACCTCGAGGCGATCCAGATGGTCTGGTACGAGGAGTGGAAGGTGGACCATGCCTAAGAAGCTCGCCATCTACGCCAAGGGGGACTCGTACAACGAGCTGCACACGATGGTGGGGCTGGTGTCGACGGCCGCGTCGATGGACTGGGAGGCCCACGTCTACATGACGTACGGGGTGCTCTGGCGGTTCTGCCACGAGACGATGGGCGAGGCCGAGGTGACCATCAAGACGCCGGAGGTGGCCGCGCGGTACCGCAAGGGGATCGACGCCGGCCGGATCCCGGACCTGGACGAGCTCTTCGAGGAGGCGCGCGAGCTGGGCGGCGACCGCATCAAGCTCTACGCCTGCACGACGTCGGTGAAGCTGCTCCACCTCGACGCCGACAAGCTGGAGGCATTCGACGGCCTGCTGGGGCACGCGAGCTTCTTCCAGATCGCCGAGGACGCGCACCTCGTCACGACGTAGCCTGGGCGAAATGACACGTCCGGCCCTCCTCGCTGTCCTCGCGTTCTCCCTCACCGCCTGCCCGCCCCCCGACCCGAACGTGGGCTCGCCGCCGGTGGCGGTGGACGACGAGGCCGAGGTGCGGGCCGGCGAAGACGTCGACATCGACGTGCTCCTCAACGACTACGACCCCGACGGGAGCCAGCTGACCCTCGACGAGGTCGGGGAGCCTTCGGGGGGGACGGCCGAGATCGACCGCGACGAGGTCACCTACACGGCCGACGCCGACTTCGCGGGCAACGACGCGTTCACGTACACCATCTCCGACGTCAACGGGAACACGGCCACGGCGACGGTCACGGTCGAAGTCATCGAGGCGCTGGGGCTGGTCATCCTGTCCCCCGAGGACGGCGACGAGTACGCGCTCGGCGACGACGTGTACGTGTCGTTCGAGGTCACCGGGTGCGAGGTGACGAGCCCGTCCAACAACCCCGACGGGTGCCACCTGCACCGCTTCATCGACGGCACCGCCTACGACGGCGAGGCGTCGAACACGGGGCGGACGGGCTGGTACGGGACGACGGACATGCGCCTCGTCGGCATCGAGGCGGGGGAGCACGTGATCTCGGTGCGGCTGCACAAGAACGACGGCACCGACGGCGCCTTCGAGCCCGAGGTCCGCGACCAGGTGACGATCACCGTCCTCGACGGCAGCTGACGTCGGCGAGGCCGCCCCGCGGGTCGCTCATCGCCCGTACGCCTGGGCCTGGTAGATGCCGTACAGGCGGCTCCACTCCACCATCAGCTCGCCCCCCTCCTCGGGGTAGCCGCTCTGGCGGAGGAAGTCGGCGCGCTTCATCACGCCGAGGTTCCGCTCGCGGTGGACCTCCAGCGCCGCCTTCCACGCCTCGGGGGTGAGGGGGTCGGTCTCGCGGAGCGTGTCCTCGAACGGCGCGAACAGCTGCTGAGCCTCCGTCAGCGGGTTGTAGCGGGCGTCGTCGGGGCCGATCTCGCGCATGTCGGGCTGCGTGCGGGCGTCCTCGGTGAGCGTCGTGCCGTCGCCGAGGAGGAACGCGAAGCCCGACTCGGAGCCCTCGTTCTCCTCCTCGTTCTCGCTCTCGTTCTCGTCCTCGTTCTCGTTCTCGTTCTCGTCCTCGGGGGACGCGTCCTCGCCTTCCTTCGTGTCCGGCGGCGGCGGCTTGGTGCGATCCCGGATCGACGGACCCCGCGGCGTGTCCGGCCCGATGGTGACCGTCTTCGACCGCGTCGTGGGCTCGTCGGGCGGCGTCGCGGGCTGCTGGAAGTAGCGGATGGCGAAGATGACGACCACCAGCCCGAGGGCGGCGATCACGATCTGGGAGAGCTTGCCGTTCACGTCACGCCCGCTCGACCGCGGCCGCCCACCGCGCCAGGTGCGCCTCGCGCGTCGCCTCGTCCATCGCCGGGTCGAACCGACGGTCCGCCCGCCACGCCTCCGCCGCGTCCGCCTTGTCCGACCAGACGCCCGTCGCCAGCCCCGCCAGCAGGCCCGCGCCCAGCGCCGTCGTCTCGAGCATCTGGGGGCGGACGATGGGGACGTCGAGGATGTCCGCCTGGAACTGCATCAACAGGTTGTTCGCGGCCGCCCCGCCGTCCACCTTCAGCGTCGCCAGCTCGACGCCGCTGTCGGCCTGCATCGCCTTCAGGATGTCCGCGTTCTGCAGCGCGATCCCCTCGAGCGCCGCGCGCGCGAGGTGGCCCCGGGTCACGCCCCGGTCGAGCCCGCAGATCACGCCCCGCGCGTCCGGCCGCCAGTGCGGCGCGCCCAGCCCCGTCAGCGCCGGGACGAACGTCACGCCCCCGTTGTCCTGCACCGTCAGCGCCAGCGCCTCGATCTCGGCCGCGTTGCTGATGATCCCGAGCCCGTCGCGGAGCCACTGCACCGCCGCGCCGGCGATGAACGCCGACCCCTCCAGGGCGTAGTCCGTCTCGTCGCCGACCTGCCACGCCACCGTCGTCAGGAGCCCGCGCTCGCTCGGCACCGGCGTGCCGCCGGTGTTCATGAGCAGGAACGCGCCCGTCCCGTACGTGCACTTCGCCTCGCCGTCGCCGAAGCAGACCTGGCCGAAGAGCGCCGCCTGCTGGTCGCCCGCCATGCCCGCGATGGGGACGCCGTCGGGGAGGACGTCGAGCCCCTTCGTCGTGGCGTAGACCTCGGAGCAGCTGCGGATCTCGGGGAGCACCGACCGGGGGACGCCGAGGTGGCCGAGGAGCTCGTCGTCCCAGTCCAGCGTCTGCAGGTCCATCCCCAGCGTGCGCGAGGCGTTGGAGACGTCGGTCACGTGCGCCTCGCCGCCGGACAGCCGCCACACCAGGAACGTGTCGATCGTCCCGAACGCGAGGTCGCCCTGGTCGGCGGCGTCCCGCGCGCCGTCGACGTGGTCGAGGATCCAGCGGACCTTCGTGCCGCTGAAATAGGGGTCCAGCACCAGCCCGGTCTTCTTCCGGAACAGGTCCTCCAGCCCTTGCTCCTTCAGCGAAGCGCAGAAGTCCGCCGTCCGCCGGCACTGCCACACGATGGAGTTGTGGACGGGGCGGTCGTCGCGGCGGCGCCACACGGTCGTCGTCTCGCGCTGGTTGGTGATGCCGATGCCGGCGATGGACGTCGGCGCGACGCCGGCCTTCGCCAGGGCGCCGTCGATCGTCGCCTGGGTGCTGTCCCAGATCGCCTCGGGGTCGTGCTCCACCCAGCCCGGGCGGGGGTAGATCTGCGGGAACTCGCGGTTCACCTTGCTGAGGACGTTGAGGCGCTCATCGAGCACCAGGACCGTCGTTCCGGTCGTGCCCTGGTCGATCGCGAGAACGTTGCGGGACATCGTCACCTCCGAAGGGGGCGCGAGGATACCGTGGTAGCTTCCCCGGCGTGCGACTCGCCCTGACTGCCGCTGCGTCCCTCGTCCTGGCCTCCTGCGCGGGCCCCGAGATCCCCTCGATCGGGCTGGATCTCGGCGACGCCTTCAGCAGCCGCGCGGACTGGTTCTGGGAGTACGACAACGACGACTACGGCGTCGACCGCGGCAGCCGCTGGGTGAGCCTCGGGGACACCTCCCCGAACGGCGAGCCGCTCCACACGTTCCGCATCTGGAACCAGCCCCTTCAGGACATCCTCGACGACGTCGCCGACGGCTCGCAGGACACCTGGGACGTCCACCTCTACTTCGTCCAGAACCCCGACGGCTGGTACCTCAAGGGCTGGGAAGCCAACCCCGACGGCACCCAACCCGAGGTCGGGACGGAATACCTCGACGGCGACGGCGTCCCCTTTGCGATGACCAACGTCACGCAGGGCAAGTCGTGGACCGCGTCCCTCAACGAGCGGGAGTGGACGACGACCGCCAACGAGGAGCTGGAGAACCTCCAGTTCAACGGCTACGACCTGCGCGGCGTGTGGCGCCTCGACATCACCACCGACACCGGCGACACCCCGATCGAGGGGAGCTGGTGGCTCGCCGGCGGTCCGGGCATCGTCCAGTACGACCTGGAGCCGTTCGCGTCGGACGAGGACGAGCCGGCGCCGTGGCAGCTCAAGAACAACGACACGATGGACAACTTCCTCGGGGTGGCGCGATGACCGACAGCAAGCCGAAGCAGCACAAGCTGCAGCTCAAGATGGACGACGAGACGGCCCTCGGCGCCTACTCCAACTTCCAGGTCGTGGGGAGCAACGAGACGGAGTTCGTGTTCGACTTCGCCTACGTCCCCCCCCAGTCGCAGGTGGGCAAGGTCCGCGCGCGGCTGATCCTGTCGCCGAAGCACGCCAAGTCCCTGCTCGGACTGCTCCAGCAGCGCGTCGCCGACTACGAGACCCGCTTCGGCAACATCCCGCTGCCCACCGGCATGTTCGTCCAGGGTGGCGGCGGGGGACAGCTCCCCAACTGACGGTGCGGCTCGCCCTCGTCGGGGTCCTGGCGCTGGTCGTGGGGACCGGCTGCGCGGGGCAGCGCAAGCAGATCAAGGAGCCGGACCTGCGGCCCATGGTGGGGCGCGTCCAGCTCCAGGGGCTCGACGAGCTCAAGGCCACCGACATCCGCCCCCACCTCGGCCAGGGGCAGACCCACTTCCTCCACTTCTCCCCGATCGGCTGGCTGAAGCAGTACCGCCCCGTCCGGCTGGACGGCGACACGTGGGAGGACGACAAGACCCGCATCGCCAACCTGTACGCGCTGCGCGGCTTCTTCGACGCCCGCGTCGTCGCCTCGCAGGTGCTCGTCCGGAACACCCGCAAGGACGGCACGCCGCGGTGGGTCCGGATCGTCCACACGATCGACGAGGGGGAGCCCAGCGCGGTCACGAAGATCACCCTGAACGTCCCCGAGGAGCTCCGCGACGAGTTGAGCGCGGGGCTCCCGATCGCGATCGGCGACCGCTTCTCGATGAAGGCCGTCGACGACGCCGAGAAGCTCATCCGGAGCCGGCTGGCGGCGCTCGCCTACGCCCGCGCCAAGGTGACCGCCCAGGTCGACGCCTACCCCGAGCGGCAGGCCGTCGAGGTCACGATCGACGTCGAGCGCGGCGCCCCCGCCCGGTTCGGGGCGGTCACCCTCACCGGGCTGGAGACGATCCGCGAGCGCTACGTCCTCCGCCACGTCCGGATCGAGGAGGGCGAGCCGTGGGACGCCCGCAAGGTCGCGCAGACGCAGCAGGCCATCTACGACATGGGCGTCTTCTCGCTCGTCACCGTCGCGCCGGACATGGACGCGGACATCGAGCCGGAGCCGGACGGGACCGAGATCGTGCCCGTCGCGATCATCCTCAAGGAGCGCAAGCCGCGGCAGTTCACCTACGGCGGCGGGCTGACGTTCACGGCGTCGAGCATCGCCTTCACGGGGCGGCTCGGGATCGAGCACGTCAACGCGTTCCGGCGCCTCGTCCACTTCAAGGCGGACCTCGTCGGCGGCCTCAAGATCCTCGGGCCGGAGGACGTCGGGCCGCTCCTCGACCTCGACGTGTCGCTCCGCTGGCCCGACTTCCCCGTCAAGACCATCGACGTGTTCGTGGGGGGCGCCGTCGAGCTCGACGTGGAGACGGGCTACAAGTACGTCCAGCCCGAGGCCGAGGCGGGCGTCGTGTGGTCGCCGTGGCGGCCGTTGAAGCTGAGCACGACCTACTCCGTCCTCTACTTCGCCTTGTACGACGACCGCCTCGACGAGCTCGACGTGGGCACGGAGACGCTGTTCGACGACGGCTACCTCCTGACCACGCTGAGCCCCCAGCTCATCCTCGACTTCCGCGACAACCTCCTCGCGCCGAACCAGGGCTTCTACTTCTCCGCCGCTGTGGACGCCGCGCTGCCCCCCGGCGCCTACAACTACGTCCGCAGCGTCGGGGACGTCCGCGGCTACATCCCGCTGGGGACGAAGCGGATCGTCCTCGCCGTGCGCGCGACCGGGTCGTACATCCACAAGTTCGGCGACACGAAGGACTCCGACGTCCCCATCGACGAGCGCATCTTCGCCGGCGGCGACGGCTCCGTGCGGGGGTGGAAGTCGCGCTACCTGGGGCCCCGCGGGCTGGAGTCGGACTGCGACCGCCGCGACTGCATCATCCCCCTCGGCGGCGAGGTCGGGTTCACGGGGAGCGTCGAGCTGCGGGGCAACCCCGTGGGGGGCCTGTGGCTCGCCGGGTTCACCGACTTCGGCCGCGTGTGGGACAGCCCCGACGACATCACGAGCGCGAAGCGGTTCGCCGAGGATCTCCAGGTCAGCATCGGCGGCGGCATCCGCTACGACATCGCGATCGGCCGCATCCGCCTCGACTTCGCCGTCCACCCCAAGCCGTGGACCGACGACGTCTTCCGCGAGGAGGTCATCAAGCCGCTCAGCTGCGTCGCCCCGGGGGTGACGGTCGACTGCCCCGACGACCTCCTCCGCGAGCCGTTCAACTGGAACATCCACTTCGGCCTCGGGGAGTCGTTTTGAGGCCGATCAAGTGGATCAAGCGGAACGCGATCCGGATCGTCGCCGGGATCGTGGGGGGGCTGGCGCTGGCGGTGCTGGCGGTGCTCGCGTTCGTGAACTCCCCGCTGCTCGTCGACCTGGCGCTCCAGCACGGGCTCCCCGCCGCGAACCAGGCCATCCCGGGGACGATCCTGGTGGGCGGCTCGGCGGGCCCGGTGACGGACCTGACCCTGCACGACGTCGAGATCCGCGACGAGAACGGCGACCGCGCCATCTTCGTGGAGCGGCTGGAGCTCGACTGGAACCTCTGGGACCTGGGGATGCGGCGGATTGCCGTGGACTCCGTCGTCGTCACCAACCCCGAGGTCGTCGTCCGGGTCCGGCCCGACCGCGCCGGGGTCAACCTCGCCACCGCGTTCGTCGACAAGTCCAAGCCGCGCAAGCCGCGCAAGCCCGGGGGGAGCCCGCTCCTGAAGAAGCTGAAGGGGTCGGCCCGGTCCGTCTCCGTGACCGGCGGGAAGCTCGTCGTGGAGGTGCCCGGCGGCCGGGCCCCGGTGGACCTCTCGGGGTTGGACGTCGCCGCCACGTGGACGATGGTCCAGGGGGTCCACGACGTCGCGCTGACGTCGGTGGCGGTGGACGTGGCGCGGCCGCTGCCGCTGACGGGGGTGGCCGCGGCGGGGGGCGCGCGGCTGACCCCGGACCTCCAGCTCGACCTCGTGGATCTCACCGTCGACTGGCGCTCCCTGGACCTCCGGCTGGACGGCACGCTGGGGCAGCTCAAGGACCTGACGTTCGACCTGGACGTGGGGATCGACGCGTTCGACCTCGTCGACGTCCAGCAGATCGCGGCCAAGGCGCCGTTGGAGGGGGCGGTCGCGGGCAAGCTCCACATGAGCGGCGGGCTGCGGGACGAGATCACGTACACGGGCGCGATCGACGTCGCCGACGGGGCCGCGATCGACCTGCGCGCGCTCCGGCTCCGGCTGCCGAAGGGCGAGGAGCGCCCGAAGATCGAGCACGAGCTCGACGCCGGCCTCGCCTCACTGTCCCCCGACTTCTTCCTGAAGGGCATCGACGGGCTCCCCGATGCGTTGGACGTCGACGTGGTGTGGGACGGCGCGGGGACGAAGCTGGAGACGCTGGCGGGCGACCTCCGCGTCACCGGCGCGCCCTTCGAGTTTCGGAAGATGACCCTCGGCCCGGTGGCGCTGCACGCCTCGATCGACGGCCCCGTGGTGACGACCCGATCGCTGGACGTCGGCGTCGCCGGGGGCGAGGTCCACGTGGCCGGGACGACGGACGTGAAGCAGCAGTCGTTCGCCCTCGACGTCGACGGCCTCCTCGCCGACCTCGGCGCGCTGCGCGCCGTCAGCAACGGCCTCCTCCTCGGCGGCAGCGCGAGCTTCGCCGGGTTCACGCGGGGGACGTGGGGCGGGGACGGGGCCTACCCGGTGTCCATCCACACGACGATGGACACGACGACGCGCGCGCTGGCGCTGAAGCCCGTCTCCGTGGGGGCCGCGGAGACGTCCTTCGCGATCGACCTGGACGTGGTCCCGGGCGGGATCCCGGTGCTCCGCGGGACGCTCAACACCACCGGCGAGCGCGTCGCCACGTCCGCCGGGGAGCAGCTCCGGTCGGTCCGCGCGGGGCTCGTCCTGCAGGGGGCGTCGTCGCAGTACACGGTCACCGCGAGCCGCGGCGGCGACCTCATCGTGGACGCCGACGGCTTCGTGGAGTGGGGCAAGCTCCCGATCGTCCACGTCCGGAACGACCGCCTCAGCGTCATCGCGGGCACGTACCTCCTGGAGGGGACGAACGCCTTCCACGTCACCCTGAACGAGGGGGCCGTCCGGGTCGACGACCTCGGCGTCAAGACGGAGACGGGGGCGCTGTCCGTGTCCGCCGCGATGGACCCCGCAGACGGCGACCTGAGCCTCGACCTGTCGCTGCGGGGGCTGGACCTGAGCGAGGTCGAGCCGATCGCGAGCGTGCTCCTGGGGCGGACCGACGACCCCCTCGACCACGGGCTGACGGGCCGCGTGAAGGACCTGTCGGTGGACGTGGACGGCACGCTGGCGTCGCCCATCGTCACGATGACGGCGTCGGTCGGGGGGGCGAGCGCGCTGGGGCGGCCGCCGCAGCAGGGGGAGCTGGAGCTGCGCGTGATCGACGGGCAGATCGCGGGCCACGTCGCCATCGACGAGCTGATGACGCTGCGGGTCGGCAAGGCGCCGCTGCAGCTCCGGCTCGACGGGGCGGGGCCGCCGGTGCAGCTGGCGCCGTCGGGCGAGTGGGACGTCGAGCTGACGGTGGACCGGAACGAGCTCACCACCGTCGCGGACCTCGCCGGGGTCGAGCTCCCCGAGCTGGTCGAGGGCGGCGCGTACGACGGGCTGGTCCGCCTCGAGGGGCCGACGTCGGATCCCACGGGCGCCGTCCGGGTGCGCGTCGTCGGTCTCGCCGTGGCCGACCGGAAGGCGAACCTCCAGTTCGGGGCGAACCTCGAGGACGGCGTGGTCGAGCTCGCCGCGTCGCGGATCCGGACGGACGTCGACGGCACGATCCTCGAGCTGACGGGCCGCGCCGGGGCGCCGGTCAGCGACCTGCTGCTGTCCCGCCTCGGTCCGCAGGAGGAGCGGGACAAGCGGGCCGTCCCGTTCCTCACGGGGATGGAGCTGGGGGCCGAGATCACGAAGCTCGAGATGTCGCTCGTCCACGTCTTCGCGGGGGCCCTGAAGCCGCTGACGGGGGCGCTGCGGGGGACGGTCGGGATCACGGGCGAGCTGGTCGATCCGGTGGTCGAGGCGAACATCCAGCTGCTCGGCGGGCGGGCCGGGCGGCAGGAGCTGCACCCCGTCCAGATCGTGGCGGGGATCGCGAGCGGCACGCTGGCGTCGGGGTTCGTCATCCGCCCGAAGCGCGGGGGGCTGCTCCGGATCGAGGCGATGGCCCCGTTCCCGCTCCGGCTCGCGCCGATGACCCCGACCGAGGAGCTGCTCGGCCAGGTGTTCAGCAACAGCGGCATCGAATTCGCCATCGGGCTGGACGTGAAGCTCACCGGCGAGGGCTTCCCCATGCCGGTGCTGCTGGCGTTCGTCCCCGACGTCTGGGAGAGCGCCGGCGTGCTCACCCTGGAGGGGCAGATCACCGGCTCGATCCGGGAGCCCGTGCCCGCCCTCGCGATGGCCGTGGACGACGGACTGGTCTGCTACAAGCGGACGCAGATCTGCTACGAGGAGGTCACCTTCGACACCCGCGTGACCCGGGAGCGGGTGGCGCTGAAGACGTTCTCGTTCGAGACGGTCCCCCAGGTGGTCAACCCGATCGACCTGGCGCGCGGGGGGCGGGCGCGGGTGGCGGGCCAGCGGCAGGGGTTCTCGGCCTCGGGGGGCGCGGCGCTGGACGGGCTGAAGCTCGGGGCCATGAACGTCCGGGTCGACTTCGAGCGGACGTGGCTGATGTACACCCGCGAGATCAAGGCCCAGCTCCACGGTGGAGTGCGCGTCGCGGGGGAGCTGCCGGCGCTGGCGGTCGAGGGCGACCTGGAGCTGCAGAACGTCGCCGTGGACCTGGGGAGCGAGCAGCTGGCGGGGCGGACGGTGGCGTCGATGCAGCTCCCGGACAACCTCCAGGTGCACCGCGAGGCGACGCCGCCGGGGCCGGGCGAGATCGTGGCCGTCGTCGAGGAGGACCCGGAGCCGTCCTTCCTCGACCGGTTCATGGCCGAGTCGTCCGTGGACGTGGCGATCCGGCTGTCGAACAACATCCGCCTCAAGCTCAACGCCGGGATCGCGGCCCTGGCCGGCGATCGCACCGAGGGCGCGGTGCTCATGGACGGGTTCGGGAACGTCCGGCCCGACCTGACGCTGGACGGCGAGGTCCGGGTGAGCCTCTTCGAGGGGGCGCCGTACCTCGAAGGCCAGATCCGGACGGGGCGCGGCTCGACGATGACCGTGCTGACGAAGAAGTTCGTCCTCGAGGAGGACTCGTCGCTCAACTTCTCCGGCCGCATCCCCGACACGCAGCTCGACATCACCGCCGTCCGGCCGTCCGACTACGGGGACGTGAAGGTCCTGGTGACGAAGCGGCTGGCGTCGCCGCACCTGGAGTTCGACTCCGACCCGAAGATGGACCAGGCCGACATCATGTCGATCCTGGTGACGGGCAAGCCGCTGTCGGAGGTCGGCACGTCCGAGGGGAACGCGGTCGGCAAGGCGATCGCGGGCGGGCTGTCGGGCTTCCTCAACAACGCGTTCGGCGACTTCGTGCCGCTGGACTCCTTGGAGGTCGACTTCGGGGACGACCTGTCCTCGTTCTCCGTGGAGGGGGGCAAGGCGATCACGCCGAACATCTTCTTCATCGCCCGCTACAACCACGGGGTCGAGGACGACGAGAACCGGGTCGAGGCGCAGTTCGAGATCCGCGTCAGCCGCCGGGGCTACATCGAGGTCCGCGTCGGCGACCGCCTCGAAGGCAACGCCGACTTTGTCGGGAAGCTCATCTTCTGAGACGATCGCCGTTCGTGGGCGCCGTCTTCACCGGGATCGTCTTCCTCCTCGCGGGCGCCGCGGTGTACGCCTACAACACCGAGTCGCACACGACGAAGATCACGTTCAACCGGTTCGGGTTGAACCTCGGGGAGACCGAGACGGTCGCGATCCTGCTCGGGCTGGGGGTCTTCTTCCTCGCGGTCGGCGGGTGGAAGTGGATCCGGACGATGGGGCCGCTGGACGAAGACGAGGACGAGGGGACCGGATGAGTCAGCACACGTGGGACGTCGCGTCGCTGGGGGCGCTTCAGCGGCAGTGGCGGCGGAGCATGCAGTTCGGCGTGATGATGGTGCCCCTGTACCCCGTCCCGAAGGTGGGCGACGCGGTCACGATCCGGGTCCGCTGCAACTGGGAGGGGGTCGCGTTCGAGCTCGGGGGGACGGCGACGCAGGCGTCCGAGGGGGCGTCGGTCATCGAGCTGGCGCCGATCTCGGTGGCCGCGCGCACCACGATGCTCCAGGTGGGGCTGGAGGAGGCGGCGTCGATCCCCGATCCGGCCGACGCGCCCGCCGCCGCGCCGGC
>CAYFOA010000016.1:61691-74042 GCA_964344575.1 uncultured Rickettsiales bacterium | reverse complement strand
CGAGCGGAGCGCACCCCTCGACGGCTCGAGGTGGACACAGGTTTCTCATTCGGCGTCCTCCTCGGGCTCGGCGTCTGTGTCGAGCGCGCCCGCCTGGCGGAAGAGCGGCGACAGGGCGAGGTCCTCGACCAGGGGCTGGACGCGGTGCTTCCGGAACGCGAACTCGTCGTCGAGCCAGAGCAGCCCGTCGAACTCGCCGCTCCGGGCGATGTTCCCGTTGGCGTAGCGGACCATCGTCTGGACCATGCAGGGGGCGAAGTCCTCGTTCGCGGCGATGGCCTCGGCGAGCTCCACGGGGCCGTCGAAGGGGACGCCGTCGAGGTCTCCGCTCGCGTCGATGGGGGCGCCGCCGTCCGTCGTGCGGAAGCGGCCGACGCCGTCGAAGTGCTCCAGCCCCAGGCCCGGCGGGTCGATGATCTGGTGGCACCCCGAGCAGCCCGGGTCCTCGAGGTGCTGGAGCACGCGGTCCCGCAGCGTCGGCGCGTCCTCGCTCGGCTCGGGGATGGACGTGTCGACGTCCGCGGGCGGCCCCGGCAGCGTCCGGCAGAGCAGCACCCGCTGGATGAACATCCCCCGCAGCGTCGGCGACGTGCTCACCGGGTGGGCGTTCGGGGCGAGGAACGACGCCTGCCCGAGGAAGCCGACGCGAAGGCTGTCGTCGCCGTGGACGAACTCCCCGAAGCCGTCGCGCGCGGGGGCGGGGACGTCGTACAGGGTGGCCAGCTCCCGGTCGAGGAAGGTGCGGCGGGACGTCAGCAGCTCCTGCAGCGGGGCCTCGTCCTCGAACACCAGCGCCTCGACCCCGCGGAGCGTCTCCTCGCGGGCCGCGGCGGGGAGCGTGTCGGTGACGTGGACGAAGGTGGCGGGGTCCTTCTCCATGTCGTCGAGCTCGGCCAGGGAGAGCATGTCGGCGGCCCACGCGCGGACCCCCTCACGCGCGCGGGGGTCTCCCAGGAGGCGGTCGACCTGCTCCGCGAGGCCCGCGTCGTCGGTGAGGTCACCGGCCTCGGCGGCGTCGAGGAGCTCGTCGTCGGGGGTCGTGTTCCAGAGCAGGAAGGAGAGCCGGCTGGCGACGTCGTAGCCCGTGAAGCGGCGCTCCCAGACGCCGTCCGGGTCGGGCTCGCCGAGCTCGGTCCGGTACAGGAAGTGGGGCGACATGAGCAGCCCCGCGAGGGCGAACTCGAGGCCGTCGTGGAAGTCGCCGAGCTGGTCCGCGGCGGCGCCCGCGACGGCGACGAGGGGGTCGATCTCGGCCTGCGTGAGGGGACGTCGCCAGGCGCGGCGCCCCATCGCCGCGACGAACGCCTCGGCGCAGCCCGCGTCGATCGTCCCCGCGGGCGAGCAGGGGACGAGGTCGGATGCTCGGGCGGGGTCCAGCGCCTGCTCCGCGAGGGCGTAGGCGGCGGCCTCGAAGTTCTCCACCCCGCGGGGCGAGATCGACGCCTGGGCGGCGCCGACGGCGACGAGGCCGCCGAGCCGGACGTCGGGTTCGAGGCTGGTGGGGACGAAGACGTCGTCGCCGAGGAGGTCGTGGACGGAGTTGACGTACTGCGCCTCGGTGAGGCGGCGGAGGACGGGCTCCTGGGGGGTGATCTCGGGAGGCGCGGGCCGGCACGCCGCCAGGGCGGCGAAGCAGAGGACGGCGAGGCTCCCTCGGGACATCGCGCGGGAATGTAGCACCGCTGTCCGCGGACGTCCGGACCCTGTCCGGAGACCCCTGCCGCTTAGTGATTTCAAGTACTTACGGCCTGTGGCACGGGGGGTGCACCGCACCGGGGGGAACAGGAGGTTCCCCATGACCACGCGCGCCATCCTCGCCGCCCTCGCCCTCGTCGCCCTCACCGCCGCTCCCGCGGCGGCGTTCGACGCCCTCGACGTCACCGGCCCCTGCTTCGGCATCGCGGAGGCGCCGGCCGCGCTGCCGTCGCTGCAGGAGCTCAACGCCGACTTCGAGGTCAACCGCGCCTGCCGCGTCGACCTCGAGTCGCTGGACGTCGCCTGGGGCGAGGTCGACTTCGCGACGCACTACACCATCATCGTGATCGCCGCCGTGGACGACGGCTGGTCGCTGATGAAGGCCGACAAGATCGACGGGACGAAGCACACGCTCCACTTCGCCGACGCCAACGAGGGGTGGTACGCGTTCGCCGTGGCCCCCGCGTTCGGCGACGAGTACGGCCGCCCGTCGGCGTTCACGATCGTCCAGGTCATCGACCAGGGCCCGACCGGCACGCCGGGGACGGACGACGTGGACGAGGAGCCCGACGGCACGTCCGACGCGGGCTCCGAGATCGAGCAGCTGCACGCCGAGGTCGCCGCGCTGGAGCGGATGATCGAGGAGCTGGAGGCCGAGCTCGCCGAGGCCTACACGAAGATGGACCTGATGGAGGCCGAGGCGAAGGAGCGGATCACGCTGCTGGAGGAGCACAACGAGCACCTCCGCCGCCTCGTCCGGGAGCTTCGCCGGAAGCTGATCGACGTGCTGGGCTGAGACGACGCGACCCCCCCTTGCGAAGGGGGCCAACGTACGCCACCTTTCCATGGAGGGATGGCTCCTGCAGGAACCAGCAAGCTCGGCGGCCACGGCCGCGAACGAGCGCTCGTCGTCGAGGCCGACCGGGACGAGGCCGACCGGTCCGTCGCCGTGCTGCGCGACATGGGGTACGCGGTCCATGTGGCGCGCGACGGGCGGGAGGCGCTGGCGACCCTCAGCCGGGCGCCGAAGCTGGTCCTCGTCAACGCCCAGCCCGAGGGCGGCGGGCTCGTCGACTTCCTCAAGCGGCTCCGGAAGCTGCGCGGGCTCGAGACCGTCCCCGTCGTCGCCTTCCACACCGGCCACCCGCCCTCGGTGACGGTCCAGAACACGCTGATGGACGCGGGCGTGGGGGCGTTCCTCCCGCGGCCGTTCGCGCCCGCGGATGTGGCCGGGGCCCTGAGCGAGGCGAACGGGCAGGCGACGTCGCTCCCCGAGTTCAAGCCCGTGTCGGCGCCGTCGATGTCGATGGTCCGACCGGAGCGCGCCACCCGGCCCCCGCCGGAGCCCGAGCCGGAGCCGGAGGTGCTCCGTCCGCGCGTCTCGTCGCTGCCGTCGTCCGGCGGCCTGCCGAGCTTCAACCCGGCGAGCAACCCGTCGCTGACGGGGATCTCCTCGGCGAGCTCGTCCTCCAGCATCTCCGCCGTCGGTGAGGTGCCGGCGACGATGATGACGACGGCGGGCGAGCAGGACTGCTACGTCCTGTCCGCGAACCGGGGCCGCGTCATCGTCCGCATGGACGCCTCGGGCCGCCCCCGCAAGGGCGAGAAGGTCCGCCTCCACGTCCGCTTCCGCCACGCCGTCGCCGACGCGATGCAGGAGCTCCCCGTCCGCATCCTCGGGACGGTGATGGAGAGCGAGCCGGCGGGGACGATGTTCAAGATCACGCTGAGCGTCGACATCGCCAACCCGCAGGCGAACCTCGACCACCTGAACCGCTACCTCCTCCGCTTCGGGTGAGGCTCGCCGACATCGTCGGGACGTCGGAGCGCGTCCGGGCGACGCGCTCGCGCAAGCAGAAGATCGGGCACCTCGCCGAGCTGCTGGCGGGGCGGTCCGCGGACGAGGTCCGGATCGTGGTGTCGTGGCTGAGCGGGGTGATGCCGCAGGGGCGGATCGGGGTCGGCTACTCGACGGTGTTCAAGGCGGCGGAGACGCCCGCGGCGGAGGCGTCGTCGCTGTCGATGGGGGAGGTCGACGCGAGCCTGACGGCCATCGCGGGGACGTCGGGTCCGGGGTCCAAGAAGGCCAAGGAGGAGGCCGTCCGGGGGTTGCTCGCGGCGGCGACGGAGGTCGAGCAGCGGTTCCTCCGGGGGCTGCTCACGGGCGAGCTCCGGCAGGGTGCGCTGGCCGGGATCATGGCCGACGGGATCGCGGCGGCGACGGCGATCGACGCGGCGGTGGTGCGGCGGGCGGCGATGCTGTCGGGGGACCTCGCGAAGGTGGCGGTGGCGGCCTACGAAGGCGGGGAGGCGGCGCTGGCGGAGTTCGCGGTGACGCTGTTCCAGCCGCTCCAGCCGATGCTCGCGCACACCGCGGAGGACGCGAGCGAGGCGCTGGCCCGCCTGGGGGAGGCGGCGTTCGAGGTGAAGCTCGACGGCGCGCGGGTGCAGGCCCACAAGGACGGCGACGTCGTGCGGGTGTTCACGCGTCGGCTCAAGGAGGTCACGCGGGCGGTGCCGGAGGTCGTCGAGGTGGTGGGCGCGCTGGACTGCGACGACGTCATCCTCGACGGCGAGGTGATGGCGCTGAAGCCGGACGGCACGCCGCACCCGTTCCAGACGACGATGCGGCGGTTCGGGCGGAAGCTGGAGCAGCGGGTGGCGTCGCTCCGGGACGAGCTGCCCCTGACGCCGTTCTTCTTCGACGTGCTGCGGTTGGACGGGCGCGAGCTGATCGACGCGCCGATGACCGAGCGGTACGCGGCGATGGAGGCGGTCGTCCCCGCGGCGCACCTCGCCGGCCGGATCGTGACGGCGGACGCGGAAGAGGCGTCGGCGTTCGTCGCGCAGGCCATCGCGGACGGCCACGAGGGCGTGATGGCGAAGCAGCTCGACGCCCCCTACGAGGCGGGCAGCCGGGGGTTCGCGTGGCTCAAGATCAAGCCCGCGCACACGCTCGATCTCGTCGTCCTGGCGTGCGACTGGGGGAGCGGGCGGCGGAAGGGGTGGCTGAGCAACCTGCACCTGGGCGCGCGGGACCCGTCGACGGGCGGGTTCGTCATGCTGGGGAAGACGTTCAAGGGGATGACGGACGAGATCCTGAGGTGGCAGACGGAGACGTTCCCCGAGTACGAGGTCCGGCGCACGGACTGGACGGTGTTCCTGCGGCCGGAGATCGTCGTCGAGATCGCGTTCAACGAGGTCCAGGCGAGCCCCCGCTACGACGGCGGGCTGGCGCTGCGGCACGCGCGCGTCAAGGCGTACCGGCCCGACAAGGGGCCCGAGGACGCGGACACGATCGAGACGGTCCGCGCCATCCACGAAGGCCGGATCAGGCCTCTTCCGTAGTAGCTCCCTTGGCGACGTCCACGTCCACGTCGACGAGCGCCTTGAACCGGAGGAGCGCGATCGCCCCGAGGCCGACGGCGAACCAGAGGGTCGCGACGCGGACGATGAAGGAGGCGGCGGTGGAGACGGCGGGGGAGACGCCGCGGAGCTGCTCCGCGATCTCGATGAGGCCCGCGTCCGTCACCCCGATCCCGCCGGGGCTGACGACGCCGGCGAGCGTGGAGATCGAGTAGCCGAACGTCGCCAGCCCGAGCTCGAAGTCGTCCACGCCGAAGCCGCCGAAGGCCAGCCAGTAGCCGGCGCACTCCAGGAACCAGGCGACGGTCGCGAGGAGCAGGCCGACGACCAGGGCGCGGAAGCCGAGGAGCGCGCGGGAGCTGTCGATCAGCGCCTGCACCTGGGGGGCGATCCGGTCGCCGACGGGGAGCTTGCCGACGATCGACAGCACCAGCCCGGTCAGCGCCTCGGACTGGAGCACGACGATCGAGGTGACGCACAGCGCCGACGCGACGACCAGGATGGGGACCATGTCCGGCCGGTACGACGCGACGCCGAGGCTGGCGAGGAAGATCAGCCCGAGCAGGTCGCCGACGCGCTCGACGAACACGACCGGGGCCGACGTCGCCATGGGGACGCCGTGGGCCTCCTTGAGGAGGTAGCTCTTGAGGAACTCGCCCACCTTGCCGGGCGTGATCGTCATCGCCAGCCCGGCGAGGAAGATCTTGAGCGACGACCCCAGCGGCACGCGGATGTCGAGCATGCGGAGGTAGATCTCCCAGCGGACGAACCGCAGGAGGTAGTTGCCGAGGCTGAGCAGCAGCAGGACCGGCGCCAGCTCCCAGGCGAACGCCCCGATGGCGCCGGCCGTCTCCGACCACTCGCCCCGGATGGCGAAGAACATGTAGACGGCGACGCCGATCGCCAGCGTGATGGCGAGGCCCTGGTTGAACCGGGCGCGGATCGTGTTCTTCAACGGGCGAGGCGCCAGGTCAGCAGCTCGAGGCGGTCGTTGCCCCAATACAGCTCGCCGTCGCAGAAGATGGCCGGCGCCCCGAACGCGCCGCGCTCGACCGCCTCCGCGGTGACGTCCTTGAGGGCCTGCTTGATCTCGGGGTCCTCGGAGAACGCGAGCACGTCCGGAGACAGCCCCGCCTCCTCGACGGCGGACGTGTACGTCGCCATGTCGTTGGGGTCCGCCTCCTCGCCCCAGAGCTTGCGGTAGAGGATGTGGGCGAGGCGCTCGGCCTCGGCGGGGTCGCGCCGCTCCAGGCCGAGGAGCACCCGCATCGGCCGGAGCGAGTTCCACGCGAAGTGCTTGCTCATGACGAAGGGGACGCCGTAGCGGTCGGCCCACATCTCGAGGTCGCGGAACAGCCACTGCGCCTTCGCGGGGACCGACGCGGGGGCCTCGTTGCCGACGGCCTTGAAGACGCCGCCGAGGAGGAACGCGCGCAGCCGGACGGGGCGGCCGGTCGCCTCGCGGAGGCGGTCGACCTGCGTCGTCGCGAGGTACGAGTAGGGGGACCCGAGGTCGTAGAAGATCTCGATTTCGTTGCTCATTTCAAACCCTTCGCGTCACCGGCACCCAGAGGATCCCGAAGTCCTTCACGGCGATGTCGGCCCGCTCCAGCCGGACCTCCCGCTCGACGATCTCGTCCAGCGCGGACTCCTTGCCGGCGCGGATGTCGTCGCTCCGCTCGGCGAGCTCGTC
Source organism: uncultured Rickettsiales bacterium (assembly GCA_964344575.1). Classification (GTDB taxonomy): domain Bacteria; phylum Myxococcota_A; class UBA796; order UBA9615; family UBA9615; genus JAAESI01. The sequence goes on along the minus strand of CAYFOA010000016.1, from coordinate 67,288 downwards.
CTGGAGGTCGGCGATCTCGATCTCCAGCGCGCCGAGGTCGTCGCGGGCCGATTCGAGGCGACCCGCTGCTCCGCGCGTCGCCTTCCGGCGCGAGGCCGCCGTGCCGAGCGACTTCTTCCGGCCCTTCTTGAGGAAGAACCCGGCGAGGAGCTCGGCGCCGTTGATCAGCTCCTGCGTGCGCGTGTCCTGGAGGCTCGCCTCGTACCGGTCGACCTGCGCCTCCTTGCGCCGGATGCGCTCCCGGACGCGGTCGATCTTCGCCTCGTAGCGTCGGGCCAGCTTCTCCAGCTCCGCGTCCACGGCGTCCTCGACCGCGTCGGCGCAGCGGGCCTCGAAGTCCTCACGGAGCTCGCCGGTCCGTCCGTGGAGCTTCAGCGGGGGGCACGTCCACTGGCCGCGGGCCTCGGTCCGGTAGACGTCGTCCACGATCGCCCGGCGCGCGGCGGTCAGCTCCCGGCCCTCGTCCAGCGCCTCCGGGAGGTCGGCGAAGCGGGCGCCTTCGGGCGGGGCGGAGAGCAGGTCCGCGTCGTCGAGGGGGGCGCGGAGCGGCTCGTCGGGGACGCGGTCGCCGAGGGGGAAGAACAGGAGGTGGTGCTCCTCGTCGAGGACGTACCCGCTGCGGTCCTCGTCGAACCGGAGCGCGAGGCGGCCGTACAGCGCGGGCTTGAAGACGACCGCGCCGTCGGGGCGGGCGGGCTCGGCGAAGCGGTCGAGGGCGCCGCCGAGGCGGGCCGAGAAGACGGTCCGGGGGTCGAGGAACCACGCGCGGGCGCCGGACGGGGGGTCCGGCGGGCGGGGGCTCGTGGCGTCGTCCGCGGGGGGCGGGGGCGCGGCCGCGGCGGGCGCGTCGGGCGCCGGCAGCGACGACGTCGTGCCTTGGGTGCCCGGCAGTCGCTTCAGCTCCTCGCGCGTGACGGGACCCCGGAGGAAGCTCATGGCCCAGCGGGAGCGGAAGAGGATCGGCGCGCTCTCCTTGACGTCCCGGAGGAGGAACTGGCGCGGCTGGAGTCCGGAGATGGCGGCGCTCGGGTCGTCCCCCGCGGCCGCCTGCTTCAGCCCCTCGCTCACGCGCGCGACGTCCTGCTCCGTGCTCAGCCGCCCCACGAACCAGGTGCCCGCGTTGGTGAGCGCCTTGTAGTCGAGGTCGACGGGGTTCTGGGTCGCGAGGAGCACGCCCAGGCCGACCGCGCGGGCCTGCTTCATCAGCGTCAGGAGCGGCCTCTTGGTCGGCGGGTTCGCGGGGTGGGGCGGCATGTATCCGAACGCCTCGTCGAGGTAGAGGAGCGCGCGGAGGCTGCTCGTCCCGGGTTGGGTGCGGGACCACGCGAGGAGGCGGTTCAGGAGCAGCGAGGCGAAGAACATCCGCTCGCTGTCGGACAGGTGCGCCATCGAGCAGACGGAGATCGCGGTCCGGCCGCCGTCGCCGGTGAGCATCCGGTCGATGTCGAGATCCTCGCCGGCGAGCCAGGAGGCGAACGACGGCGACGCCATGACGCCGTTGAGCCGCATCGCGAGGTCCATCCGGTCGTCCGGTTCCCAGAACCGGTCCACGGGGAACACGCCGACCTTCTTGAAGCGGGGATCGACGACCTGGAGGATGAGCTGTTCGAGATCGAGGTCGGTCCCCGCGGACCAGGCGTCCTCGAGGATGCGGGCGATGACGAGGTGCTCGGGGCTGCGGATGGGGTCGGCGGTCACCCCCACGAGGCCGAGCAGCGCCTGCGTGGTGCCCGCGACGAGGTCGCGGCGGACGTCGGCGTCGCCCATCGCGTCGGCGCCGGGGGAGGCGAGCGCGGCGAGGACGTTGAGCGGCCGCCCGCCCTCGGACCCCGGGGTGTAGACGCGCAGGTCGGAGCCGTCGCGGAGCTGCCGGATGCGGGCGCCGTCGAGGCCCCACTTGGCCAGCCCGCTCCGCCACAGATCCGCCTTCTGCCGGGCGAGGACGGGGCGGGTGACCCCGTCGCGGCGGGCCTCGCCGTCGTCGACCCAGGGCTCGAAGTCGGAGGCGGCGAGGTCGGGGAAGAGGAGCCCGAGGTTGGCGAGGTCCCCCTTGGGATCGAGCGCGAGGATGGGGACGCCCTGCAGGGCCAGCTCCTCCAGGAGCGTGACGGCGAGGCCGGTCTTGCCGGACCCGGTCATGCCGATGACGACGCCGTGGGTGGTCAGGCGGTCGGGCTTCTGGAGCAGATCGGCGTCGTCCGCGAGGCGGCGGCCGATGAAGAGCTTGTCGGACATCGTCTCCCTCCCGCGGGCGAAGATGCCAGCCGGGGGACCCTGGCGTCCATTGCTGTCCCCCTCGGCGGTCGGGCGTATGCTCGCCGCGATGCGCCGGTGGAGACTGCGGGGGGCGCTTCTGGTCTGCGCGGTGGGGTGCTCCGGCCCGGCCGACCCGCCGTCCTCCGGGCCTCCCCCCTCCTCGGCCCTGGCGATCCTCTCCGACGACGTCTGGACCTTCGACGCCGGTCAGGCCGGGGCCCAGCTCGGGTGGGCGGTGTCGGGCATCGGCGACGTGGACGGCGACGGCTTCGAGGACGTGGCCGTTTCTGCTGACCTGTACGACGTCGCCGCGGGGGACGAGGGGCGCGTGTGGGTCTTCTCCGGCTCCCCCGAGGGGCTGGAGGTCTCCCCGGCCGCGGTGCTCGACGGCGCCGGCTCCGGCGACCGGTTCGGGGCGAGCCTCGCCCGGGCCGGGGACGTCAACGGAGACGGCTACGCCGATCTGCTGGTGGGCGCGCCGGGGTACTCCGACGGCGAGGCCGACGAGGGCGCAGTGTTCCTGTTCTACGGGTCCGCGGCGGGGCTGGAGACGATCTCCTCGTGGAGCGCGGAGTCGAACCAGGCGGGGGCCCAGCTCGGCGCCGCGGTGGCGGGGGCCGGGGACGTGGACGGCGACGGCTCGGGCGACGTCCTCGCGGGGGCGCCGGGGTGGACGTTCACCGAGGCGTCGGAGGGCGCGGCGTTCCTGTACCTCGGCGGCGCCGCGGGACCCCCGGCCGTCGCGGACTGGAGCTGGGCTTCGGGCCAGGAGGGGGCCCAGGCCGGGGCCTCCCTCGCGGGCGCGGGGGACTTCGACGGGGACGGGTTCGCCGACGTCGTCGTGGGGGCCCCGGCGTGGGACGACGGGGAGGTCGACGAGGGCGGCGTCTTCGTGTTCGAGGGGTCGTCGGGCGGGCCCTCGCTCCTGCCCGACCGCGTCCTCCAGAGCACGGAGGCGGGCGCGAGCTTCGGCTTCTCGGTCGCCGCGCTCGGGGACGTCGACGGAGACGGCTACGGCGACCTGCTGGTGGGCTCGCCGAACTCGGACGACTGGGGGGGCGCCGACGAGGGGGAGACCTTCCTGTACCAGGGGACGGCGGCCGGGGTGTCCCCGACCCAGTCGTGGCCCCCCCGCTCGAACCAGGCGAACGCCCGCTTCGGGTGGTCCGTCGCCGCCGCGGGCGACCTCAACGGCGACGGCTTCGCGGACCTCGCCATCGGATCCGACCAGTGGACCTCCGACGAAGCGGCCGAGGGCCGGCTGCACCTGGCGTTCGGCCGGGTGGGTCAGCCCGTCGGGCTGTTCGAGCAGACGCTCGACCTCGGCGGCCAGGCGCAGGCTCACCTCGGCCACGCGGTCGCCGCGGCGGGGGACGTCAACGGCGACGGCCTCGGCGATCTCGTGGCCGGCGCGCCGATGATGGACGTCGGCGGGGAGGAGGACGCAGGAGAGGTCCGCGTCTACCTGTCGCTCCCCCGGCTCCCCTCGTCGGACCCCGTCCCCGAGCTGTTCGGCGACCAGGACGGAGCCCGGATCGGGACGACCGTGGACGCCTTCGCCTCGGGGGACCTGGACGCGGACGGCGCGGACGAGCTGGTCGTGGGGACGCCCCTGTTCGACGCCGCCGAGGAGGCCGCGGGCCGCGTCGAGGTCTTCGACGGCTCCCCCGCGGGGCTGGCCGCCGCCGCCTCGTGGACGGGCCTGGGGACGAGCGAGGACGGCTACTTCGGGGGCTCCGTGGGGCTCGGCGACGCGGACGGGGACGGCTGGCTGGACCTGTTCGTCGGCGAACCCCGGTGGGACGGCGCGGAGGTCGACGAGGGGACCGTGTGGTTCTTCCCCGGGGGGCCGTCCGGGCTGTCGCCGACGGCGACCTGGAACGCCGCGCTGGGCCAGGCGGGGGCGCTGCTCGGGACGGCGATCGACGTGGGCGACTTCGACGGCGACGGCCTCGCCGATCTGCTCGTGGGGGCGCCGGAGTGGGACGACGGCGACCCCCACGCGGGCGCGACCTTCGTGTTCGCGGGGACCCCCGCCGGCCCCGAGGCCACCCCGTCGTGGACGGACACCGGCGGCCAGGCGGACGCCTTCTACGGCATGAACGCGTCCGCGGTCAGCGATCTCGACGGAGACGGCTACGACGACGCGGCCATCGCCGCCCGGTGGTACGACGCCGGCCAGGTCGACGAGGGGATCGTCCGCGTCTTCCTCGGGGGACCCGGCGGCCTGGAGACGGTCCCGTCCCTGATCGCCGAGGGGAACCAGAGCGCCGCCCACATCGGCACCTGCGTCGCAGGGGGCGACTTCGACGGCGACGGCTACGCCGATCTCGCCGTGGGGTCGAGCACGATCGACGGCGACGAGGGCCGGGTGTGGCTCTACGCGGGCTCCCCGACGGGGCCCGGCGTCGCCGTCCCCGAGGTCCTGATCCTCACCGACGCCACCGACGAGCGGTTCGGCGCGGCGTGCGCGACCGGCGACGCGGACGGCGACGGCTTCGCCGACCTGCTGGTGACCTCCGAGCTCGAGCAGGACGTGCGCCTGTTCTTCGGGGGGCCCGGCGGAATGCCCGACGCCGACAGCGAGGGCTGGTCCGTCTCCGAGGGGCCGGACTACGACCTCGGCCAGGGCCTCCACCTCGACGGGGACTTCGACGGTGACGGCGCCTGCGAGGTGGTGGTCTCCTCGCCGGGGTACGACGTGACCGGGTCGAACGAGGGCCGGATCGAGGTCTTCGCGGGCGCCGACGTCGACGAGGTGGGGCGCGCGTTCACGCTCCGGCTGCGGCTGTTCCAGGAGGGCTCGACCACGACCCCGCTGCCGGTCGGCGGGCTCTCCGGGACGGTCGGGTTCGACGCCCACGTCGACGCCCGGGTGCCCTGGGGGCGCGGCCGCGTCCGCCTGCAGATCGAGGCGAAGCCGCACGGCGTCCCCTTCGACGGCACGGGGGTGGTCGAGTCCACCGCCTGGACCGACACGGGCAGCGGCGGCGTGGTCGTGGTGGAGGAGCTCTCGGGCCTCGACCCGGGGGTCGCCCACCAGGTCCGAGCCCGTCTGCGCTACGACCCGGCCCAGGCCCCGGCCCAGGGCTGGTCCCGCTGGCTGAGCGCGGATCCCGGACAGCCGGCCGGGATCCACCTCCGCGCGACGCCGGACGTCGACGGCGACGGGTTCGCGGGCGCCGACGACTGCGACGACGCGGATCCGACGATCTACCCGGGCGCCCCGACGCTGTGCGACGCCGTCGACCAGGACTGCGACGGCCTGCTCGTGGACGGCTTCGACGACACCGACGGCGACGACAGCCCCGACTGCATCGACGACGACGACGACGGCGACG
>CAYFOA010000016.1:0-61657 GCA_964344575.1 uncultured Rickettsiales bacterium | reverse complement strand
TGCCGGACGACGAGCCCGACAACTGCCCGCTCGACCCCAACCCCGGCCAGGAGGACCTCGACGGGGACGACATCGGCGATCCCTGCGACGACGACGTCGACGGGGACGGGGTGGCGGACGCGGAGCCGGACAACTGCCCCACCGTGGTCAACCCCGACCAGGACGACCTGGACGGAGACGACGTCGGGGACCTCTGCGATCCCGACGCGGACGGCGACGGGTCCGACGCGGTGGCCGAGGAGGGGACCGACTGCGACGACGCCGACGCGGCGGTCTACGAGGGGGCGCCCGAGGCCTGCGACGCGATCGACTCGGACTGCGACGGCTCGCTCGCCGACGGGTTCGGCGACCTCGACGGGGACGGGGTCCCGGACTGCGTCGACGACGACACCGACGGCGACGGGTACGAGGCGGCGGCGGCGGGAGGCGAGGACTGCGACGACCTCAACCCGGACGCGTACCCGGGGGCTCCCGAGTTCTGCGGAGACGCCGCCGACACGGACTGCGACGGCTCCGCGGTCGACGAGTTCGCCGACCTCGACGAGGACGGGCTCCCGGACTGCGCCGACGCCGACGCCGACGGGGACGGCCAGGCGGCCCTCGCCGAGGGCGGACTCGACTGCGACGACGCCAACCCGGTCGTCTACGACGGCGCCGTCGAGCAGTGCGACGGCCTCGACGGAGACTGCGACGGCACGGTGCCCGCGGACGAGTCGGACGCGGACTCCGACGGGTCACGCCCCTGCGGCGGAGACTGCGACGACCTGGAGCCGGAGGTCCACGAGGGTCGCGCCGAGGTCTGCGACGGCCTCGACAACGACTGCGACGGCGACCCCGACGGGGGGCTCGAGTTCTCGGACTGGTTCGGGGACGGTGACGAGGACGGCTACGGCGGCGACGTCGGCCACCCGGACAACCCGCTCTGCGCGCGGCCGGAGGGGGCGTGGGCCGACAACGCCGACGACTGCGACGACAGCGATCCGGCCGTCCACCCCGGCGCGGTGGAGGTCGAGGGGAACGCGATCGACGAGGACTGCGACGGGGTGGCGACGGGGGCCTCGATCCGCGCCCCCGCGCCCGGATGCTCGTGCGTGGCGACGATCGGCGCGAGCGCGCAGCCCCAGCGCGGCCGGTTCGCCGTCCTCGTGGGTCTGTTGGTGCTGGTGGCGGGTCGCCGCCGGAGGATCAGTAGGGCCGCGACGCGGTGGCCGACGCGATCTTGAACTCCTTGACCTTGACGTCGAGCTCGATGGCGCAGCAGCACAGGGGGCAGTCGTCCACGTAGTGCTGGTGGCCGGCGAAGGTGTCGACGAAGAGCGTCACGTGGTGACGGCAGGAGGGACAGACAACTACGGCGGGGGCGGCCTCTCCGAGGTTGGGCCAGTCGACCATGCGGGGCATGGGGTTCTCGTCGACTTCGCCCCAGGGACTCCAGACTCCGGATTCGAGCGCAGCGGCCATGGCATGCCTCCCCAGACACACGCAAGCGCGTAACCACGCGGAATGACGTGGGTTTCGCGGCCTTTGTAGAGATCACGCTACGCCCGCAACGGGTCGCGGCCAAGTCAAATCCGGGCAAACCCGCGCACGGTGTTGAGATCACTGCAAAAGATTTTGCGGACCGAAACAGAAGCGAAGTTTCGCGCCCAAGAAGGCCCAACAACCGGGGGCCACGCTGATCGGGTCGCGGCAATCACGCCGCCCCCCATCAGGAGAGCCCCATGTCCCACCTCACCTCGCTGCTGAGCGACCTCCACCACGACGAACGCGGCCAGGGGATGACCGAGTACGTGATCATCCTCGTCGCCATCGCGGTGGTCTGCATCGCCATCGCCATCCAGTTCGGCGGGAAGATCAAGGCGCTGTTCGAGACGGCCGACGCCGAGATCGACACCCTCCCCGAGCCGTAGGACTGTCCGGCGACTGTCCGTCCGTGAGTGTCCGTGAGTGTCCGTGAGCCGGACACTCACGGACACCCCGGTTTTCCACAGATCGCGCGACGTCTCTCAGATCGGAGGTTGGCGCGGGGCTTGCTGGCAGATACCGTTGCCATGCTGCAGCCACGCCTGATGTCCGTCGTCCCCGCACCCCCCGAACCCGAAGTCCGCTCGCTGAAGGAGCTCCTCCGCGAGACCTTCGGGCACGCCGACTTCCGCCCCGGCCAGGAGCCGGTGATCCGGCACGTCGCCGAGGGGCGCGACGCGCTCGTGGTCATGCCCACCGGCGCGGGCAAGTCGCTCTGCTTCCAGCTCCCCGCCGTGCACCGCGGCGGCGTCACCGTCGTCATCTCGCCGCTCATCGCGCTGATGAAGGACCAGGTCGACGCGATGGACGCGCTCGGCATCCCGACGACGTTCATCAACAGCTCGATCCCCCAGGACGAGCGGGACGCCCGGATGGTGTCGGTCCTCGACGGGGAGATCCGGCTGCTCTACGTCGCCCCGGAGCGGTTCCGGGGAGGCGGCTTCGCGCGGCGGCTGGCGCAGGCGAACGTGACGATGTTCGTCGTCGACGAGGCGCACTGCCTGTCGCAGTGGGGGCACGACTTCCGGCCCGACTACCTCCGGCTGGGGCAGGTCCGCGAGGAGCTCGGCAACCCGCCCACGGTCGCCTGCACGGCGACGGCGACGGCCCAGGTCCGGGACGACATCCTCCGCACGCTGCAGCTGGAGGACCCGGGGATCTTCGTCACCGGCTTCGACCGGCCGAACCTCAAGCTCGCCGTTCAGCCCGCCCGGTCCCGGGGCCACAAGGAGGAGCTGGTCGTCGACGAGCTGACCCGGATGGGGCGGCCGGCGCTCGTCTACTGCGCGACCCGCCGCTCCGTCGAGCGCGTCTGCCAGGTGCTCCGGGGGCGCGGCGAGCAGGTCGCCGGCTACCACGCGGGGCTCGAGTCCGGTGAGCGGACCCGCATCCAGAACGCGTTCATGGGCGGCCGCCTCCCCCTCGTCGTCGCCACCAACGCCTTCGGGATGGGGATCGACAAGGAGGACATCCGCGGCGTCGTCCACTTCGACATCCCGCGGACGATCGAGGCCTACTACCAGGAGATCGGGCGCGCGGGGCGGGACCAGCGGCCGTCGGAGATCGCGCTCCTCTACAAGGTCGGCGACCGTCGCATCCAGGAGTTCTTCATCGACAACGCCCACCCCCCGGAGTGGGTCGTCATCGGGACGTGGCAGGCGCTCGAGGAGGTGGGCAAGCCGTCCGTCTTCCTCAGCCACCGCGCCATCGCCGAGCAGATCGGCAACGGCGCGACGGACCGGATGGTGGGGGCGGCGATGGTCGTGCTCGAACGCGAGGGGTGGCTGCGCCGCCTGCCCGTGCGGGAGGGGCTGACCCACGTCACCTTCCCCCCCGCCGACCTCGCCAACCAGCCGCACCGCGACGGGCTCCCGAAGGACCTCTGGATCGCGCTGAAGGGGCTGCGCGCGCGGGGCGGCCACCCCGTCGAGCTGGACCGCTACGGCGCCCCGCCCCCCCGGGGGACGGACGAGTTCTTCGACAGCCTCGGCGCGTCCCGCCAGGGCCCCCTGTTCGGGGCCGGCGACGAGGCGACGTTGCCCGATCACATCCCGGTCCACCTGCCGACGCTGGCGTTCGAGCTGGAGGCCCCCCGCGAGCGCGTGGCGGCGGCGCTGCGGCGGCTGGAGCAGCTCGACCTCGTCGTCGTCGAGCACTCCGACCGGTGCAGCGGCGCGCGCATGCTCCGGCCCGGGCAGGAGTTCGACCTCGACTTCGCGCCGCTGCGGAAGCGCCGACGTCACGAGCTCGACAAGCTCGACCGGATGGTCGCCTTCGCGGAGGACGAGCAGTGCCGCCGTCGCGCGATCCTGAGCTACTTCGGGGAGACCCCGCCGTGGGAGACGTGCGGCACCTGCGACGCGTGCCTGCGCGGCGGCGGGGACGCGGTGGTCCCGCAGCTGCTCGCCGGGCAGGCCGAGACGATCGCGCGCAAGGCGCTGGCCTGCGTCGCCCGGATGGGGAACGGCCACAGCGCCTCGACCGTGATGAAGGTGCTCAAGGGGTCGGCCGCCAAGAACGTCAAGCTGCTCGGCTTCGACCGGCTCTCGACGTACGGGATCCTGGGGAACCTCACCCAGGACGAGGTGATCGACGTGCTCCGCGCGCTCGTCCGCGCCGGCTGCCTCGTCGAGACCGAGGTCAGTCGCAAGATGGGCGGGTACGACCGGCGCTGGCGGGTGCTCAACCTGTCCGAGCTCGGCGCCCGCGTCATGCGCCAGCAGGAGGCCGAGTTCCACATGGTGTTCCCGGAGGTCGGACCCCTCCGCAAGGCCCGCCGGACCGCCCAGCGGCTCGCGGCCGGCGGGGGCGACATCCTGGACGCGACCGACCGCGCGCTCTTCGAGAAGCTCCGCGAGGTCCGCGCGGTGCTCGCCCGCGGCGAGGACGTCCCCGCCTACGCGATGGGGAGCAACCGGCTGCTGCGGGAGATCGCCACCCACAAGCCCCACAACCGTGAGCAGATGCTGATGCTCAACGGCTGCGGCGAGCGGATGTGGGACAAGGTCGGCCAGCCCTACGTCGACGTGGTGCAGGCCTTCGAGGCGTCGGCCGAGGCGTGATCGAGGCCGGCCGGACGCTGCTCGCCGAGCGCGGGCTGAACCTGTTCGCGGTGCTCCCCACCGCGGGGCTCGACGGCCTCGCCGAGCACGCCGCGGCGTGGCCGTCGACGGTGCTGATCGGCTCGGCGGGGCGGCGCATGTGGGACTCGATCGGGGAGCGCGGCTTCTTCGCGGACGGGCAGCGGGATCCCGTGGATCGTCACGCGCGCGAGGCGCTGGGCGACTTCTGCGCGACGGTGGCGGTGGACACGCGCGTGGCGTGGCCCGACCCCGAGGCGACCGAGCACCTCCCGATCCGGTCGTTCGCGGAGGCGGCGGGGTGGGCGTACCGGTCGCCGATGGGCCTCGGCATCCACCCCGTCCACGGGTTGTGGCACGCGTACCGGGGCGTCGTGCTCGTCGCCGCGGAGCTGCCGCGGCAACACGAGCCGCCGCGCGCACACCCTTGCGAGCGTTGTCCGGAACGACCCTGCCTCTCCGCCTGCCCGGCCGGCGCCGTCGGCGGCCCGCTCGGCCTCGACGTCCCGCTGTGCCACGCCGAGCGCGTCCGCCCCGGCGGCTGCGCCACGGCCTGCCACGCCCGCGCGGCGTGCCCCGTGGGGGAGCCGTACACCGAACCCCAGATCGCCCACCACTTCACGAACGCGACGGCGTCGCTGGTCCGCTGGTTCGGCGCGCCGTAACGACCCCTGGCCGGTCGGCGTCCAGAAGTGCTAGATCCCATCCGCCGCACGACCCGTACCCCCCTTCGGAGGCCCCGATGACCCTGCGTCCCCTGCTCCTCGTCCTGCTTTATTGCCTGCCGCTCCTCGTCGGTTGTCCGCCCGTGGGGGACGACGACGACGACGCGAGCGGCATCGACATCCTCGGCGGCGGGACGCACTCCCTCGACAACGTCCAGCTCGACGTGATCGCCACCGCCGACGACGACCTCAACACCCCGCGGGACCTCGAGTTCCACCCCATCCGGACCGACGAGCTGTGGGTCGTCAACCGCGAGACCGAGTCGGTCACGATCCTCTTCGACGCGGGCACCGACGACCAGTGGACGCAGCACATCGACGAGAACTTCGCTGGTCCCCACTTCCTCGCCCAGCCCTCGGCCCTCGCGTTCAACCGTGAGACGGGCGACTTCGCCACCATCCACGAGACCGACGAGCCGACGCAGGGGACGATGACCCCGTTCGACTTCATGGGTCCGACGTGGTGGACGTCCGACCTCCCCGAGTTCAACGGCGGCCACGAGGGGCACCTCGACATGCTCCACAACAGCCCCCTCGGCATGGGCATCGCGTGGGAGCAGGACTCGGTCTGGTGGGTCTTCGACGGCTACCACAGCAGCCTCACGCGCTACGACTTCAACGACGACCACGGCCTCGGCGGCACCGACCACAGCGACGGTGAGATCCAGCGCTGGGTGGAGGGCGAGGTGGACCGCCGCGGGGACGTCCCCTCGCACATGGAGGTCGACCGCGAGAACGGCCTCCTCTACGTCGCCGACACCGGCAACATCCGCGTCTGCGTGCTCGACATCGAGGACGCCGACGCCTTCGTCGGCGACATCACGCTCCCGAACTACGACGTCTCCCCCACCCAGCAGTACGAGATGCGGGGCGCCAGCCTCAACACGCTCATCGACGGCGACGACTTCAACCTGTCGAAGCCGTCCGGCCTCGCCCTGCACGACGGCAAGCTCTGGATCAGCGACGCGCGCCGGTCCCAGATCCTCGCCTTCACGCTCGACGGCGAGCTGATCGACTGGCTGGAGCTGGAGCGCGACGAGTTCGCGATCAACGGGATCGAGTTCGGCCCCGACGGCAGCCTCTGGGTCGCCGACCAGATGAACGACGAGATCCTCCGGATCTCCGTCCCCTCCAGCTAGCGAGCAGGAGCACGAGGGCGGCCGCCGCGCCGCCGCCGCTCCCCGTCCCGGCCGCGGCGCACCCGTCGCAGGTGCCGCCGACCGCGCTGTCGTCGTCGTCGTCCGGCCCCGTGGCGTCGTCGTCGTCCGACCCGACCGCGTCGTCGTCGTCGCCCGTGGCGTCGTCGTCGTCCGCCGGCGGATCGGTGCACGGATCCGGCGCGGCGCTGTCGTCGTCGTCGCCGGCCGGCGCGGGCGCGATCAGGTCCCAGATGGGCGGGCACAGCGAGTCGGCCCGCGAACCCGTGGGGCAGTCGCGGGGGACGACCTCCTCGTACCCGATGAGCGGCTCCCAGGTGACCCCGTCGTCGCCCAGCACGGCGAACTGGGCGAAGCACGGATACAGGCCGCAGCTGTAGAGACGTCCATCGATCACGCTCAGGCAGCGGGTCGGGATCTCCGGCCCCTCCACCTCGGTGAACGTGCCCGTGATCCCGTCGTCGACGTGGTAGCGCGTCCACCCCTCGATGAGGTGCGCCTTGCCCTCGAACTCGACGTACGCGTTGATCGGCGAGGGGAACGACGCGACCTGCACCGGCGGCGTCTTCATGCCCGCGTCGACGCGCAGCAGCCAGAACTGATCCCCGCCCTGCTGCAGCGCCTCGATGTACACCGAGCCGAGGTCCGTGCTGAGCCCCAGGTAGATCGGGATCGCCCACCCCGTCAGCTCCAGCGGGTCCGTCCAGGTGACGCCGCCGTCGGTCGAGCCGTACAGCAGCGTCGCCGCGTCGGACTCCCGGATCGCGAGGACGTACAGCGCCTGCCCGCCCGGCGCGACGCCGATCCCGCGCGGCTTGATCCCGTCGTCGGCCCAGCCCGTCTCCTCGAACGTCAGCCCGCTGTCGGTCGACTCCCAGACGCGGTTCGTCGTCGCCCCGTCCGCGGTCGTGACCCAGATGTGGGTGGGGTCGTCGGGGTCGGAGCCCACCGCCGAGATGTTGGTCGCCTCCCCCAGCGGCCCCGTGCTCGCGATCCAGGTGCAGCCCCCGTCGGTGCTCCGGTAGAGCCCCTCGAACGTCCCCGCCAGCGTCGGCCCGCCCGGCGCCCGGTACCACCAGTTGGGCTCGTAGACGAACGCCTCCTCGCAGGTCCACAGGGGCACCCCGTCCTCGACGATGAGCATCCCGTAGTCGGTCCCGCCCCCGATCAGCTCGCCGTCCTCGACGAAGGGGTGGGTCCCGAACGCGGCGCCGCTGTGTGCGCCCGCCGCCCCGGGGAGGGCCAGGCAGGTCACGACGACGGCGAGGGCGACGCGGCGCATCGGGCAACGCTACTCGCTACGACCGGTCCCGTGCCAGGGCTAGGCTACGCACCGTGCGTGCGGCCCTCCTCGCGACGATGGCGCCCCTGCCCGCGCTCCTGATCGCGCCGGTGACGGCAGCGGCGCAGGGGAGCTTCTTCGACACGTTCGACGACGGCGTGTTGGCCCCCTGGGTGAGCGTCCACGGCACCAACGTCGACACCGGCGCCGACCTCAGCGGCAGCGGCTACTCGCTCCACCTCTCCGCCTCGGCGGTCATCGACCTCGGCATCCCCGTGGGGACGACCGTCACCATCACCGCCGAGATGACGCGGCTCGGCACGAACGACGCCGGCTTCGTCCTCAAGCGCGACGACCCGCAGTGGTGCGGCTTCTTCCTGTGGGACATCTGGGGCGGGGAGACGTGGCTGTACGTGACCTCGTCGCTGGGGCTGGAGGACTTCGCCGGGAGCGTCGACCCGATGGTGACGGGCCAGCCGTACGAGATCACGGCCACGCTGGACGCCAACTACCTCTTCACGCTCAGCGTCGACGGCGTGCTCCAGTACAGCGGCACGCACCCCTACTGCGCGTTCCCCACGGCCGGCGAGATCGGGACGCTGCACCACCTCGGGGCGGAGTCGCTGGTCCACGAGATCACCGTGGAGTGGGGGTCCTACGACATGGACGGCGACGGCTACTGCCCCGGGCTGACGTGCGCCGACCCGGCCGAGCTGCCGGGCGACTGCGACGACGCCGACCCGGCCGTCAACCCGCTCGCCACCGAGATCTGCGACGGCGACGACGACGACTGCGACGGGTTCGTGGACGAGGGGTTCGACGCCGACGGCGACGCGTGGACGACGTGCGCGGGTGACTGCGACGACGACGACCCCGACGGCTCGCCCACCGGCATCGAGGACTGCGACGGCGTCGACGACGACTGCGACGGCGCGATCGACGAGGACTTCGACCTCGATCTCGACGGGTTCACCACTTGCGACGGCGACTGCGATGACGGCGACGCCGACGTCTACGACGGGGCGGACGAGTCCTGCGACGCGATCGACTCGGACTGCGACGACGACCTCGTCGACGGGTTCGCGAACTTCGACGGCGACCTCGAGCCCGACTGCGTCGACGCGGACGACGACGACGACGGCACCGACGACGATGACGACTGCGCCCCCTTCGACGCCTCGATCCACCCCGGCGCCGCCGAGTCCTGCGACGCGATCGACTCGGACTGCGACGGCGACCTCGTCGACGGCTTCGACGACCTCGACGGCGACGACGACCCCGACTGCACCGACCCCGACGACGACGGCGACGGGCTGTCGGACGACGACGAGGCGGCGCTCGGCACCGACCCGGTGTCGGTCGACAGCGACGGCGACGGGTTCGACGATGCGGCCGAGGTGGGCCCCGTGGTCGGCGATCCGCTCGACACGGACGACGACGGCACCATCGACGCCCTCGACGACGACGACGACGGCGACGGCCTCCTCACGTCCGCCGAGGCCGCGGGCGATCCGGACGGGGACGGGCTCCCCAACCACCTCGACGACGACAGCGACGGCGACGGTCTGGACGACGGCGCCGAACGGATGGGCGACCCCGACGGCGACGGCGTGCCCAGCTACCTGGACGAGGACAGCGACGGCAACGGGGTCCCCGACGAGGTCGAGGGGGACGGCGACGCGGACTTCGACGGCATCCCCGACTTCCTCGATCTGAACGACGCCGACGGACCGGACGGGGACAGCGACGGCGACGGCCTCTCCAACGCCGACGAGGTCGCCCTGGGGACGGACGGGTCGAACCCCGACACCGACGCGGACGGCTTCGGCGACGGCGTCGAGGTGGGCGGCGACGTCGGGGATCCGCAGGACACCGACGACGACGGGATCATCGACGCGTTGGACACCGACGACGACGGTGACGGGATCCCGAGCGCGGTCGAGGGGCCGTACGACCCCGACGGCGACGGCGTCCCCAACGCGCTGGACGACGACAGCGACGGCGACGGCCTGGCGGACGCCTACGAGGGGACGGGCGACCCCGACGCGGACGGGACGCCGACGTACCTCGACCTCGACAGCGACGGCAACGGCGTCCCCGACGCCCTCGAGCCGATCGGCGACGCGGACGCAGACGGGATCCCCGACGTCATCGACGTGGACGACAGCGACGGCCCCGACGGCGACCCCGACGCGGACGGGATGTCCACCGCGGAGGAGCTCGCGCTGGGGACGGATCCGCAGGACGCGGACACCGACGACGACGGCCGCGCCGACGGCGTGGAGGCCGACCCCTACCCCGCGGGGGACCCCGATCCCGCCGCCGCACCCGACCTCGACGCCGACGGCACGCCCGACGCGCTCGACGCTGACGACGACGGCGACGGGATCGCGAGCGCCGTCGAGGGCGAGGGGGACGACGACGGCGACGGCGTCCCCAACCGGGAAGACGACGACTCCGACGGCGACGGGATGAGCGACGCGTACGAGGGGGACGCCGACTTCGACGGGGACGGCGTCCCCGACTTCCTCGACCCCGACGCGGACGGCGACGGGATCGGCGACGCTTTCGAGGCCAACACCGACGCGGACGGCGATGGCGTGCCCGACGCGTGCGCGCCTGACGTCGACGGCGACGGTCAGCCTGACCCGTGCGACCTCGACCCCGACGGCGACGGCGCCCCCGCCGCCTACGACCTCGACGCCGACGGCGACGGGGTGTCCGACACCGCCGAGGCGGACCCCGACGGCGACGGCGTCCCCGACGCCCCCGACCACGACTTCGACGGCGACGACGTCCCCGACTTCCTCGACCCCGACGACCACGACGGCCCCGCCGCCGACCCCGACGGCGACACGCTCGCGTCCGAGGACGAGGTCGCGCTCGGCACGGACCCCTACGACGCCGACACCGACGGGGACGGGCTCGACGACGGCGACGAGATCGACCTCGGCACCGACCCGCTGGGGATCGACAGCGAGGGCGACGGGCTGCTCGACGGCGAGGAGGTGCACGAGTACGGCACCGACCCGCTCGCGCCGGACACGGACGGCGACGGGCTCCTCGACGCCGTGGAGGTCGGGTTCCAGGGGACGGACCCGCTCGACCCCGACACGGACGGCGACGGCCTCTACGACGGCCCCGAGCTGGAGGTGGGCACGTCCCCGCACCGGCCCGACACCGACGAGGACGGGCTCGGAGACGCGGCGGAGATCGTCCTCGGGACCGACCCGCTGAACCCCGACAGCGACGGCGACGGCCTGTACGACGGCCCCGACGACGACCCGTTGGTCCCCCGCGAGGAGGTCACCCCCGAGCCGTGGCGGGAGCCGGCCGTCGACGAGCCGGAGGACACCGGCTGTGCCGCGGCGGGTCGCGGCGATCCGACCGGGCTGCTGCTCCTCGTGCTGCTGGCGGCGCGCGTCCGGGGCAGAATGCGGCCATGACGCGCCTGCTCGCCGCGCTGCTCCTCGCCACGTCGCTCGCCGGCTGCCCGTCCGGCACGCCGCTGACCGAGGAGGAGCTCCTCGACCCCGAGGCGTGCGCCGAGTGCCACGAGCAGCACTACACGCAGTGGTCCGGGTCGATGCACGCGTACGCGGCCGAGGACCCGGTCTTCCTCGCCATGAACCAGCGCGGCCAGGAGGAGACCGACGGCGCGCTGGGCGCCTTCTGCATCAACTGCCACGCCCCGATGGCGGTCGCGCTGGGGCTGACCGAGGACGGCACCAACCTCGACGAGGTCCCCGACCACCTCGAGGGGATCACGTGCGCGTTCTGCCACCGCGTCGACGGGATCGGGGACGAGCCGTTCAACAACCCGCTGACCCTGTCGGACGAGGACGACCTCATGCGCGGCGGCATCGAGGACCCCGTCCGGACGCGCGCCCACCGCTCGATGCACGCGCCGCTGCAGGACCGCGAGGATCGCTCCTCGGCGCAGCTGTGCGGCCGCTGCCACGACGTCGTCACGCCCGCCGGGGTCCACCTCGAGCGGACCCTCGTGGAGTGGGAGGAGAGCGTGTTCGCGCAGGACGGCCCGTCGCTGCCGCTGACGTGCGGGAACTGCCACATGCCCGGCACCGACGGCCCCTCGACGAACGACACGAGCCTGCCGTCGCGCCGCGTCCACGACCACTCGATGCCCGGGGTGGACGTCGCGATCACCGAGTTCCCCCAACGGGCCGAGCAGCTCGCGCTGGTGCAGGACGAGCTCGACAGCGTGCTCGTGGGGGAGGTCTGCGTGCAGCCCAATGCCGGGATCTTCTCCATCGAAGGCTGGCTCGAGAACGCCGGCGCGGGGCACGCCTGGCCCTCCGGCTCGGGGCAGGACCGGCGGGTCTGGCTCGAGGTCGTCGCCTACGACGCCGCCGGCGCCGAGGTGTTCAGCAGCGGCGTGGTGGCCGACGACCAGCCCGTCACCGAGCTCGCCGACCCCTGGCTGTGGGTGCTCCGGGACGTGATGACGAACGCCAAGGGGGCCGAGGTGCACATGTTCTGGGAGGCGGCCGACGTCTCCTCGAACCTCCTCCCCGCGGCGCCGACCCTGGACCCCGCCTTCTTCCACGGGCTGCCCTTCGAGTACCCCGCGGTCGTCAGCCTCCCCGCCCGGGTCGAGCTCCGCGTGCTCATGCGCCCGATGGCCCTGGAGGTGCTCCAGTCGCTGGTCGACACGGGCCACCTGGACGGGGCTCTGCTCGCCGAGTTCCCCACCTACGAGGTCTGGAGCCGCACCTGGGAGGGGCAGCTCGGGGAGTGCATCAACTAGTCCACGATCTCCACCGCGCCGAGCCGCCACGAGTTCGTGCCGTGGTTGTGGACGTGGAAGAAGGCCGGCTCCCCGGCGGCGACGCGCTCCTCCCCCGGCCAGTCGATCGCGAGGTCCCAGATCTCCTCCTCCGAGGGGACCTCCGGACGCGCCTCGAAAAGCACGATGCCGCCGATGCGGACGACGTAGTGGGCCTCGCCCGGGGGGTCGGCGAAGAGGTCCAGGTGCCACCCCAGCAGCTCGACCGTCGCCCCCGGCCCGACGTCCCGGAGCAGCGGCTGCGTGAACGTGCCGTAGGGACAGGCGTCGGTCTCGACCTCGAAGATCGTGTCGAGCTCGACCGCGTACCCGCCGGGGTTGCAGTCGACCTCCGCGGGGCGGTCGTCGAACGGGTCCTCGCCCGCGGTCGCCTCGACCCAGAGGGTGGGGTCGACGAGGGGGCCCGGTTCGTAGGTGCAGGCGACGAGCGCCAGCAGGGGGAGGACGCGGATCAGCGGAACCGCAGGCCCCACTTGCGGCCCTTGCCCGTGCCGGAGCCGCCGTCGGGGTCCGCCTTCTCGCCGCCCGCCGACTCGCCGTCGTACTCGTAGCCGTCGAAGTCGATCTCGCCGCAGTTCACCAGCGTGAACCCGAGGTCCTCGCCGCGGGCGCTCAGGGTGCCCACGATGACCTCGCCGAAGTCGTGGATGAACATCACGTCGTCTTCGTCGGTCGACCAGTCGTCGCCCCACCCCGTGAAGCAGCGCGCGTCGGGCTGATTGATGCGGCAGTCGCCGTAGAAGTCGACGTACTCGCCCTCGAACTCGATGTTCTCGGCGCGCAGCGCCCACAGGCCGACCGAGCCTGCGGGGCCGTAGCCGTCGTTCTCGAAGAAGTCGTCGCAGGACTCGAAGTCGCCGATGACGCCGTACAGCGCCGCGCCCTCGGACTGGCGCGACAGGAACGTCTCGCCGTCCCAGATCGCGAACCCGGCCCGCGTCTCCACCGGCGGCGTGGCCTGGTCGTCGTCGTCGCCGATCGCGTCGTCGTCGTCGTCGTCGGGGCCCGCGTCGTCGTCGTCGTCGGCCGCGTCGTCGTCGTCACCGGCCGCCGCGTCGTCGTCGTCGTCGTCGCCGGAGACGCCGATCACGCCGCTGGGGAGCGGGCACGCCGTCAGGGAGAGGGCCGCCAGGGCGACCAGGAAGAGGCGCAGGGTCATCGCGTTCTCCTAGCGGAAGCGGAGCCGCCAGCCCGCCGGCTTGGCGTCGGTCGCCGGCTCGGCGGCGTCGCCGACCCAGCCGTAGTACGGCATCTCGCCGCAGTTGACGGCCGTGAAGCCGAGGCGGCTGTCGTCGGTCGAGTCGATCAGCGTGCCGCGGACCTCCTCGTCGTCGTACCGGTCGATGCTCAGCGTCGTCCCCGCGGGGTAGGCGGTGTAGGGGCCGCCCTCGTCGTAGTGGAAGCCGTCGAAGCAGCGGAACTCGGGGTCGTACCAGTCGCCGCAGCCGTCGTTGTTGTTGACGAACTCCCCCTTCCACTCGAGGTCCCGACCCGCCCACAGCTGGACGCGGGCGTAGTCGTTGTCCGCGTCGGACCAGTCGTACTGGAGCATCCCGTCGCAGTCGTGGAACTCGTCCCGGGGCACGAAGAGCAGCCC
This sequence comes from uncultured Rickettsiales bacterium, assembly GCA_964344575.1. GTDB lineage: Bacteria > Myxococcota_A > UBA796 > UBA9615 > UBA9615 > JAAESI01. The sequence goes on along the minus strand of CAYFOA010000016.1, from coordinate 47,485 downwards.
CCACTGGGGCGCCTGGCCGTACTGGCTGGGTCGCCACACGAAGAAGGCGGGCTCGCCGTAGCTGCCCCCGGAGGCGTTCTCGACGTTCTCCCGAACCGGCGGGCAGCCGACGAGTGCGGCGAGGCAGAGGGCGGCGAGGAGGAGGCGTCCGATCATGACGGCCGGAGTGTAGGGGGGCTCCGGCGCGGCGTCGAGCGAACCGATGTGCCCGGGTCGCGGGCGGCTACCAGGTCGGGTCGGCGTCCATCAACCGCTCGGCGTCGTCGACGGTCAGGGGCTTGCTGAAGAACCAGCCCTGGCCGTAGCGGCAGCCCATCGCGCGGAGCAGCTCCAGGTGGAGCGCGGTCTCGATCCCCTCGGCGACGACGTCCATCTCCAGGGCGTCGGCGAGGGCGACGATGGTGCTCACGATCTCGGGGTTCTTGCGCCCCCGCTCGTCCCGCTCGGGCTCGCCGTCGGACACGCCGAGGCGGCTCACGAAGGAGCGGTCGATCTTGAGGACGTCGAAGGGGAAGCGGTGGAGGTGCCCGAGGGACGAGTAGCCGGTGCCGAAGTCGTCCAGGGCGAGGCGGACGCCCATGTCCCGGAGGTCGTGGAGGATGTCCGACGCCCGCTCCGGGTTCTGCATGATGGCGCTCTCGGTGATCTCGAGCTTCAGGCAGCGCGGGTCCAGCTCGCACGTCTCCAGGACCGTGGCGACGTACTGCACGAGGTCGTCGCGGCTGAACTGCTTGGACGAGACGTTGACGCAGATGGCGAGCTGGCCGAGGCGGTCGTGCCCCTGCTGCCACTCGCGCGCCTGCCGGGCCGACTCCTGGAGGACCCAGCGGTCGATGGGGGCGATGAGGCCGACCTCCTCCGCCAGGGGGATGAAGTCCATCGGGGGGACGAAGCCGCGCTCGGGGTGCTCCCACCGCACGAGCGCCTCGAAGCCGTGCATGCGGCCGCTGTGGAGGTCGACCAGGGGCTGGTAGCGGACGACGAACTCCTCGCGGCGGATCGCGCGACGCAGGTCCACTTCCATCTTGAAGTGGTTGAGCGTCTCGATGTGCATGTCCGTCTTGAACATCTCGGCCCGGTCGCGGCCCGCGTCCTTGGCCTTGTGCATCGCCGTGTCGGCGTCGCGGAGCATGTCGGAGGCCTGCGCGTAGCCCTTGCTGCTCAGCGCGATCCCGACCGAGGCGGTGCTGTAGATCTCGGTGTTCCCGACGACCAGGGGGCGTGCGACGAGCTCCTTGATGTCCGCCGCCATGCGCTCGGCGTCCTCGGCGAGGTCGAGGCCGTTGAGGAGGATGGCGAACTCGTCGCCGGCGAGCCGGGCGACCGTGTCCTGGGGGCGGACGCAGCTCTGGATGCGGCGGGCGACCGACGTCAACAGCCGGTCGCCGACGTGGCGGCCGAGGCTGTCGTTGAGGACCTTGAAGCGGTCGAGGTCGAGCACGAGGACGGCGAACAGCCTCGACGGCGCCTCGGCCCAGGACTCCAGCGTGCACTCGAGGAGGTCGCGGAAGTGGTTCCGGTTGGGCAGGCGGGTCAGCGCGTCGAACAGCTTCCGCTCGGAGATGTCGAGCATCGAGCCGGCGATCCGGACGGGGCGGCCGTCGGGGGCGCGGGCGGCGTTGCCGCGGACGAGGATCCAGCGGTAGCTGCCGTCGGCGCAGCGGATCCGGTGCTCGTGGTCGAGGGCCTCGGTGTGGCCGTCGAGGTGCGCCGCGAGGAGCGACTCGAAGGCCTGCCGGTCCTCGGGGTGGATGCGGTCGATCCAGTCGCTCGGCTCGCCCGCGAGGTCGTCCGCGGAGACGCCGAGGAGCTGCCGCCACTTCTCGGAGTAGTGGACGTGCTGCGTGGAGAGGTCCCAGTCCCAGAGGCCGTCGGCGGCGCCGCGGGCGACCTGCATGAGGCGCTGCGAGGACTCGGTGAGGCTCCACGAGGAGCGGTCGCGGTGGGACACGTCCCGGACCATCACGACGAGGCCGCCGACGTTGCTGTTGTGGCGGAGATCGCTGCCCGTCGCCTCCATCGGGATCCACTCGCCGTCGGCGTCCTGGATCCGGATCTCGGCGACCCGGGGCTCGGCACCGCTGTCCGACCACGCCTCGATCGAGGACTGCAGCGCGGCCTGATCGTCGGGGTGGACGCGCTGGACGAGCTCGCCGCCCTCGAGGGCGCCGGGCCACAGGCCGAGCAGGTCGGCCGCCGCCTCGGAAGCGAAGGTGACCACGCCGTCCTCGTCGAGGATGAGGCAGAGGTCGGAGGTCGCCTCGCCGAGGAGCTGGAGCCACAGCTCCCGGGACTCCTGCGTGGCGCGGCGGACGACTGCAAGGGGGGGACGAGCCATCGCCCCACTGCATCGGCCCGGGGGCTTGGATCTTTAGGATTGTGGGGGTCGTGAGGACCCTTACTCGACGTAGCCGAGGGCCCGGAGCGCCTCGAGGTCGGGGTCGTCCGGCTCGAGCTCCTCGGGCTTGCGGCGGCTCACGGCGCGGACGACGGCCTCGGCGGCGGCCCGGAGCTCGGGCGGGGCGGGGGCTCCGGAGGTCGACGCGAGGTCGGTCACCTGCGCCGAATCCGCGGTCAGGTCGTAGACCTCGTCGCCGACCGCGGGGGTGTGGACGAGGCTGACGCGGCCGTCCCGGACGGCGACCCGGACGGGCGCGCGGGGGGCGTCGGGGTCGACTTCGCCGCGCGCACGCAGGCGTGCTCCGGCGATGAAGGGGACGTGCGTCACCGAGGTGACGTGGCTGAGGGAGCGGCTCCCGAACCAGGGGGCGGCGTCGTCCGCGGGGCGGAGGCCGAGCAGCTCCTGGGCGGTGGCGCGGAGGTCCCGGTGCTGGACGAGGACGGCGGACCGGCTGCCCGCGGCGGGGGGCGGCCCCGGGGGGACGACGATGAGAGGCACGCGGAGGACGGGCTCGTAGGCCGAGTACTGGTGGGCGAGGCGCATGCCGTGCTCGGTCAGGCTCTCGCCGTGGTCGGCGGTGACGATGACGGCCGTGCGCGCGGTCTCGGCGCGCCCGTCGATCGCCGCGAGGAGGTCGCCCACGGCGGCGTCGGCGACGCGGACCTCGGCCCGGTAGGCGGCGACGCGCTCGGCGAGGCGTTCCACGTTGGCGCAGCGGCGCTCGCGCTCGCGCTCGCGGACGCGGGGGTTGATGTCGGGCCCGGCGGCGCCGGGCATCCCCAGGCCGCCGGGGCCCGTCAGGGGGACGGGGTGATCGGCGTAGTCGCAGGGCGGCGTCAGCCCGTCGAGCGCGACGGCCGCGAACGGCGCGGCGGCGGCGTCGTCGACGGAGTGGGGGAGGTGGACGTCGTAGAGGTGGACCCACAGGAACCAGGGGCGGCCGGCGGGGACGCGGTCGAGCCAGGCGTGGGCGCGCTCGACGGCGCGGGAGGCCTCGGCGCGGAAGACCTTGGGCTCGTCCTCGCCGCGGAGCATGCGGGCGAGGCGGACGCCGACGAGGTCGTCGACGGCGGGGGGCTCGCGGAGGTCGTCGTGGAACGCGTCGAACCCCCGGGCGAAGCCGCGCGGTCCGCGGATGACGGCGCCGGAGACGACCGCCCCCGTCGCGTAGCCGGCCGCGCGCAACTCCTCGGGCAGCCACGGCAGCTCGGCGTCGATCGAGCCGCCGTTCGTCAGGATCCCGTGCTCCCACGGGGCGCGTCCCGTGAGCATGGTCGCGTGCGAGGGCACGGTGAGGGGGACGTGGGCGCGGGCCTCGGTGAAGAGGTGGCCGCGCTCGGCGAGGGCGTCGAGGACCGGCGTCAGCGTCGCGTCGACGGCGTCGGGGTGGGCCGAGAGGTGGTCGTAGCGCCACGTGTCGATGGTGACGAGGAGGAGGTTGGGGCGGGGCTCCGGCGGGGTCTGCGCGTGCAGCAGGGGGACGGCGGCGAGGGCGATCAGGGCGGCGGCGGCGACGGCGGCGGGGGGGCGGCGGACGCGGGGCGCGACGAAGTTCGCGACGAGGAGCGCGACCGCCGTGATGACGCTCGGGACGACGCCGAAGTACAGGACGGCGGGGCCGACCGTGACGTCCAGCCGCTCCTCGGTGACGGCCCCCAGCCACGCCTCGCCGAGGAGCTGGCGGGCCGCGGCGTCGAGGGCGGCGACGATCGCGATCGCGGCGACGCCCAGCGATCGGACGCGCTCGCTGCGCCACCGGACGAGGGCCACGACGGCGATCCCGGCGGCGGCCCAGAAGGCCTGGGCGGGGAGGAGGCGGGCGGTCGCGTCGAGGTAGTCCGACGGCAGCGCGATGAGCACGTCCCCGAGCCGCCGGTGGAGCTCGACGAGCGAAACTCCCACCAGCAGCGCCGTCGCGACGACCCACGCCGCCGCGAGCCGTCCCAGGTCAGTCCGAATCGTCGCCGCCCTGCCGGCGCGCCTTGTCGTAGGCCGCCATCCGCCCGAAGTGGGCGGCGATGTTGAGCCCGACCATGTCCGCCGAGCCGCCGTAGGTGCCCGCGTCGATCGCGTTGACGGGTACGCCCTCGAGCGCCTTGGTGCGGCCTCGGGAGACGTCCGCCGACACGGTCCGGTCGAGGTAGAAGACGTGGGCGTAGCTGAAGTGGATCTCGACCAGGGGCCCCATCTCCTCGTCGGCCCAGGGCCGGAAGGTGACGCCCGCGCCGGCCAGGAACTTGTGGCCGTCGAGCATGGTGAGGCTCATGTCCTCCTCGGTGGTGGCGGGGGCTTCGTAGAGCCCGCCGAAGCGGAACCGGAGGATGGGGACGGGGGTGACCGAGCCGCCGAGGCGGAGGCTCCAGGTGGAGCGGTAGTTGCCGGGGACGACCACGTTGCCGTCGCCGTTCTCACCCCGGTAGATGCCGACGGTGGTGCAGTCGATCTGGGCGCACGCGCCGACGCGGTCCTCCTCGAGGTACCGGTCCAGGGCCTTCGGCTCGTCCACGTCGTCGCCGTTGTGGAAGAGCGGGATGTCGATGTTGGAGGCGCGGACGTCGTTGCTGCCGCGCCACAGTTCCACGTGGAAGTCGAGCTCGAGCTCGAAGACGTCTTGCACCGGCTCGACGTTGACGCCGACGCGGATGCGGCCCGGCAGGCCGGTCTCGACGTCGATGTCGTCGTCCTCGCCCTCGGGGACGATCGGACCGTCGCCTTCGATGAACGCCCCGCCGGCGCCGGCGAAGAACTCCTCGCCGAGGGTCCCGGACAGGGTCGCGCTCCCCTTGCCGACGAACTTGTAGGCGGGCTCGAAGCTCGCCCCGATCCGGAGCCACGAAGTCGGAAAGACGATGACGCCGACGTTGAAGTGGGGCCGCAGATCGTCCGCCGTGAACGAGGTGAGGACGTCCCACTGGGGTTCCTCGTCCTGGACGCCGGTGTTCGACGCGAGGAAGTCGGAGCTCGCCGCGAACTCCTCGTTGAGCTGCATGATCAGGAGCTGGAAGGACGCGCCGACGGCGAGCCAGTCGCAGATCTTCCAGCCCGCCGACAGCGAGATGTTCCCCTGGATGAGCTCCTGCTCGGTGACGCGGTACCGGCCCGGCCCGTAGCGGGGGAACGACTGGATCGGAGCGATGGGGGCGTAGATGCCGAGCGCGATGGTGAGGTCGGGCTTGGCGAACCCGAACGCGAACCCGCCCTCGGGGATGGGGCGGATGTGGGGGAGCTTCTCGGTGCGGGGGAAGGGCTCGCTCTCGGACCCCTCGATGGGGTTGCCGTCGTCGTCGACGTTGTAGATCCCGTCCTCGCCGCCGGCGCGCTCGAACCAGAAGTTGGTCCGGAGCAGGTGGATGCCTCCCTGGATGCTGAACCCGTCGATCTGGTACAGCCCCGCGGGGTTGTAGTAGAGCCCCGAGACGAGGTCGTCGGCCCGCGCCACGTTGGCCCCGCCGCGGCCGAACCCGACGATCCCGGTGTCCGGCGTGAACAACCCCCCCGCGAGGGCGGGCGCGGGCGTCAGCAGGCAGCAGCAGGCGACGAGGGCGGCGCGCATGGCGCGCACTCTATCGGAGGTCGGGCTCGGTCAGGTCGCGACGAACGTGCCAGACGCGCACCACCACGATCTCCTCGGGGTGAAGGCGGTACACGATCCGCCAGCTCTGGACGACGACCTCCCGGAGCGTCTCGGTCTCGAACTCGGGCACGACGCGTCCGCTGCGCGGTTGCTCGGCGAGGATCCGAACGCGAGCCCGGATGCGGCGAGCCACTTCGGCCGCCGTCTTCGGTCGATCCTCGGCGATGCGGCCGATCTGACGCCGGAGATCGCGCCGTGCCGTCTCAGTCCAGCGGATCCGCACCCGCCCCCCGCAGGATGTCGTCGATCTCCGACCAGACGTCGTCGTCGTCGCTCAGGCGCCCGTCCTCGATGTCCTTCAGGCCGCGGACGACGGCCTTCATGAACGCCCGCTCCTCCTCGAGCTCATCCATCACCTCCGGCGAGACCACGACCGCGGCCGCGCGACCGCGCTGGGTCACGACGAGCGGCCGCCGCGTCTCTCCGGTCTTCTTCAGCCAGGAGGAGAGATCGGACCGGAAGTCGCCGACGGGGACGAGGTCGTGGGCCAGCTTGGGTTGCTTCATGTACAGACTAGTGTACGTCGGGCTTACGCCAATTGGTACCGTTACTGCAGCGGCCAGATCGCGTCGTCGGGCGGGGGAGCGGACGCGACGGGGGCGGTGGGGAAGCGGATGGGGCAGGCCACCCAGCGGCCGTCGCGGCGGACGAAGGCGGTGGCGCCGTCCCCCGAGAAGGCGACGTCGTCGGGGCCGAGGGCGTGGTTGTGCGCCCAGATTTGGACAAGCTCCCGGTCTTCCTCGTCGTGGAACGAGATGATCCCGTCGGAGTCGCCGAGGCAGCGCGTGTTGAGGACCGTCCAGCGGACGTCGCGGCCGGGGACGCGGCCCGCCGTCGGGCGGGGGAGGGGGCGAAAGTCCTGGAGGCGGTGGAAGTCGGGGCGGTCGCCGCCGAGGTGCGGGGTCCAGCACAGGTAGCGGCGGGCGCCTGTCACGCCGTGGATGGCGTAGGCGTTGAACCGGTGCGGGGCGGGCGGCAGCAGCGCGGCCGGGACGACGGCCTCGGCGGTCCAGCGGTCGCCGCCGATCGCGGCGCGGTACTCGATCGGGAGGCCGCGGGCGACGACGTTCCGGACCCCGTCGAGCTGCAGGGCGAGGAAGTCCCCGTGGGGGCCGAACTCCAGCTCCAGGTACTCCTTGCCCGGTCCGGCGACGAACAGCTCGACCACCTCGTGCTCCCACAGGCGCTCGCTCGCGGGCGGCGGGTCGCCGTGGAAGGGGGCGTCGACGCGGACGTGGAGGTCGGGGCCGCGGTCGACGAAGAGCGTCACCCGCGCGACCTCGTCGCCCCGGGCCCGCTCGCGGTCCCAGGTGCGCTTCGTCGCGAGCACCACTTCGCGGTCCATCGTCACGGTGGCATCCTGCCGCGCATGCCGCGATTCGTCCTGCCGGTCTGCCTGCTCGCCCTCCTCCCGGGGGCCCTGAACGCGAGCGGCGGGGCTGCGCTGCCCGGGCTCGACGACGCGCTGGCGTGGGAGGGGCTCGTCGCCGAGGACCTCGCCGCCGAGTGGCGGGACACCGTCAACCGGAACGCCCAGACGCCGGCCGATCCGTGGCGGGTGCGGAGCGCCGCGCTGCTGACCGAGTCGCCGCTGACCGCCGCCGAGGTGCTCCGGGAGCGGGCGTCGGGCATCCGGACCGAGGGGCAGGCGGGGGCCGGCGGTTCGTGGGACGCGCTGCTCGATCTCGCCGCGGCGGAGCTGCGCGTCGAGGGGGCGAGCCTGTGCGGCGTGGGCGATCCGGGGGGGACGCTGATCGACCGGAGCGTGGCGTGGGAGGCGACGCAGGGGATCCGCCGCAGCAAGCGCGAGGTCAAGCAGCTCAACGAGGGGCTCGACGAGCGGATCAACCGGAAGCTGGGGGACGTCGTCGCCGCCGCGGACGGGGTCGCCTGCTACCTCGAGGCGGCGTTCGCGGGCGTGGACGAGGAGACCCGCGCGGCCGTGGTCGCCACCCTGGAGCGGGCGCTCGCGGGCATCCCCGCGGGCACGGCGGAGGCCGAGGCGGCGGCGGAGACGCTGACCGGGGCGTGGGCGGCGGTCGACCGGGCGGCGCTGCTGACCGGCGCCCGGGCGTGGGCGGACGTGCTCGCGGCCGCGTCGCTGGAGCTGGCGTCCGTCCCCCCCGAGGCGTGGCCGGCGCGGCCCGAGATCGTCCCCACGCAGCACGGGGAGGTCTGGATCGGGAGCCCCGCGTCGAACTCCGGCACCGGCGACCCGTTCCTCATCGTGGATCCCGGCGGCGACGACCAGTGGCGCGTCCTCCCCGACCGGGAGGAGCTGCCCGCGGCCGGGGCGAGGGCGATCCGCGGCTGGATCGACCTCGCCGGGGACGACCTCTGGCAGACCGGCGCCGCGGGGGCGGGGGGCGCGCTCTTCTCGGTGTCCGCGGGCATCGACGTCAGCGGCGACGACACCTGGCGCTCGGGGCGGCTGACCGCCGGGGCGGCGGCGTTCGGGGTCGCCCTCGTCGTCGACCGCGCCGGGGCGGACATCTACGACTCGGGCGTCGCGTCGCAGGGCTTCGCGGCGTTCGGCGTGGGCGCCGCGCGGGACCTCGGGGACGGCGGCGACACGTGGAAGGCCAAGGGGCTGGCCCAGGGCTTCGCGCTCCCGGGCGGCGTCGGCGTCCTCCACGAGGAGGGGGGCGACGACACCCTCGAGCTGGCGGGGCCGGGCGGCCAGGGCGGCTCGCTCGGGTGGTTCCCCGTCCTCGGCGGCGGCTTCGGGCTGCTGCTGGACGAGTTCGGCGACGACCGGCGGACGGCGGCCCGGGGGGACGCGCAGGCCGCGTGCCGCGCGGGTGGCGTCGCGGTCGCCCTCGACGTCACCGGGGCGGACGTCTGGGACGCCGGCTGGCGGCACGCCCAGGGCGCGGCCGCCGGCGAGTGCGTCGCGGCGCTGATCGACCTCGCGGGGGCCGACCGGTCCAGCGCGTCAGCGGGGGCGCAGGGGTACGCGGACGGGCGGGGGAGCGCGGTGCTGTTCGACGCCGCCGGGAACGACCGCTACGAGGTCGGGTACGACGGCCCCGGCGTCGCCGAGTGGGGCTCCGTGGGGCTGCTCGTGGACGCCGGCGGGAGTGACGCCTACGTCGCCCGGACCGCGCACAACAGCGGCGGGATCGCCATCGGCCTCCGGCTCGACCTCGACGGGGACGCGGTCGCCACGGACGCGTCGTCCCGGGGGCTCGGCGGGCTCGGCTACCGCGAGCGCCCCGACCCCCCGGCGCCGGCGGAGGTCGGCGCGTTCATCGAGGAGTGGTCGCGGGCGCCGATGGTGGCGGCGGAGACGCTGAACAAGCTGGGGACCGACGCCCTGGCGCCGGCGCTCGCCCGCGTGGCCGACCGGCGCCCCGCGGAGACGGACGTCGTCCACCGCTTCGTCACCGCGTTCCAGGGCGGCGTGCGCGTCGCGGACGACTGGGGCGGGGTCGCGATCGCGATCGCGGACGACGCCCTGGCGCGCGACCGGAGCGCGGACGACGGGGCGATCCGGTGGCACCTGACGTGGCTCGCGGGCATCGCCACCGACCAGCCCGCGGGCATCGAGCCGGGGCTGCGCGCAGCGACTGCGTCCCTCGATCACCCGAACGGCTTCGTCCGCGCCAAGGCGCTGGGGGTGTTCGCCGCGATCGCGTCCAACCCCGCCATCACGGTCAGCGAGGGCGACCTGAAGGAGTACGAGTCCCACGGCGCGGTGGCGCTGAGCCGGGACGCGGTCCACGAGGTCCGCTGGGCGGCGGTCGACCTGCTCGAGGCGACCGGCGGACCGGGGGCGGCGTCCCTGGTGGCGGGGGCGCTGCGGGACGGCGACGCGGCGATGCGCGAGCGGGCGGAGCGGGCGCTGTGGTCGATCGCGAACCGGACGGACGGCGTCGCGGTCGCGCGGGCGCTGTTCCCGCTGGCCGAGGAGGATGCCCGGCTGTGCGTGCGGGAGGCGGCGATCCGGCTCCTCCCCGAGACGAAGCACCGCGAGGTGTGGGACGTCGTCGAGCCGCTGCTGGGCGACGCCGACCCGAGGATCCGCCGCGCCGCCGCCGAGGCCGCCCGCGGGCTGCTCCCGAACCGGAAGGTCGAGGCCGCCCTGGCGGCGCGCCTCGAGGCCGAAGACGACCCCCGCGTCCGCGACGCGTTGCCCGCCCCGGAGGGCGACGAGTAGCCCCCGCCCCCCGCCCTCAGTCCGCTACTCGCAGTCGATCCGCCAGCGGTTCTGCCACGTCGCCGCGTTCGCCGGCAGCCCCACCGCGGGCGACGGGGGGAAGTCCTCGCGGGGGTTGTCGAACGTCGCGATCCCCTCGGTCCGCGGCGTCGTGTCCATGTAGACCTGCGGGCAGCACATGTCGCCGTTGCTGTTGTTCGCCAGCCCGATCCAGTAGTACTGGCCGGGGAGCAGCGTCACGCTCAGCCGCCCCGGGTGGGGGAGCCAGCAGTTGCTGCAGCCGCTGTACGTCTGGAACGCCGACGACGCCAGCTCGTTGCCCGCCTCGTCGAGGATGAAGTACGCGCCCGCGATGCTGCTGTCGCCCGCGGGGTCCTGGAACAGCGCGATCTGCGGGTTCACGCACGACGCCGTCAGGATCAGCCGCGACGCCGCCCGGCCGCCGCCGTTGAGCGGGCCCCAGGGGCCGCCGCTGTAGCCGTTGACCGCGCCGCTGCTCGTCATCTCGATCACGCCGCTGAAGTTCTGCGGGTCGTCGAAGCCGTCGCAGTCACTGTCCACGCCGTCGCCGGGGGTCTCGGGCGCGCCGGGGAAGATCGAGGGGTTCGTGTCGTCGCAGTCGTCCACCGCGCCGAGGAACGTGTCGCAGTCGCCGTCGTCGGCGAGGACGGTCGACGTCGGGTCGGAGTCGTCGCAGTCGTCCGCCGTCACCGTGCCGTCGCAGTCGCCGTCCGTCGCAACGATCGTGGACGTCGGGTCGTTGTCGTCGCAGTCGTCGATCAGCTCGACGCCGTCGCAGTCGGCGTCGTCGTAGATCGTGGTCGAGGTCGGGTCGTTGTCGTCGCAGTCCTCCGCCGTCAGCCACGTGTCGCAGTCCGCGTCCTCCAGCAGCGTGGTGCTGTCGTCGTCGTCGTCGTCGCAGTCGTCGGCGTTGTCCGCGAACCCGAATGGCTCGTCGCAGGCGATCGTCGTGGCGTCCGTGACGCCGTACCCGTCGAGGTCGTTGTCGAGGTACCAGGTGGTCGTGTCGGTGGCGTCGTCCTCGTCCACCGAGCCGTCGCAGTCGTTGTCGACGTCGTCGCAGACCTCGGTCGCGGCGGGGTTGATCCCGACCTCGGTGTCGTCGCAGTCGTCGTCCGTCGCCGCGTACCCCGCGGGCGCGGAGCAGTCGGTGACCGTCGCGCCGGTGGTGCCGTAGCCGTCGCCGTCCGCGTCGGGGTACCACGTCGAGCCGCCGATGCTGCCCGCCTCGTCGGTGCTCCCGTCGCAGTCGTTGTCGACGCCGTCGCAGACCTCGAACGACGCCGGGCTCGTGGACGCCACGCTGTCGTCGCAGTCGCCGTCGTTGGCGACGTACCCGGTCGGCTGCTCGCACGCGGTCGTGGTCGAGGTCGCGTCGCCGTAGCCGTCCCCGTCGTCGTCCGCGTACCAGACGTCGCCGGTCCCCTCGTCGACGATCGAGTCGCAGTCGTTGTCGGCGCCGTCGCAGACCTCCGCCGCGCCCGGGTTGGTGGCCGCGTCGAGGTCGTCGCAGTCGGTCGCTGTGGGGAGGTAGCCGGGGGGCTGGTCACACTGGACGAGGACGAGGTTGTCGCCGCCGTAGGTGTCCCCGTCCGCGTCCGCGTACCAGGTGGGGGCGTCCGACGCGCCGTCGTCGATGACGCCGTTGCAGTCGTTGTCGACGTCGTCGCAGAGCTCCTCGCCGTCGGGGGAGATCTCGTCGTCGCTGTCGTCGCAGTCCTCGCACGCCGCGAACCCGTCGCTGTCCGCGTCGACGCCGCCGGTGCTGCCGTCGCAGTTGTAGTCGGTGGGGTCGGTGCAGTCGAACTCGGGCGCGCCGGGGTGCACGGCGGGGTCCTCGTCGTCGCAGTCGCCGTCGTAGGCGGCGTGGCCCGCCGGCTCGGTGCACGCGTAGGCGGGCTCGTCGCCGCTGCCGTAGCCGTCTCCGTCGTCGTCGACGAACCACTCCAGCGCGTCCGCCGCGTCGTCCTCGTCGATGTAGCCGTCGCAGTCGTTGTCCGCGTCGTCGCAGATCTCGTCGGCGTCGGGGTGGTTGTCGTCGTCCCCGTCGTCGCAGTCCCCAGCCGTGGCGACGTAGCCGGCGGGCTGGTCGCACGCGACGATCGTGTCGAAGTCGCTGCCGAACGTGTCGCCGTCGTTGTCGGCGTACCAGGTCGACGCGTCTCCGGCCCGGTCGTCGATGACGCCGTCGCAGTCGTTGTCGATCCCGTCGCACAGCTCCTCGGCGCCGGGGAAGACCTGCGGATCCTGATCGTCGCAGTCCTCCTCGGCGTCGTAGCCGTCCGCGTCGTCGTCGACGACCTCGATGACGACGTCCGGCTCGCAGGACAGGAGGAGGAGGGAGAGAACGGCGAAGGGGACGAGGGCGCGGCGCATTTCGCGACGCTACCACCGTCCCCTTCGGACGCTCAGGGCGAGGTCAGGTCCTCAGACGCAGTCGATGACGTAGTCGTAGTCCTGCCCGGAGACCGTGCAGGTGGCGTCGCCCGAGATGGTCCCCGAGATGACGCCGTCCGCGTCCTTGGAGACCTTCACCTGGAACTGGCGGTCGAGGAACCCGTCGTACTCGTAGTCGACGCTCCACTCGGAGATGTCGCCCTCGCCGTCGGTCACCGCGGTCGCCTCGTTCATCTTGTAGTCGTAGGTGTACTCGCCGTCGTTGTTCTCGCTCCCCTCGATGAGGAGGGTGCTGCTGGCGGCGCCGTTCCAGGCGACGTCGAAGAGGCCGTCCGCGCGGGGGGCCCACTGCCCGTCCCACCACCACTCGTGGATGGTGTACGCGAACATGACGTCGTTCAGGGTGACGGACGCGCGGCACTCCTCGACCTCGTCGCCGAGCACGTGCTCCATCGACAGCGTGCCGCCCTCGCCGGGGATGCCGTCGAGCGTGTAGCAGCGGAGGCAGCCGGCGTACCCGGCGATGCAGGACTCCCAGTGGTAGCTGTGGTCGTCGCGGGCCTCGTTGGCCTCGGCCATGCCGGAGCCGAACTCGTCGAACTGGGCGAGGAAGTCGTCGATGTCCTCGGAGGCGCGGGCCTCGAGGCGGTCCTTCTCCCACGAGGACATGCGGTTGGCGCCGAACTCACACGCGGTGAGCAGGACGAGGGGGACGAGGGCGAAGGTCAGGGCGATGCGGGACATGGAATCCTCCGGGGTTGGGTCGCGCCGAATCTGCCTGGACAGTGGCGCGACCCTCGCGAAGGGATCATTACCTCGCTCTTACATCGGCTTCAGGAGCGTCGTCATTCGCAGGACGTCGGCGCTCCCGCGGCCGCCATCGCGGCTTCGAGGCGGGCGCAGTCGGCGGCCTCGTCGAGGGAGATCGACGGGACCGCTCCGGCGGGGCCGGGGTCGAGGACGAGGAAGCTGTCCGGAGCGATGAGGAGCGCGCCGCAGAACGCGCGGAGGCCGGCCTCCAGGTCGGCGGCGTCCGCGTCGGCGACCGGAGTGCCGAGGCTGGTCCCGAGGAGATCCTCGATGAGGAGGCGCTCGGCCGAGGTGTAGCCGCCGTCGCCGACCAGCCGGTCCTTCAGCGCGACCACCATCGCCTCGACGCGCTCCCCCTGCGCCGCCTCGATCACGCGCGCGACGTAATCCGGAGGGAGGTCCACCTCCGCTTCGCAGCCGCCGCACGCGGTGTCGCACGCCTCCATGCAGAGCTCGTCCCACGCGACGTCGCAGCAGAACGAGTCGATCGCGCAGACGCAGTCCTCGCAGGAGCAGCCGTTGCAGCCGGGGGTGTCGAACGGGCCGCAGCTCGCGACGAACTCGTCGGGGTAGGTGCAGTCGCCATACGTCGCCTCGAACGTGAGGAGCGCGCCGAGGTCGGTGCCGTCGAAGCCGGGCTCGGACTTGCGGAGGGGGGCGCCGAGGTCGGCCTGGACCTGCAGCGCCGCGCCGGTCGGGTAGGTGTCCACGGGCGGCCAGCCGAGGGCGTCGTGGACGGACGACATGAGGACGCGGGCGCCGGTCCGGTGGACGATGTCGCCGGGGCCGTTGCCGCGGCGGGCCTCGTCGTCCTCCTCGATCGAGAACGGGTCGAAGAGCGGGGCCATCGCGTAGGGCTCGGCGGCGTCGCACGACGCGGGCGTGGCGGCGTTGAAGTAGGGGTCCGTGGCGACGCCCACGAGGAGCTCCCGCAGCGACCACGTCTCGCCTTCGACGAGCTCGTTGGTCCGCGCCGCGTGGCGGTCGCGCTGCTGCTCGTTCCGGGCGAAGTCGTGGCTGATGACGAGCTCGCTGCCGAACGCCTCGTCCCAGACCTGGTTCACCACCGACGCGGCGACGAGGTAGGCGAACGCCTGGGGGCCGGGCATGGCGTCGTCGTCGAGGAAGCGGCGGTTGTCGCCCACGAGCTGGTTCGTCCCCGCGCGGAGCCACGCCTCGAGCTGCCACGCCGAGCCGGAGGGGCCGAGGGACTCGATGAAGAATCCCTCGTGGCCGAGGACGTCCTCCTCGAACGGCCCGCCGGCGAACACGCCGCAGGCGACGTCCATCCCCCAGGGGCGGAACCCGGTGGCGTCGTCGGGGGCGCGGACGAAGTCGGCGGTCCGGAACATGGCGTAGGCGGACGGCTCGTCGATCCCCGCGCTGTCGCCGCCGAACAGCGACGCCTCGAAGCGGCCCTTGAGCTCCCACGTCCGGTCGAACTCGGGGAGCGGGTGGCCGGTCGTCGAGTACTCGCTGTTGTGGCAGGGGAGGCAGGACAGGTTGCGGTTGAGGTACGTCGCGAAGAAGGCCTCGCCGAACTGCTGGCGGCGGGCGCGCTCCAGCTCGTCGGGGGGGACGTTGGCGCCCTGCAGGGGCCGGTTCATGCGGGCGAACAACCACGTCCGGTAGGCGATGGAGACGTCGTCCCCGGCGACCGCGGAGTGGAGGACGTCGGCCATGTTGAAGGGTTCGGGGTACGCGGCGCCGGCCGGCTTGGCGGCCCGCAGGTAGGACGCGAGATCGGTCGACGTCTCCGGCAGCAGCGGCTCGGCGAAGCAGGCGGCGTAGGCTTGGTCCCCGCGGCGGGCGACGCCGAGCGCGTCCATCAGCCACTCCTGCCAGCGGCGCTCGTACTCGGGGCCGGCGGCCATCGCGCGGACGACCGTGTCGCGCCCGTGGTCCCGGGCGGCGCGCGCCCACATGCGGGTCTCGGCGGCGCCGTGGGGGTTGCGTCCCCACATCAGGGGCATGACGCGGGCGACGAACGCCTGCTCCCCGGCGTCGCAGGAGGCGGGGCCGGGGGGCGGCGGCTCGGGCTCCGGGCAGGCGACGAGCAGGGCGAGCGCGGCCGCGAGCGTGAGATGTTGAAGAATGAAAGTTGAAGGTCCTGACCCCTTCATGAGGGCCTCCCGAGGACGATCTCGTTGAGCCAGCGGAGGGTGCTCGTCTCCTGGCTCTGGTCGGGGAAGTCGCCGATGGCGAAGGACTCGTCCGCGAACGGCCAGATGCCCATGCCCGCGAGCACGCCCGCGCGGGTCTCGGACGGGGTCAGGGACGTCGTCGCGCGGCCGTCGGGGCCGATGGCGCCGACGACGCCGGCCTGGTCCTCGGTGATGGGGCCGCCGATCAGGACGGTGACGTAGCCGTAGGGCCAGTGGTTCGTCCCGAGGTCCGTCTCCGGCTGCATGTAGGGCGTGCGGCCGAACTCGGTGTTGAGGACGATCAGGGTGTCGTCGAGGTCGATCTTCGAGGGATCGTCGTCGCCCGGCTCGCGCACGACGTCGACGAGGTCGGTCATCGTTGACAGCATGTTCATCGTGCTGTCGCGGAGGTGCTGGTCGTGGACGTCGAACGCGCCCCCGCCGGACGCCGCCAGCAGCCCGCCGTCGACGACGGTGACGTAGCGGGCGGGGGCCGTCGGGTGGGTCAGGAGGTGGGCGCCGAGCTTCAGCCCCATCGCGGTCAGGTCGGGGACGTCGCCCACGTTGCACCAGTCGTTCGCGATGGTCGCGAGGACGTCCGGGGGGAACAGCTGGGCGAGCTCGCCGGAGCGGCGGAGCGCGTCGGTCATGAACTCGTAGTCGGCCAGCGCCCGGCTGCGGACGGGGTAGCGCTCGCGCGCCCGGCCGGCGTAGTACGAGACGAGGGCGTCGTAGGCGTCGCGTCGCGCCCCGAGGGTGGGCCGGGCGAGCATCCCGGGGACGGGGGAGTCCTGCTGGATGCGGAGGTCGAGGGGGCGGGCCGAGCCGGGGTGGAGCCCGACCGCCGACGCGGCCCGGAGGTTGTCGGTGGAGATCTCGTTGGCGGGGTACAGGACGTAGCTGAACGGGGACCGCCGCCCGGTCGAGTCCCGGTCCTGGAAGTACCGCTGGACCGATGCGCCCAGCCCCGCGAGCCGCGGGTTGCCGAGGCGGCGTCCGGCGAGCGCCATGGGGATGGCGGCCTCGTGCGGTTCGAGGTCGTGCGCCTGGACGAGGATTCGCATGCGGGCGACGAGGTCGGGTCGGGCGCGGAGGGGCTCCAGGGCGGGTCCGAGGTGGACCTGGAAGCCGTCGTGGTCGAGCCCGAAGGGGGCGAGCCACTGGTCCTCGGGGAGGCCGATGCCGCAGTTCCCGAAGATGTCGGGCTTGAGGTCGTCCCAGAGGTGCCACTGCTGCCTCGGGAACTCGGGATCGGTGGGGCGGCCGTGGTCGGGGACGACGTAGAACGTCTCGAAGGGCGGCACGCCGCCGTACATGAAGACCTCGAGGACGCGCTCGGCGCGCACCCCGGACGGCAGGAGCGCGTCGCGGGCGGCTTGCGAGTGCGGCGTGGCCCAGGGTTCGGCGCCCGCGAGGCGGGGGAGGCCGATCGTGGCGAGCCCGGCGGAGGTCGCGCCGGCCGCCTTCAGGAAGTCACGTCGCCGCAGTCGTCGCATGCCTCAGCACCGCCCATCCGAACAGGAGCTGCGCCCCGTAGTACGCCGGCAACCCCCACAGCCTGTTCGTGAAGCTCTTCTTCACGAACCGGTCGATCGCCACGGAGATGTCCGACGCATAGAAAACGCAAGCGGCGGCGAGGACAGTCGGGTCGTTCCCTGCCCGGACGGTGCCGTAGGCGAGGGCGACCATGACGCTGATGACGACGATGTAGCCGGCGACGGCGCCCTTGAGCTCGGGCGGCGCCTTGGTGACGAACCACCGGCCGAGGAGGATCGCGGGGGCGGTGAGCGCGACCGCGGCGACGAGCGCGGCGGGCCAGTGGACGCCGAGGACGACGAACGCCCCCGCGAACGCGACATGCCCCAGCCCGAACGCGGCGACGCCGGCCAGGAACGCGTGCCTGTCCTTGGGGATGAGCAGCACGTCGCCCCACCACGACAGGACGAGGGCCGCCAGCACCGCCTGCCCGAAGCCGGAGTCGAGGGCTCCGTTGAGCACCGCGTAGGTGATGAAGCCCGTGGACGCGACGGGCTTGGAGATCCAGCGCAGCCGCATCGAGTCCTGCTTCTCGGCGACGAGCAGCGCGACGAGGGCGACGACGGTGACGGCGAGGGCGACTTCAGCCATCGCGAAAGCCTACGCCAAAGGGCGTACAGTGCGGCCGTGATCGAGGTCTGTCCCCGCTGCGCTGCCGAGATTCCGGAGAACCTCCGGTCCGAGCCGGACTGCCCGAAGTGCGGGGTCGTGTACGCGAAGTTCGACCCCGACCAGGCGTCGATGGCGCGGATGGCGGCGGTGCGGCCGGACGATCAGCCGTCGGGGCCGCCGGTCATCGCGATCGGGCTGGTGCTCGCCGTGGTCCTGACCGCGATCGGGATGTGGGGGTGGCGGACGTCGCGGATGAGCGACGCGCCGGCGCCGGCGACCGTGGTGGAGTCGACTGTCGTCGACGACGTCCAGCCCGACCCGGCGGAGGCCGCGCCCGCGCCGGCGGGGCTGACGGCCGCGGAGCTCCGGTCGAGCCCGGACCTCGACGCGTTCGGCGACCTCGATCCGGACCGGGAGAAGGCGGACGTCACGGACGTCCAGATCGCGGACATCCGCGCGACCCTGGGCTCCGCCGACCCGACCTACGAGGTCAGCACGGTGCGCGACGTGGGCGCCGGCGACGAGCCCATCCCGTCGGACCTCCCCGTCGTCACCGAGATCGAGTCGGAGGCCGAGCTCCAGTGGGTCGGCTGGTACGAGGGCGCGGCCGGCTTCGAGCGCGCGGTCGACCAGGCGTCCCGCATGAACCGGCCGCTGGTCGTCTACTTCCACGCCGACTGGTGCGGCTACTGCAAGGCCCTGAACCGCGACTTCCTCCCCGACCCCCTGGTCCGCCGCTTCCTCGACAACGTCCTCCGCGTCCACGTCTCCCCCGAGCGGAGCGCCGCCGACGCGGCCCTCGCCCAGCGCTTCGGCGTGGCCGGCTACCCCTCCTTCTTCGTCCTCCCCGCGGGCGCGGGCGTCGAGGGCGCGCGTCGCGTGCATCCCTTCCGAGGCGGCACCGCCATCACCCCGGCGGAGTTCGCCGCTGAATGCGAGGCCGCGGCGAACGCATCGTAGAGGTGCTAGGAGTGGCCCCCATGACGGACCGTCGGGCTCAGCTGATCGCCGATCTGGACGAACGGATCCTGTGCCTCGACGGGGCCACGGGGACCGGGCTGCAGGGCGTCGAGCTGGGGCCGGAGGACTTCGGCGGCGAGGCGCTCGACGGGTGCAACGAGAACCTCTGCATCACCCGTCCCGACGTCGTCCTCGAGCTGCACCGGACGTACCTTCGCGCCGGCGCCGACATCGTCGAGACCAACACCTTCGGCGGCACCCCGCTCGTCCTCGACGAGTACGACATCGGGGCCCGCGCCTACAACATCAACAAGATCGCCGCCGAGCTCGCGCGGCAGGCCTGCGCCGAGTTCGACGCCGCCGCCGGTGACGGCCGCCTCCGCTACGTGGCCGGCTCCATGGGGCCCACCACGAAGGCCATCTCCGTCACCGGCGGCGTTACCTTCGACGAGCTCGTCCACCACTTCGGCGTCCAGGCCGAGGGGCTGCTCGACGGCGGCGCGGACTACCTGCTGCTGGAGACCTGCCAGGACACCCGCAACATCAAGGCCGGGCTCATCGCTATCCAGCAGCTCGCGAAGCAGCGCGGCGAGAGCATCCCCGTCGCCGTGAGCGGCACCGTCGAGCCGATGGGGACCATGCTCGCGGGGCAGACCGCCGAGGCGCTGTGCGTCTCCACCGCGCACGTCGATCTGCTGTACATCGGCCTCAACTGCGCCACCGGTCCGGAGTTCATGACGGACCACCTCCGGGCGCTCTCCGAGATGGCGAAGACCCGCATCGCCTGCGTCCCCAACGCCGGGCTGCCCGACGAGGACGGCAACTACCTGGAGACGCCGCAGATGGTGGCGTCGGTCGTCGGACGGTTCGTCGAGCACGGCTGGATCAACCTCGTCGGCGGCTGCTGCGGCACGGGCCCCGCGCACATCGCCGCGCTGGCGAAGATGGCCGCCGAGGGGACGCCGCGGCCGATCCCGTCCCACGGCCGCGCGCTCTACTCCGGCATCGACTGGGTCGAGGCCACCGACGACAACCGCCCCCTGATGGTCGGCGAGCGGACCAACGTCATCGGCTCGCGCCGCTTCAAGAAGCTCATCGAGAACGAGGAGTGGGAGCGCGCCTCCGAGATCGCCCGCGCCCAGGTCCGCAAGGGCGCCCAGATCGTCGACGTCTGCCTCGCCAACCCCGACCGCGACGAGGTCGCCGACACCGAGCGGTTCCTGGACCAGGTCATCCGCAAGGTGAAGGTCCCGCTGATGATCGACTCGACGGACGCCGACGTCATCGAGCTCGCGCTCACCTACTGCCAGGGCAAGGCGATCATCAACTCGATCAACCTCGAGGACGGCGAGGAGCGGTTCGAGCAGGTCGTCCCCCTGGCGCGGGCGTACGGGGCGGCGCTGGTCGTCGGCTGCATCGACGAGGATCCCGAGCAGGGGATGGGGGTCACGCGGCAGCGCAAGCTGGAGATCGCGAGGCGCTCGGTCGAGCTCCTGACGTCCAAGTACGGCGTCCCCGTCGAGGATCTCGTCTTCGACCCCCTCGTCTTCCCCTGCGCGACCGGCGACGAGGCCTACCTCGGGAGCGCCCGCGAGACGGTCGAGGGCGTCCGCCTCATCAAGGAGGCGTTCCCCACCGCGAAGACGATCCTCGGCATCAGCAACGTCAGCTTCGGCCTCCCCCCCGCGGGGCGCGAGGTCCTCAACTCCGTCTTCCTCTACGAGTGCACCCGCGCCGGCCTCGACATGGCCATCGTCAACACCCAGAAGCTGGAGCGGTACGCGTCCATCCCGGACGAGGAGCGGCGGCTCGCCGAGGCGGTGCTGTTCGAGACGTCGGAGGAGACGGTGGCGGCGTTCGCGGACCACTTCCGGGACGCGAGCTCGCGGGTCAAGAAGGACGTCTCCACGCTGACCGTCGACGAGCGGCTCGCCAACTGCATCGTCGAGGGGACGAAGGAGGGGCTGGTCCGGGACCTCGACGCCAAGCTCGCCGAGGGGCTGGCGCCGCTGGACATCATCAACGGTCCGCTGATGGCGGGCATGGACGAGGTGGGGCGGCTGTTCAACGACAACCAGCTCATCGTCGCCGAGGTGCTCCAGTCGGCCGAGGCGATGAAGGCGGCGGTGGCTCACCTCGAGCAGTTCATGGACGTCGAGTCGACGGCGACGCGCGGCAAGATCGTGCTCGCGACCGTCAAGGGCGACGTCCACGACATCGGCAAGAACCTCGTCGAGATCATCCTCGGCAACAACGGCTACGAGGTCGTGAACCTCGGCATCAAGATCCCCCCCGAGGAGATCATCGCGGCCGTCCGCGAGCACGCCCCCGACATCGTCGGTCTCAGCGGGCTGCTCGTGAAGTCCGCGCAGATGATGGTCGTGACCGCGGAGGACATGACCAACGCGGGCGTGACCCCCGACCTGATGGTGGGCGGCGCGGCCCTGACGCGGTCGTTCACGCGGCGGAAGATCGCCCCGAAGTACGCCGGGGACGTGCTCTACGCGAAGGACGCGATGGACGGCCTCGCGCTGGCGGGGCGGCTGATGGACGAGGGGGCCCGGCCGGAGCTGATCGCCGAGCTGGCCTCCGCCGACGAGCGGCTGGCGCGGCCGGCGAACGACGCCTCCCGGGCGGCGGCCCCGGCGCGGGCGTCGACGGGGTCGGCGGTCTCGGTCCTGCCGGAGCTCCCCTCGCCGCCGGACCTCGACCGGCACGTGCTCCGGGAGGTCTCGCTGGACGAGGTGTGGGGGTGGGTCAACCCGCGGATGCTGTTCGGCAAGCACCTCGGCTTCAAGGGCGACTTCGCCGCGGCGCTGTCCGCAGGGGACGACAAGGCGCGGGACATCGCCGCGGTGCTGGACGAGATCAAGGGGGAGGCGCGCACCGGGCGGATGGTCGGTCGCGCCGTCTGGCAGTGGTTCCCGGCGACGCGGGACGGCGACGCCATGACGCTCGGAGACGTCACGTGGACCCTCCCCCGGGCGCGGGGCGGAGGGGTGGCGCTGCCGCACTACCTGCACCCCGACGGCGACCACGTGGCCGTGTTGGCGGTCACCGCCGGCGAGGGCGTTCGGGGCTGGGCGGCCGAGCTGAAGGAGGTGGGCGCCTACCTCAAGTCGCACGCGGTCCAGGCGCTGGCGTTGGAGACGGCGGAGGCGCTGGCGGAGTGGCTGCACGCGAAGCTCCGCGGCCACTGGGGCTTCCCCGACGACCCCGGGGCGACGATGCTCGACCGCTTCAAGGCGCGGTACCGGGGGCGCCGCTACTCGCCGGGCTACCCGGCCTGCCCCGACCTCGGCATGCAGCGCGGCATCTGGGCGCTGCTGGACCCCACCGAGATCGGCATCGGGCTGACCGACGGCGACATGATGGACCCCGAGGCGTCCGTCAGCGCGATCGTCTTCCACCACCCCGAGGCGAAGTACTTCGCCACCGAGTAGCGGCGATCGTCCCCGGGCTCAGCGGGCTCAGCGGGCGACGATCTTCCGGCGGACGCCGAGATCCGTCCCCTCGACGCTCCGCCCGTCCGGCCAGGTGACGACGAGGCGGTCGACGACGTCCGCGTCGCCGAGCCCGAAGTGGACCTGGTGCGGGTTCTGGCTGGACGTCAGCGCGCTGTAGACCTCCCGGATGCGCGTCCGGCCGCCGGCGGTGAGCTCCACCCGCGCGCCGATCCCGCCGGGGCCCACGTCGACCGTCACCCAGGCGTCGGACGTGCACGGGTTCGACCAGATCGTCGGCTCGGACGACCACCGCGCGGCGACCATCTCCAGGGCGCCGTCGCCGTCCAGATCGCCCGCTGCGAGGCCGTAGGAGGCGCGGACGTCGCCGAAGCCGAGGTCCGCCGTGCGCTCCTCGAAGACCCCCGGGGAGACGCCCTGCCAGATGGCGTCGGGCTGGTCCGGCGGGGTCGTCGACTCGCCGATGCTGCCGTTGTCCGGCGTCGGCCCCGCCACCACCGCGAGGTCGAGGACCCCGTCGTTGTCGAAGTCCTCCAGGACCATCCCCCAGCTCACCCACGGGACCACCGGCCCCCCGCCGCCCTCGAAGCCGTCCAGCGCCGGCTCCAGGCCCGCCGCGAGGCCGCCGTCGAACCACCCGTCCGTCCCCAGGCTGAAGAGGCAGGGCAGGTACCCGCCGACCGTGGTGAAGCAGTAGTCGGTGACGCCGTCGCCGTTGAGGTCGGCCGCGCCCATGCCCATCGCGTCGATCGTCAGGTTCGTCCCGACGTCCGGCGCGTCGTCGACGAGGACGCCGCCGCCGTCGTTCCGGAACCAGGCCATCGTCTCGGACCCCGGGAAGACGCTCCGGTCGGTCCCCATCACGAGGTCCTGGTCGCCGTCGCCGTCGCGGTCGGTGAACGTCCCCATCATCGTGGGGCCGCGGTTGCCGGACGCCGGGACGAGCTCGACGGGGGCGCCCCAGGAGCCCGGCGCGTCCGCGCCGAACAGCAGGTCCGCGGCCGGCTCCACGCTCCCCTGGGGGTCGGGGAAGGTGTCCGCGTCGGGGAGCTCGTCGAGGCCGCCCATCGCCACGTCGAGGTCGCCGTCCCCGTCCACGTCCCCGACCGTCAGCGCGTAGTAGCAGGAGCTCGGGTAGCCGGGCCGCTCGTGGACGACCTCGGGGTCCGCGAACGTCCCGTCCCCCGCACCCCGCGCGAAGAGGAGGTACTCGCGGCCGGAGAGGAGGACGTCGGCGATGTCGTCGCCGTCCGCGTCGGCCACCGCGACACCGAGGACGAGGCGCCCGCCCACCGACGGCCCGTCCGGCGCGAGGGCGAAGGAGCCGCCGCCGTCGTTGAGGTAGACGTGCGGGAAGGCGCGCTCGCGGCTGAAGACGAGGTCCAGGTGGTTGTCCCCGTCCACGTCCGCGAGCGCGATCCCGGGCAGCCAGGGGCAGCCCTCCAGCCCCAGCGACGCCTGCCCGACGTGGTCGACGCCGCGCGCAGCCGCGTCGTCGGTGAACCGGTCGAAGCCGGACGCCGGCTCGGCGCACGTCACCTCGGGGCCGACGGTCAGGCCGTCGTCGTCGTCGTCGTCGGGCGCGTCGGTGGCGTCGTCGTCGTCGGTCGGCCCGCACCCCGCGACGGGGGCGATCCCGAGCAGGAGGAGGGCGGCGATCGGGAGGCGAGGCGTCACCGCGACAGCGTAGGTCAGCGGGCTGCCTCGGACAGGGGGTGGGTCACCACCACGTGGCGGTCGGCGGGGACGTCGTCCGCGGCGCTGGACGTGCCGTCGGGCCAGGTCACCAGGATGGAGTCGACGTGGTGCGTGTCACCGAGCCCGAAGTGGAGCTCACTGGGGGGCTGGCTGAACGTCTGCAGGCTGAGGACCTCGCGGGTCCGCGTGCGCCCTCCGGCAGCCACCGCGACCTTCGCCCCGACGCCGTCGGTGTTTCCGGGGGGGCCGACCAGATCGACGGTCAGCCAGCCGCCGGGGCCGCAGGGGTTGTCCCACACGATCTGGGGTCCGTCGATCGACGCCATGACGATCTCGGGGTGCCCGTCGCGCGCGAGGTCGGCGACGACGAGGCCGTAGTGGCCGTCCTCGTCGCCGAAGCCGACGTCGGCGGTCCGCTCTTCGAAGAGGCCGTCGCCGAGCCCTTGCCAGAGGGCGTCGGGCTGGTCGCGGGTCCCCGGTCCCGGCATCCAGGGGGGCAGCGTCGCCCCCGCGGCGACGGTCACGTCGAGCTCGCCGTCGTTGTCGAAGTCCTCGATGGCGACGCCCCAGGTGACCCACTCGGAGCCCGGGAACCCGGGGAGCTCGGCGCCGAGGCCGGCGGCGAGGGTGCCCTCGAAGAAGCCGACCTCGTCGCCCCCCTCGCTGAAGAGGCAGCGGATGTCGGGGCCGCTGTCGCTCATGCAGTAGTCGGGTCGGTCGTCCCCGTTCAGGTCGGCGGTGGCGAGGCCCATGACCTCGATGTCCAGCGAGAAGCCCGTGCCGGGGCCGATGTCCACGAAGCGGGGGGCGGGTGGGTCGTCGTCGGTGTTCTCGAAGAGCGCTGTCGGCGGGGTCCCCAGGACCTTCCGGTCGGTCCCCAGGATGACGTCGAGGTCGCCGTCGACGTCCACGTCGGTGAACGTCGCGGACAGCGACAGCGTCTCGTCGTGGCCCGCGGGGACGAGGCCGGCCTCCTCGACGAAGGCGGCGTCGTCGTTCCGCAGCAGCAGCGCGGTGCTCCCGGTCCAGTCGGAGCTCATCTCCGGGAACTGGGTGGGCGACTCGATGGGCTCCAGGCGGGGGAGGACGGCGTCGAGGTCGCCGTCGCCGTCGTAGTCGCCGAACGTGAAGCTGGCCACGCAGCGGCGGGGCCAGCCCTCGACCTCGTAGAGCGGCTGGGCGGGGCCGAAGCCGAGGTCGCCGAGGTTCTCGAACACGGTGAGGTGCTCGGCGCCGGCGACGACGATGTCCGGCAGCAGGTCGCCGACGAGGTCGACCGCGCCGGCGCTGACGACGATCCGGTCGCCGATGTCGGGCCGCTCGGCGGCGCTGCGGGAGAAGCGCCCGGAGCCGTCGTTGACGTAGATGGCGGGGAAGGCGTCGGGGAGGGAGAAGACCAGGTCGAGGTCGTCGTCCCGGTCGAGGTCGGCGGCGGCGAGGCCGGGCAGCCAGGGGCACGCGAGCGCGCCGGTCCCCTGGGACGACTCGTGGATGAACTCGATGCCGTGCTCGGCGGTCTGCTTGTCGAACCGGTCGAACCCCGCGACGGAGTTCTCGCAGGCGACGACGTCGCCCCAGGCGAAGGCCGGAGAAGGCTCCATGGGGGTCGGCTCGGGCGTGGGCTCGGCGGTGAGATCGTCGTCATCGACCGCCGGCGGCACGCACGCCGCCAGCAGCGCCACCAACCCGAACGTCGTTCCCCTCAGCAGCATTCATCGATCCCCTGACGGGTACCTAGGGTATCACCCTACGGTCCACCCTCTGTGCAGCGATCGAGCCGGGTGACCAGGGAAGCGTCCAGCGCGTCGACGATGGCGCGGCCGACGACCTCCGCCCCGCGGGGGTTGAGGTGGACGTAGTCGGTGAAGAGGTCGAAGCCCGGGAGGTGGGCGCCGCTCGCCTCGTGCAGGGCGCGGTGGGCGTCGACGAAGGTCACGCCGGGTCGCCGGCCGAGCTCCTCGAGCGTCCCCGCCAGCCCAGGGGTCAGCGAGGAGCCGTTGTGGTTGGCGCGGGCCGTCTGCCAGGCGGCAAACTCGGCCTCCTCCAGGTCCCCCGCGAGCTCGGCGGCGAAGGACCGGAGCAGCCACGGCGTGGGGACGTCGTCGGCCCTCTCGAGGAGGTCCGCGCTGAGCTCGAGCGCCCGCTGCGCGTTCCCCGCCTCCAGCGCGTCGGCCACCTGTTGGCCGAGCGGAGTGCGGGGGGCGGGGACCCGCAGCCCGTGGTGGTTGAACCCCGGGAGGACGAGCACGACGGGGACGTCGCGGCGGCGCAGGGCGCGGAGGAGGTCCGTCATCTCCCGCTCGAAGTTCCGCCGGACGGCGTCCAGGAACGGCTCGGCTCGGGTCTGGAGGTCCGGTAGCTGCGACGAGCGGATCTCCGGCGCGTCGGGCGGCCCGTCCCCCTCGGGGAGGCCGCCCGCGACCAGGGTCCAGAGCCGGGTCCGCCGGGCGGCCGCC
Source organism: uncultured Rickettsiales bacterium (assembly GCA_964344575.1). GTDB lineage: Bacteria > Myxococcota_A > UBA796 > UBA9615 > UBA9615 > JAAESI01. Next base: position 21,193 of record CAYFOA010000016.1, on the reverse strand, counting down.
TGGACGCCGAACCAGGGTCCGAGGGCCACGGCGTAGCGGTCGCGCTCCCGCATCGTGCCGACCTCGTTGTGCCCGGCGTAGACGACCACGACGTCGGCGTGGAGGCGGTCGACGGCGTCGATGGCGAGCGTCCGGACGGTCGGTGAGGCGACCCCGTGGTGGGAGCCGTTGACGACCTCGAGGCAGGGGACCCGCTCCTTCAGGAGACCCCTCAGCGCGCCGGGGAGCGACTCGTGTTCCGACAGCCCGGGCCCCTGGACGCTGGACGCCCCGACCACGACGACGCGGGAGACCCCCGGCGGCTTCTCGGCGCGGAAGAAGCGGCTCCGGGCGTCCCGGTGGTGCTGCCCCTGGTCGTCCAGCTCGAGGCGGGGGCCCGGCAGGGGGCGGGACTCGTCGCCGGGCGGCACGCCGAGCCACGCCGCGATGCCCTCGACGGCCGCGACCGCGCCCAGCCCGAGCCCCACGGCGAGCAGGCGACCCCCCCACTCCCGGCGGTTGGGGAGGCGGACGAGGACGACGACCGCGACCAGGGCCAGCAGTCCGAAGACCCCGGCGACCCGCGGCCAGGTTCGCGTCTGCGGCGGGATCGGGACCTCGATCGGTCCGGGCGGCCCGGCGCGCGCCTCGGGGGAGCCCTGGCCCCACGCCCGTTCGAGCACGAGCCCCAGCCAGGCCAGCTCGTCGGCGCCGTAACGGCTGCGGAGGCTGCCGATGCGGGAGGCCCACGCCTCCGGCACGTCCGGCCCCGTCCACGTCGCCAGAACGGCTCGCGACGCGCACCGGGTCGCGACCGACAGCCTCGCGAGGGGGCCCGTGTTGAGCCCCAGGGGGTCGAACGGATCCGGGGGCAGGTCCGCGGGATCGTCCAGGCAGGCGAGGTGGTCCGCGATCACCGCCGCGCGCAGGGCCTCGGGGTCGGGTTCGTCGTGTCCTTCGAACTCCACCTCCCACTCCCGCAAGTAGCGGAGGCGGGCGAGCTCGACGTACTCGGCGACGAGCTCCGGCCGGCGCGCGGTCTCGAGGTAGTCGCCGCTCGGCCCGAGGATCGCGGCGATCGCCTTCGCCGTCCCCGAGGACAGGCCCTCGTGGCGGCTGAACGGCTGGAGCATGCCCCGGCCGAAGGCGGCGTACAGCGCCGGCAGGTGCTCCTCGGAGCCCCAACCCCCGAACGCGCGGGCGGTGACCTCGGCGAGGGGGGACATCGGCGCGGCCTCGAATGCGCTCAGGAGCGCCGGGCCGCAGGTCGGGCCGGCCTCGACGAGCCGGTCCACGAAGGCGTCGACGGCGGGCTGGTCGAGGACCGCGTCCGGCCCCACCTCCTGGCCGCCGAAGCAGCGCGCGGCGTCGGGGACCGGGGTCGCCACGAGCGCGAGGGCGACGAACGTGGCGGCGGTCGACACGGCGTCAGGATAGAAGGCGTGCCACAATCGTGCGGTGGCCCGGGAGCGGAGCACGATTCGTGACCTGTCGTTCGCCGCGATCACCGTCGGCGTCGTCATCTTCGCGCTGAACGTCCTCGTCGAGCAGCTCGAGGACCGCGGGGTCGTCGACACGCACCAGCCCGACGAGGCGGTCCAGCTGGTGACGGGCGACCTGTTCGACGTGGTCGACGAGCCCTCGTACGTCTCCAGCAGCTACGCCGTCGAGACGGGGACGATCCCGCAGTCGTTCCGCATCGACAAGGGGACCGGGTGGCGCCTCTTCGCGGTCGGAGGCTCCTTCGTCATGGGCTCTCCGTACAGCTTCCAGGGGCACGGGGTGGAGCTGCCCGGGGGGATCGCGAGCTGGCTCCGGAAGGACCTCGAGCGGCGCGAGCCGGACGTCCCCACCGAGGTCGTCAACCTCGGCGTCGGGGGACAGAACTCGTTCCGGGTGAAGACCATCGTCGAGCGGCTGGTCGACTACGACGCCGACGTGCTCTTCGTCGCCACCTGCAACAACGAGGGGGCGATGGCCCCCACCTTCGTCCAGCGGCAGCTCACCCAGCTGGGCGGCTACCGGCTGCTGGCGAAGTACCTGACGCCCTCGCCGGACCCGTCGGAGCGGAGCTACTACACCCCCCAGGACGAGGACAGCCAGGCCCTCGCGGAGCAGTACCGGGACAACATCCGGTCGATCGTCGCCGCGGCGGAGGGCGCGGGCGTCCCCCTCGTCCTCGGGACCCTGCCCGTGAATCGGCTGTACGTGGGCGACACCGACAGCGCGGAGCTGAAGCCGACGGGCAGCCGCCGCTGGGGCGAGACTGAGTGCGTCCGCGAGGCGCGGGCCCTGATCGGGGACGCCGACTTCGCCGGGGCGATCGCCCACCTCGAGGGCTGCGACGACGTCGCCGACGCCCTCCGGTGGACCGGCATCGCCCACATGCGCGACTCGTCCTACCCCGAGGCCCGCGCCGCCCTGGACCAGTCGATCGAATTGCAGCCCCGCAACCGCTGCCGGCCGTCGTTCAACACGATCGTCCGCGAGGAGGCCGCGAGGTCCGCGAACGCGCACCTCCTCGACCTCGACGAGGTGGCCATCGCGACCACCGAGACCGGGCTGATCGGCGACGAGCTGTTCCTCGACTTCTGCCACATGAACTACCGCGGCTACGGCCTCATGGCGAAGGCCCTCGCCGACATGCTCGCGGAGCACGAGCTGCTCCCCGCCGGCGCCGCCGCCGACGTCGAGCCGCTCCCCTACGGCGACATCGCCCGCCGGTGGGGGCTCGAGAAGATCCGGTTCGTGCAGGACTGACCGTGGAGACGCGCCGCCACCGCCGCCTCGTCGTCGCCCTGCTGGTCCTGCTCGCGGCCCAGCGCCTCGTGCTGCTTCTCGGCCAGCCCGACCTGCTCCACGACCTCGACGCCGGCGAGCTCAAGCACATGGACCTCGCGATCCGCGGGCTGAACGACGGGGGCACGTTCAAGGACAAGCTCCACACGTTCCTGGCCGGCCCCGAGAACGTCCACCACGGCGGCTACGCGGTCATCTCGGTGCTGTACGCGGGGCTCGCGAAGGTCCTCGGGACGTCGCTCACGACCCTGCGGCTGCTCCCCGTCTCCGCCACGGTCCTCGCCGCCGGGCTGCTCGCCGCGTGGCTCTTCCGCCGCGAGCAGCCGACCGCCGCCGTCCTCGCCCTGGTCCTGATGGTGGGGGCGCCGCCGCTCTTCCTGAAGTGGACCGCGGTCAGCCGGGGGGGGCACCTGGAGGGGATCGTGTTCGCCCCGCTGCTGCTGTTGCTGCTGCAGTGGGGGCTCCAGACCGAGCGGAAGCTGCCGTGGGTGCTCGCGGGCCTGGCCGGCGGGTTCGCCGTCTACTTCACCTACCTCGCCGGGCCGCTGGTCGTCGTCCTCTGCCTCGGCGCGCTGGCGGAGCGGTGGAAGGCGGGCGGGGCGCCGCTCCGGGCGGGGCTGCTGGTGGTTGCCGGGGTGGTCGGGTTCCTCCCCTGGGTGGTCGGCTGGCTGTGGCTGGAGCTGCCGTACTTCGAGTCCCAGATCCACAACTCCGGTCGGGCCGACGAGGCCGGGGACGTGGCGGCCCGCGGCGTCGTCGAGGTGCTCCGCGGGGCGGTCGTCGCGCTCCCCCACAACCTGTGGCCGTGGGGCCTGACCCGGGGCGAGGGGGCGGCCTACCTGGCGCAGAACTCCGATCAGCTCGACTTCGTTCCGACGGGCCTGACGTGGGCGCTGCGGAGCGTGATCGGGGGGGGCGCGGTGCTGGGCGTCGTCGCTGCCGCCGCGCGCCGGTCGCCGCTGCTCGTCGCCGTCGCCCTCCTTCCCGCGCTGCACTACCTGTTCGTGGTCCGCATGGCCGCCAACCTCGCGTGGCCGGAGACGCCCCACCGCTACCTCGTCATCGTCTTCCCGCTCCTGTGCGCGTCGATCGGGCACGGGGTCGCGTGGCTCGGCGAGAAGCAGGCGCACGCCGGCGGGGTGGTCGCGATCGCGCTGCTGCTGGTGGCCGGCCAGGGGGTCGCGGCGCAGGCCCCCTGGTGGAAGGCGCCGGACTTCGGGGCGTTGGCCGCCTGGGACGCCGCCGCGTACCGGGCCGCGGGCATCGGTCAGGTCCGGATCGAGGAGGCCGAGGCGATGCGGGCGGTGCTCGACGAGCACGCCACCGGCGAGTGGTCCAACGACGCGATGCGCGGCTTGTCGATGGTCTACCCGTCGAACTCGGACTACTACCTGCTGTTCCGCGACGGCCACGACCGCCCCTACCCCGACAACGTCTTCGGCTTCCCGGAGTGGCAGGGGATGGAGGACGTCCAGAAGCGCGCGACGGTCCGCGCGGCGCTGGCGGCGACGAAGGTCCGGGCGGGGGGCGACGAGTCCCGCGTCCGCGACTACCTCTGCCGGTGGAGCCCGGTTCCCGAGATGCGCGGGACGGTCGAGGAGGTGCTGGGGGAGGAAGGCACGGGCTGTGGTTCGCCATAGCAAAATCACGTTTATGTAAAACGTACTTTCCTGAAACAAGATCTTCCATGTTAGGGTCCGGCCGTGACGACGTTCATCGGCCGAGCCCGGCAATTGCGTTTCCTCGACGAGCAGTACCGGGGTCGCGAGTCGGCGTTCGTCCCGGTGTACGGCCGCCGTCGCGTCGGCAAGAGCGAGCTCCTGAAGCGGTTCCTGGAGGACCGCCCCGGGATCTACTTCGTGGGCAAGCAGGCGCCGGGCGAGCTGCAGCTCCGCGAGTTCCTGGCGGCCGCGGGCAAGGCGATCGGGGACCCGCTGCTCCCGCGGCTGGAGACGCGCTCGTGGAAGGAGGCGTTGAGCTGGACCCTGGAGCGGTGGTCCGGGCCGGGCCGCCTGATCCTGGTCCTGGACGAGTTCCAGTGGACGGTCGCGGCGAGCCCGGAGCTGCCGTCGGTCCTGCAGGAGCTGTGGGACACCCGGTGGCAGCACGACGGCCGGGTGATGCTGGTGCTCTGCGGGTCGTTCGTCGGCTTCATGGAGCGCGAGGTGCTCGGCCGCCGGAGCCCGTTGTTCGGACGGCGGACGGGGCAGATCCTGCTGCAGCCGTTCGGGGTCCGGGAGGCGCGCGAGTTCCACCCCGGGTGGTCGCTGGCGGAGGTCGCGCGGGCGCGCTTCATCGGCGGCGGGATCCCGCTCTACCTCCGCGCCTTCCGCAAGGACCGCTCGGTGGAGTGGAGCGTCCGCCACACGCTGCTCGACGAGTTCCACCCCCTGCACCGCGAGCCGACGTTCCTGCTCCGGGAGGAGCTGCGGGAGGTCCCCAACTACCACGCGGTGCTGATGGCGCTCGCCCAGGGTTCGGCGCCGCTGAAGGAGCTGTCGTCGCGGACGGGGCTGCCCGTCCCGAACCTCCGCCACTACCTCGGGGAGCTGGTCGAGCTGGGGTACGTCCGGCGCCGGTTCCCGCTGACGGCGAAGCCGCCGGGGCGGCGCACGGTCCGCTACGTGCTGGAGGATCCGCTGCTGCGGTTCTGGTTCCGGTTCGTCTTCCCCCACACCAGCCTCCTCGCGTCGGCGGGCCCCGAGGCGACCTTCGCGGAGGTCGTCAAGCCCGCCCTGGACGCGTACTTCGGCCACGCCTTCGAGGTCCTGTGCCGCGAGGCGCTGCCGCTGCTGTACGAAGCCGACGGGCTGCGGACGCGGTTCGAGGTGGGCGAGTTCTGGAGCAAGCAGGCGCAGATCGACGTCGTGGGACTGCGGGACGACGGGTGGGCGGACCTGGGGGAGTGCAAGTGGGGTCCGGTGCGATCCCCCCGGGGCGTGGTCGACCAGCTGGCGGCGGCCACGGCCGCGTGGCCGAACGAGCGGGGCGACTCGATCCGGAGGTGGGTGTTCGCCCGGCGGGCCATCGACCCGGCGAAGGCCGACGCGCTGGGCGTGCGGTGGGTCGGGCTGGAGGAGATCTACGGGGAGGGGTGAGCCCCGTCAGCAGCAGCTCGCGCCCTCGCAGGCCTCGGTGGTCAGTGCGTAGTCCTCACCCTTGGTCGCCCGCGGGGGCCGCAACAGCGTGTCCTCGCTGCACGGGAAGGGGACGGCGTCCTCGGCGGCGACCTCGGTGACGGGGTCGACGAAGACGAAGCGGTCGGCGTAGGGGCCGGACTTGAGGAGCTGGAACGTCTTGGCGCAGACGGCGACCCGCTCGCCGCGGGGGTAGCGGTGGCCGTCGTCGTCGAGGACGTTCTTGAACGGGCCCTTGTAGATGACGGCCTGGTTGTGGTCCCAGCAGGCGCCCTGCTTCCCCTTGTGGGCGAGGACGGTGACGGAGCGGAACTCGATCCCCTCGACGGTCTGCCAGGGCTCCTCGTTCCAGGCGGCGTACTCCATGCCGTGGAAGCCTGCGTCCTCGAAGGCGGCGAACATGGCGTCCTCGCGGAGGGCGCCGCTGACGCAGCCGCTCCACAGCTCGCTGTCCGCCTGGAGGTGGGGGGGGACGTCCTCGTCGCTGACGATGTCGCTGATGGCGGCCCGGCCGCCCTTCTTCAGGACGCGGAAGATCTCGGCGAACATGCGCGGCTTGTCGGCGGGGTCGACGAGGTTGAGGACGCAGTTGGAGACGACGACGTCGACGGTGCCGTCGGCGATCATCGAGAGGTCCTGGATCCGGCCCTTGAAGAACTCGACGTTGGCCCAGCCGATGCGCTCGGCGACGAGCGGGGCGTTGCGGCGGGCGAGGTCGAGCATGTCGTCGGTCATGTCGACGCCGATGACGCGGCCGCGGGGACCGACGATCTGGGACGCGATGAAGCAGATCTTCCCGCCGCCGCTGCCCAGGTCGAGGACGACGTCACCCTCGCGGACGTAGCGGCTGGGGTCGCCGCAGCCGTAGTCGCGCTCCAGCACCTCCTCGGGGAGCGCCTTCAGGTACCGGGGGTCGTAGTCGATGGGGCAGCACAGCGCCGGCTCGGAGGCGCGGCTGGCGGCGGCGTAGCGTTCCTGGACGGACTGGGTGGGGTTCAAGGTCACTTCCCGCGGGCGAGGTGGTCGTCGATCGCAGTCTGTACGGCGGAGGCGAGGTCTTCGTTACGCGCGGGATCCCCGGCGCCGTAGACGACGCCGCAGGCGCCCTCGGTCTTGCCCCCGGACCACGCGTCGGGGGCCGGGGCGGGCCCCGCGGGGGTCCACGGAACGGTGGACGTGGGCGCTGCCGGAGCGCCGGTCGGAGGGTCCGGCGCGGGGACGGGGCTGCGCTCGGCGGCGAGCCCCAGGCCGGCCTTGCGGCGCTTGGCGAGGAGGGGCTCGAGGACGTCGTCGGGGAGCGGCTTCACCCCTCCGTGGGGGAGGGCGAGCGTCTGGATCTTCGCGAGGTGCTCGACGAGCTCCATCCGGAGCATGGCCTGCTCGACGTCCTGGCCGACGGTGAGGACGCCGTGGCGGCAGAGGAGCAGCGCGTCGAACCGCCCGATGAGGGCGCGGATGGGGGCGGCCCCCTCCTCGCCGTAGGGGAGGGCGAAGGTGGTCAGGGGGACGGACGCCCCGATGGAGACGACGGCCTCGGCGAGGAAGGTGGTGATGGACTGCCCGGCGCACGCGAGCGCGGTGGCGTACGGGGGGTGGGCGTGGACGACGCAGGAGATGTCGGGCCGCTCGGCGAAGGCGCCGAGGTGGAGCGCGAACTCCGACGGCGGCCGCGTCTCCCCCTCGATCGGCTTCCCGTCGTCCCCCGCGACGGCGAGCCCGCCCTCTGTGACGTCGGCCTTGGAGGTCGCCGTCGGGGTGACGAGGTACTTCCCCGGGGCGAGCCGGACGGAGACGTTCCCGTCGTGGTTGGCGACCCACCCGTACCGGTGCAGCGCGTGGGACGCGTCGACGATCTGGCGTGCGATCTCGGCTCGGCTGGGCATGCGGCCGGCGAATGTAACACGGGGCCGGAGCCACGCTCCGGCGGAGTCCCCTCCGGTGCGTCAGCGGCGCAGCGAGAACTCGTGCAACGCGGGGACCACCTCGCCGGCGGCGCACGACGGGTGTGCCTCGGCGCACGCGCGCCCCGCCTCGGTCTGTGCCCGTCGCACCGCGGCTACGCGGGCGGGAACCTCTTCCGGAGGCCACCGCGCGGCGGCGCAGGTGGCGGCTCCGTGCAGAAGCGGCACCTCGTCGGGACCATGGAGGCTGTCGAGGAGCGCGAGACGATCGACGTTCAGCTCGGGCTGGACCGCGGCCCCGCAGCCGAGGCCCGTGAGGAAGGCTCCCCAGGTGCGGCCGTCGATCTCCGGGCGGAGCAGCTCGAGGTCCCACTGCGGCCACCAGGGGATCATCCCCGGCGGCGACAGGTCGTCCGCGACGTCGAGGCCGTAGCCCTGGGCGAAGGCGATCCGATGCTCCGCGGGAACGTTCGGCAGCAGCTCGATGAAGGTGCCGTGACGTTCGGACAACCCGTCCCGCACGCCCAGGCGCTGCGGTGTCCGATGCACCCCCAGGGTCGTCATGATCTGGTGCTCGGCGCGTCCCGGCGGAGGGCTGAACGGCTTCCCGGTCGCGAGCGCCGCCCCCAGGACGAGCACCGGGAGGCCGACCAGGCCCCATCGCAGCCGACTCCTCGGAACCCGCCCCACCTCGACGGCCACGCAGACGAGTCCGAGGGCTCCGTACACGCCGCAGTAGCGGTACGACTCGGGAAAGCCGCCGCGGCTCCACAACACCACCGTGAGGGTTGCCGCCCAGTACAGGGTCGCCGCACCGAGCCGCCGCTGAGCGGATGTCTCGGGGGCGGCGGCGAGGTGCACGGCCGCGGCCGGGACCGCGAGACCGAGCGCGAGCAGGCCCCTCGGCCAGGCGACTCCCTCGAACGGACTGCCGGGTCCGTACAGCGAGGCCAGGGCCACGAGCACGCCACCCCCCGAGCTCCCCGCCCCCAGCGACGACTCGGCGCCGAACAGATGACGGACGCCGCCCCGATAGAACCATCCGATGTTGATCACGAGATCGACCCCGCCGGGGACGATCAGGGCGACGAGCACGACCGGGGCCAGCAGTCCGAGGACCAGGCGGGGGGCGGTGGACGGCATCGACTTCGCGGCGAGGCGGCCGTCCTCCCCGGTGAGGGCGAGGTGGGCGAGGAGCGGCAGTCCCGTCAGCGCAAGCGGGCTGTACAGGAGCGCGGCGCCGCCCAGAACTCCGACCAGCAGCGGGCGACGCGGTCCCGGAGGACCCACCGCCACCAGGGTGGCGGCGGTCAGCAGGACCGTGGCCTCCATGCTCGTACCGGTCACGCCGATGTTCAGGAAGTGCCAGAGCGGCCAGCAAAACGCGACGGCGAGGGTCCCCAGCGCGGCGGCGGGGAGGCGAGCAGACCGTCCCCGGCTCAGCGACGCGCTGCCGAGGACGACGATCGCCGCGAGCGCGGCCCCCACCCCGGCGCCGACGAACCGGCTCGCGACCCGCGACGTGGCCCCGAGCGCCTCGGCCAGGGCTGTCGCGGCTGCAGTCAGGTAGGAGCCCGCTTCGAACCCGTGGAGGGAGCCCACTGCGCCCGGAGGAGGATTCCCCGCCGCGATGGCGCGGGAGGTCAGGAGCACGTCCCACTCACCTTCGGCGGGGGAGCTCCACCAGACTTCGGAGACATGCAGTCCGAAGTGAGCGGCCAGCCAGACGCCCGCCCCGGCGAGGGCGAGGGAGGCGGGCGAGGTGAGCCCCGGCGAGTTCGGCTGCTCGGTCACGCTCGGCGCCGCCTGGACAACACGGGGACGAACAGGAGCGCCATGAGGACGAGCCGACCGTCGTCGCAGGACCAGCCGAAGCCGCAGCCCGCGCAACCCTCCCCGCCGACAGTCCCCAGCGTGCCGTCCCCGGGGGACTCCTCGATCCCCGAGTCATCGTCATCAGCATCGGGGGGGGGCTGGCTACCCTCGGGACACTGGAAGCAGTCGACCTCGCTGTCGTCGCAGTACTTGGACGAGTAGCCGTCGTGCTCGGGGAGGCCGGGAATCACGTCCGGGTCGAGGTTCTCGCAGTCGAGGGCGTCCGGGAAGCCATCGGCGTCTCCCTCGTCCTCCCAGCGGTCCTGGGTTCCGGGGATCTCGGTGCACCGCCAGCCAGTCGCTCCGGCGGTAGCGACCGACGGCTCTCCCAGCCAGGAGGTCTGCCAGGGCCAGGGGAGAGCGATCTCGGTCTCCGTCGAGGAGTCGGGGACGTAGTCGGCGGCGATGTCGGGAAGACAGGTGTAGTACTCGCCCGTCAGCTCGTCACAGTCGCCCGGTTCGTAGTCGGCGCAGACGGCAGCGAATCGATCGCAGGGGTCGAGGGAGCGAAGATCAGAGCCCGGACGGAACACCACCGAGGTGTAAGGCGGGTTCGGCCCCACGAGAACGTGCTCGACCTCCTGGCCTCCCGGCCCCCAGTCGGTCCCCTCGGGACCTGCGTTCATCGTGGCGACGTACGACGACGAGGGCGATCGGACCAGGACGGGGACGCCGTCCGGCGGAGCGCCGGCGTAGAGGTTGCGAATGAGAGCGATCGCCGTGTCGGGCTCCCCCGTCAGCTCGAGCAGAAGCGCACCGTTGGCGTCAGCGACCGTGTTGTGGACCAGCACAACGTCCGCCTGGCCGCCCGGAGCTTCGACCTGCAGCAGCACGTCGTGGTCGTTCGCGACGAAGAAGGAGCGGGCGACGAAGAACAGCAGGTTTTCGTCATCCTCAACCGATTCTGCGCGCTGACCTGTCACCGACACGAGCACCGACAGGGTCGCCGATGGCAAATCCCCCCACGGTGGGGGACGGTCCTCGTAGGGTTGGGAAGGGATCGCGGCGCAGGTGCTCTGCCCCGGATCGACGTAGACACCCGGTTCGACGGCGGGGACGTCCGGTGGTGGGTTCAAGAGCGATCGGTTGCGGCTGAGGATGGTGTTCCGCAGCCCACCAAAGCTCCCCTCGCTGTCTGCGTCCTCCGCGTAGTCGGGAAAGACCGCCCCGGTAGCGATGAGGGGGACCTCGCCGACGGTCGCATTGGCGATGAACGCGCTGTTGTTCACGACCAGGGGTGATCCGATGGCCAGCGCCTGCGCGGGTGGCTCGGCGAGGTTGCCGTACACGGCGGAGTCGTTCAACCGGAGTCGCTCGTCCACGGTGTCCACCCACAGGAGCGCGACAGCCCCGGCGGTCTCATTGCCCGCGATCTCCATCTCGTTGATGGTGACGCTGGTGGAGGACCGGACTGCGGCCCCCTGACCGTTCAGGATGGCTCCTTCACCGACGTGCAGCTCGCCCGGCGGACCGGCCACCCCGTTGGCAACACCGTAGCCGCTCCATCCGTCGATGAGCATGTCGATGTGCCCGAAGACGCCGCCGCCCCAGAAGCTGACCCCGGGGCGGGGGCCCGAGTCGCAGGGGCCGGTGGAGTTCATGTCGATGCTCGGACCGCGTACGAAGACGTCGCCATCGCTGACGACCTCCACGGCCGCCTGGGACGGACCGGAGCTCGGAGAGGGACACCAGGGCCGCTTCAGGATCAGGCTGAGGGGCTCACCGAAGACGCCGCCGCGGTTGTCGACGATGAGACTCTCCTCATACGGCGAGCCGCTGTCGGGGAGCTCGAGCCCCATGCAGATCCAGACCTCGGGCCGCTCCAGGACGGCGACGTCGGGCAGCGCGGCGGCGGCATCGAGGGCGTCTCCCATCGTCGAGTGGACCTGCGAGCACGGCTGGCCGGAGCAGAAGGGATCCGGGCCGGGATCGACGTCGGTGACGCAGAGGACCTCGTCCACGGCGTGGAGGGAAGACGGAGTCGTGACGGCAACGAGTCCGGCCATGGTCGCCCAGAACCGGGTCGTTCGCTGGAGGTGCTTCATTCGATTCTGAGGCCGCGGGACGTCAGGGACCACGCTGGCGTATCGACTGCAGCTAGATGAGCCAACTCCTCGGCCCGGCTCCACGAGACACGGTCCCTCTGTTCCACCGAGAGGGGATGGATCGTCGGGTCTAGCTCCACGACTGAGTCGCTCGCCTGCACTTCACAGACCAGGATACGGGCCTCCGAAGGGGCTCTCGGTGGGGTGGTCCGATTCGGCGAGGAAGCCTGCTCGGATCCGCTGCAGGATGGCCGAAGCGGTGCGTCTTCGTCCAGTCCATCCCCGCGACGCCCCGGTCCGTGCCGGCGACCCTTGACGGGTGTCAGCCACCGACCTAGCCTGACACCCGTGAAGGTCAAGACCCAGCTGTACCTCGAGAAGGCCGACCTGGAACGCCTGCACGAGCTGTCCGCGTCGCTCGGCCGGTCGGTCGCCGATCTCATGCGCGACGCCATCCGCCGCACCTGGCTGGACGACACCCTCGGCGGCCCGATCGGCGTGTGGGACGGTCCTTGTGATCGACCCGGCGTCGACCACGACTCCATCTACGACGACGTCGGGCCGTGATCCGGCCGGCCGAGCCGGTGTTCGTGGACACCGGCGCCTGGATCGCGCTCGCCGTCCGGAGGGACCCCCACCACGCCCGCGCCCTCGCCGCCTGGGACGAGCTCCTGGCCGTCGGCGCACGCCTGAAGACCTCGGTCCCCGTCGTGATCGAGACGTTCACGTTTCTGGATCGGAACGCCGCCCGCGAGGCCGCGATCGCCTGGCGGGAGGGTCTCTCGAAGCTCCCGTGGTTCGAGCTGTGGGAGTGTCCGTCGGAGGTCTTGCAGGACGCCTGGAGACGCTTCGAAGGTCGCCGCTTCCACCGGCTCAGCGTCGTCGATGCGACCAGCTTCGTCCTGATGGAGCGGCACGGCATCCGGCGCGCGTTCACCTTCGACACCCGCTTCGCCGAGGCCGGGTTCCTGCTCATCGGCTGATGCCCGCGCCGGTTCGGGTTGGCGAGGATCGCGCCGCTGTCGACCGTCGTCCACGGCTCGAGGGGGAGGTTCGTTGGAAGGGGCGCCGTTGCTCCTCGTGGCTCAGGCGTCCGCCTCGCCGAAGGCGGCTCTGAGGATCGGGTCCTCACTTCCCGTCGGAATCCAACCCTCGGGGGCCAGCGCCTTGAGGCGCCGGAACAGCGCGAGGCACTCGTCAGCTGTCCACCCGCACCGCCGCTGCATGGCGGTCGCCCAGGGTGCGTAGGCCATGATCGCCTTCCAGTCGGCCTTCGGGCCGACCCCCCAGCCCTTGGGCAGGTGCCTCAAGAGGCCTCGAGCGAGAAGGTCCCGCGCGACGTGTCGTGGATCGATGGGCAGTCCTTCTTCGATCAGGATCCGCTCCATTTGGGCCGCATTGCGGCCCAGCTCATCCGCAAGCCGAAAGAGAGTCCAGTCCGGGCGCTCCATGGCATAGGCCCAGAGGCTCTCGCTGCCTCGCTCGCTGAGTGCAGCCGCCAACGCTTCCCGCCATCCAGGGAGCCAAGTCTTCACGGCCTGGGCGCCTTGAAGTCCACAAAGACCATCGGCAGCTTGTTCGCCTCCATCGCCTGGAAGACCACGTCCTGAATCTCCTCGACGTTCAGCATCGAGCCCTTCACTGCCTCCGCATCGTACAAGAGCCTCATCACCTCCGCACTCCACTCCATCGGCCCATGGACCAGCGTGTGCTCCCACTGCGCGATCTCGACCGTGAACTCGTCGATGTCGGGGCCTCCCTTCGAGGGGTCGAACCCCCGCGCCTTGAACCAGTCCCGGAACTTCTGCGGGAAGACGTGGTGGCGCTGCGGCGTCATGGAGGTGAGCCACTGGACGGAGCGAATCGTGAGGCCGTCGCCCAGGGCCGCGGCGTCCATCGTCGCGTCGATCTGCTTCTGAAGGTCCCAGAGCCTCGCCAGCGTCCAGCCCGATCCGAACGTGACCGCCAGCGTCGTCGCGCCGGAGCCGGAGGAGATGAACATCGCGTCGGCGATGGGCACACCCATGGCTGCGAGGCCGAGCGCGTCCGCGACCTCGACCGCAGTCAAGCCCGCGGCCACGAGCTCGGGCCCCGCGACCACGACGAGCCCACCTCCGGCCATCAGGCCCACGGCGAGGTACCCGACCTGTTCCGGCGGGTAGATCGCGGCGCGGTTCTCGGCCCAGCCCTCGGGGTCGCTCAGCCTGACGGCGCGATCGTCCAGCGCCGTCTCCGTCATCTGGCCCGTGGGATCGACGTACTTCAGCGGGTTGTTCCGCACGTACGCGAACGGGTTCGCCTCCCAGACCACCTCCGGCGTGATCGAGTCGGCGCTCGCCCAGCGGCTCAGCTCCGGCAGGTAGAGACGGGCCCCGTAGTCGTACCCCTCCAGCTCGAAGCCGACTCCGTCCAGGCCGAAGGGCCTGCGGCTGCGCGGCTTGCCCCCGAACAGGTCTTCGACCGCCCCGGGCGCGTAGTCCTCGGGGAAGAGGTCGTCCGACTCCGGGCCCCACTCCTGGCGGACCCGGCCGTAGGGCTCGTAGCGGACGCCGCGGACCAGGTCGCCGTCCTCGTCCGTGATCACCGTCGCGCTGCCGAGGTGGTCGCCCGCGATCCAGTGGACCTGCATCCAGGGGACGGGATCGTCCGGCGAGCTGCCGTCCCGCTGGGCGACGCGCATGCCCGCGAAGCGGTAGTACGCCGTGCCGTCCGTGCCGTCGTCGCCGACGCGCTCCGTCGTCTCGACCAGCCCCCCGAAGCGTCGGACGCGCACCGGCTCGGAGGTCGCGCTGCCCATCCCCGGCGTGAAGACCGACTCGATCCGGTTCCCGCCCGCGTCGTACCGGTACGTGCTGATGATGTCCGTCGGACCCGTCGAGCCCAGCCGGGCGCCGACCTCACGGAGGCGGCCGGTCGCGTCCCAGTCGTAGTGCCGTTCGGCCAGCGACGGCAGCCGCGCCGACGGATCCGCCGACTCGACAAGACCGAGCTGCGTGACCGCCGCGTCCATCGACGAGGCGAGCGCGGCGTCATGGTAGCGCTGCACGACCAGGTGGCCGCGGGAGTCGTACTCCAGGCTCTGGGCGCGGCTGCCGTAGAAGCCGACCGCATCCACGACCCGGGCGACCGGGGCGTTCAGCGGCGGGACCTCCGGGAACGACGGCGCCAGCGACGACGCGTTGCGGTGGAACTGGCTCGCAGTCCGCGTCCCCTGTGACGTGCTCGCGTACTCCCAGACCAGGTTCCCCGCCGGGTCGTACGCGTACTGGAACACCTTCGGAGGCGAAGACATCAGACGGTCCGTGCAGCCGAGCAGGCTGCCGATCCCGTCGTAGCTGCACTGGAACTGCTCGGCCGGTGAAGCCCAGCCGTTGCCCGAGGTCGCCTCGTCCTGCCACGACAACAGGTTCCCCGCTTCGTTCCAGTCGTACGACCGGTCCAGCAGCTTGCCCTCCGCGCCGCTGACCTGGGCGTGGACGAGGGCCCCGACCGCCGCGCTGCCCGTCTCGTAGTCGAAGGACTGCTGGACACCGTTGCCGAGCAGCAGCTCCAGGGGACGCCCCCTGATCTCCCACGAAACCGCCTCGACGTACGACGTGCCCGGGCTCGACGGCGCCAACTGCCATGCTCCCGTCTCCTTCGCCTCGTACATCGCGGCGGGCCGGCCCACCGGGTCGAGCGTCGTGTAGACGTGCTCCCCCAGCATCGGGTAGTGCGCCCACGTCCGCCGGCCCGCGTTGCCGTAGCCGTAGTGCTGCCAGTTGGAGCCCAGCCAGGGCTGCGCGACGTCGGCTTCGTTCGTCGGGCCGTCGAAGGGAAGCTCGACCCAGTCCAGCTCGAGCTGCGCCGCACCCGAGGTGTAGTTGTCCTCCCAGGTCTCCGAATCAAGGACCGAGTTGTCGCTGTAGAGGAACTCCCACGGATTGACGAGCCACGGGTTGTCGACATGGTCGCTGGGAGTCCACTCCTGGTCGCCCTGAGAGGGGAGGGCCGGGTCGTACACGCCGCTCTCGTCGTACTGCCCCGGAAAGGTCCACAGGCGGCGGAGGCGCGACCGGCCCGTGGTCCCCTGGTCGTAGTCGAAGCGGTAGCTGCGGATCCACTCGACGGCCTCGGGAAGGTCGATGTTGACGATGCCCGTGGTCGCGTCGCGCCACACCTGCGCGTTCGTCCCGATCGCGACCTGGCGGATGCGGCGGTCCTGCCTGCGGGCGCCGCCTGTCAGGAACGAGGTGCGGACGTCGGGGCGGTCCTCCCAGTCGATCATCGCGGCGTAGTAGTGCGGCCGCCACTCGGGCCAGAACGCGCCGGGGTTCTCGAGGAAGTCCGCGAACGATCCGGTCAAGCCGCCGGCGTGGGCCGCGTACTCCTCGGGGTAGTCGAAGCCGACCGTCACGCCGTCCTGCTCGACAGGGGCAGGGTCACCGTAGTAGCCCTCGGGGGGCGTCGAGCGATCGAACTCGGCCCAGGTCACGGCTCGCAGGCAGCCGTCACAGCCACCGTGCGTCGAGGTCTGCGAGGGCTCCGTCCAGCTCAGCGGATCGAATCGGGTGGGGTCCCGATCCGGATGGAACCGGATCGTGTTGTCGTCCCGATCCTCGACGATGTTGAGGAGCCACTCGGTCGTCACCGCGTTGCCGTCGGCACCGGGCGCGACGTCGCGGTAGTCCAGGGAGCAGCCGTCCTCGTCCCCGTACCACCACGCTGTTCCGTCCTGGCGCACCACGGCGAAGCCCGACGGCATCCACGACACCTCGTCGGCGACGCCGCCGCAGCTCCCCTCGTCCCAGATGGGGACGATGAGCGCGAACGTGTCCGGCCGCGTGCGGAAGATGCAGGTGCCCGGGGGGACCGCCGGGTGCGGGTCGCTCGTCGACGGTACCGTCTCCATCCCGTCCAGGTAGAGTCGGCCCGCGAACTCGCTCGGATCGCAGAGGTCCGTCGGGAGCCAGTACTCCGGCACACCCCACTTCAGGTCCAGCCGCAGCGAGCTGTAGGGGAGGGTCCAGCCCATCCCGGCGTTGCCGTTGCCGCCGGCTGAGCTGTACATCAGCGCCAGGTCGGGGGTGCTGCCGCCGGGACCCGGGGGGACCTCGATCGGGACCTGGTAGGTGAACGCCCCCGAGTTGTCCTCGATGGCCGGGAGCGAGCCGCCGCCGAGGGCGGTCAGGGGGATGAGGACGAGGCTCGAGAGCAACGCGATCGCGAGACGTCGGACGAACATGCGGACTCCTTCCGAAGGCCTTCCTTCGGCCCTCGCCCCCCAAGGCGGGGGGAGTCCGCGTTCGTGTCAGAGCTTGACGTCTTCTTTACAAATCACCCTCGCCGGCGATCTCCGCGAGCAGCCGCTCCGCCTGCTCGACGATCCACTCGTCCGCGGCCAGGAGCTTCGCCTCCTCGAGGTGGCCCCGCGCCGCCATCGGCTTGTTCCTCGCCAGCTCCAGCCTCGCCAGGCCCAGCATCGCCAGCGACCTCGGGATCGGCTCGCTCGCCTCGTCGTCCAGCACCGCCTGCCACAGCGGCTCCGCCTCCGCGAGTCGCCCCTCCGCCGCCAGCTGCTCGCCCCGCTCGATCCGCGCCAGCGACGCCAGCGCCCGGTCCGGTCCCTCCAGCGCCCCCTCCAGGTCCACCACCGACCCCAGCCGCCCCAGCTCCAGCTCCGCCGCCTGCTTCCCCACCGCGCCCAGCTCGCTGTCCCGCAGCTCCGTCAGCATCCCCCGCGCCTCGTCCGCTCGGCCCGCGTCCGCCAGCAGGTCCGCCATCACCGGCAGGTTCACCACCAGGAAGAGCGCCGACCGGCACTCCCCGAGCAGCTCCTTGAAGCCCTCCGAGGCCGCGTCCCACTCCCCCGTGTCCGCCCGCCCCCGGGCCAGCGTCATCCGCGCGTCGCAGTTCTCCGACGCCTCCCCGGACGACATCTGCGACACGCCCAGGTTCTCCAGCAGCGAGTCCGCCTGCTCCTTCCGTCCCAGCGCCATCAGCGCCGCCACCTGCCCCTCCGTCGCCGCGTGCTTCAGCCCCGGGTCCTCCACCGCGCCCGGCGACCCCGCCACGCGCTGGTACACCCCCAGCGCGTCCTCCCCCCGCTCCTCCGCCAGGAGCTGGTCCGCGAGCAGCAGCAGCAGCTCCCCGTACGCCCCCGGCTGGGCCTGCTCCAGGCCCGCGTCCCGCGCCTCCCCCAGCATCGACTCCAGGTCCGCCACCGAGCCCTTCCCCAGCTCGACCAGAGTCTCCGCCCGCTCCACCGCGACGCTGCCCCGCATCGGGTGGGCCGTCGGGAGCACCTCCATCGCCTGGTCCATCAGCGGCAGCGCGTCCGCCGGCTTGCCCGTCCGGCGCAGCAGCGTCGCCTCCCCGAACAGCGCCGCCGCCGTCATCGACGGGTCCACGTCCGCCTCCGCCACCGCCTGGTACAGCCGCCGCGCCTCCGACAGGTCGCCCTGCTTGTCCGCGATCCCGGCGACGCCGAGCCGCGCCCGCGTGGCCAGCTCGGGGTCCTCCGCGAACTCCTCGATCGACGCCCCCACGATCGCCCGCGCCCGGTCGTAGTCGCCGGACGCCTCGTACGCCCTGGCCAGGTCCTCCCGGACGTCCATCGTCGCGTCCGCGTCCTCCAGCTTCCCCACCACCGCGTCGAGCACCGCGATCGCGTCCGCCGTCCGCCCCGCCGACAGGTGCAGCTGCGCCAGCTCGCGCCGCACCGGGACCGTCATCCCGGGCCGCTCTCCGAACCGTTCGATCGCCCGCTCGTAGTGCCCCTGCGCCGCGTCGGGCGCCTCCAGCCGCATCTCCAGCCGGGCCAGCCCGAGGTGCCCCTGGATCGCCAGCTCCGGGTCCTCCGCCTCCGTCAGGACGCGCAGCTGCTGCCGCTCCGTGTCGGGGTCGGGGCGGCCGGACAGCGCCGACGTACGCGACTCTCTCGCGCGCGACACGATCAGGGGGAAGTCCGAGAAGCCGCCCACCACCTCGTCGTACGCCGCCACCGCCGCGTCGCTGCTCCCCGTCCTCGCGAGCAGGTCCGCCCGCGCCAGCTGGATCTCCGCGCGGTCCGCCCGGGGCGCCGCGTCGGGGAGGCTGTGGAGCAGGGACAGCGCCGCCGAGACCTCGCCCATCTCCTCCAGCGCCCGCGCCGCCTGCACCCAGGTCCTCGCCGGCGCGGCCGACGAGGGCAGCGTCGACGTGACCGTGGACAGCTCCACCAGGGCGCCGTCGCCGTCGCCCGCCAGCATCTTCGTCCGCGCCATCAGCAGGTAGCCGAGGAGCTGGTCCTCGGGGCTCGCCGCCTCGTCGATCGCCTGACGTGCGACATCGAACGCCTCGTCGTGCCGGCCGTGCCGGAGGAGGAACGCCCCCAGCGCGACCGACGGGGCCGTGTTGGGGACCGCCGGGTCCAGCCGCGCGAGGCCGGCCGCCTCGTGGAGCCGCTCCTCCGCCTGGTCGAGCAGCGCGAGCCCCTCCAGCAGCGCCGCCATCTCCGTGAGCGTCGTGATCCGCCTCGCCGGCTCGGCCTCGTACTTCGCCTCCAGGTCCGCCCACCGCTCCTGCGTGGCGTCGTCCGCGAGGGCGAGGAGCTCGTTCCCCTCGTCGCCCGCGTCGACCTCCCGGTCCTCTCCCGAGCCGGCGAGCTGCTGCACCGCCACCGCCGCCGCGAGGACCAGCAGCAGCACCGCCGCGACGCGCCCCCCGGGGAGCTCGCCCAGCGCCCGCCAGAGCCGCGCGGGGAGGGGCAGCCCGATCTCGGCGCCGGCCTCCCGGAGCGTGTTGAGGTCCCGCCCCGGCAGGCCCGCACAGCGCACCAGCGTCAGCCCCGGGGCGTTGACGTCGGCCCACGTGCAGGCCTTGAAGGCGACCGACTCGAACCTCGTCTGCGCCAGCGCCGCGCCCTCGAAGTCGACGCGGTCGAAGTTGGCGAACCGGATCTCCGCGCCGTCCAGGTGGGCGCCTCGGACCTCGACGTCCTTGAACGCCGAGTCCGTGATCCGGACCTGGTCGAGCCACGCGACGGAGAGCCGCAGCCGCGACCAGTCGGAGTCGTCCACGCGGACCCCGGACAGCACCGCCCCGCGGAGGTCGAGGTCGCGGAAGTCGACCTTGCCGAACGACGATCCCCGCAGGTCCGCCCCCGTCCAGTCACCCTCCGCCGCGTCCGTCTCCTGCCACGCCGCGTTGTGGACGCGCGCCCCTGCCAGCCGGGTGTCGTGGAGGATCGCCCGCTCCAGGGTGGCCCCGTCGAGGATGGCCCCGGACAAGTCCGCCCGGGTCAGGTCGGTGCCCGACAGGTCCGCCCCGTCGAGCCGCGCGCCGGCGAGGTCGGCGCCCGAGAGGTTGGCGTTGGCGAGGCCGACGTCGCGCAGATCCGCGCCCGCCAGCAGCGCCCCCTCGAGGTGGGCTCCGGACAGGTCCCGGCCGCGGAGGTTCAGGTTCCGGAGGTCGCGCCCCTGGAGCTGCGCGGCGGCCAGATCGCCCCGGAGATCGTCCGGCGGCTCGGCGACGGGGAAGAGCGCGGAGTCGACCGGGGTCGGTTCGGGGCGGGAAGCCATGGACCGGGGATCATAGCCGGTGGACCGGGGACATCGCCGCTGCGAGGGGCTAGGCTACCCGCCATGCGTACGCCGTTCGTCCTCCTCGTCGCCCTGAACGTCGCCGCCTGTGCGGGCGGTGACGACAGCGCCGCGACGACGCAGGCGCAGCCTCCGGTCATCGTCGTGCAGGCGCCGCCGGAGGACAGCGCGGGCGCCGATCGGTACAGCGAGCTGGCGTGGGAGACCATCGGCGCGACCAGGCCCGAGGGCGCGGGGGCGGCCGCCGCGGGCGGGACGGCGGACCCCGACGCCGAGCCCTACGAGGTCGTCGCGCTGCTCCGCGAATTCGATCCCCACCTCACCGACGCGCCCAAGGATCAGAAGAACACCGAGCTGCCGTCCGACGACCTGCTCTCGGCCATGGCCGTCATGGACGACAAGTTCCTCTACGGGCGGATGACGTCCCGCGCCCCGATGACCGCCGCCGACGCCCACGAGACCCGCTTCTGGATCGAGCAGAACGGCAACATGGTCACGGTCGAGGTGAAGGTGGGGACGACCGGGCGGCCCTGCGAGCTGGGCGACGTCAAGGCCGTCGAGGCGCAGAAGGTCGTCCCCAAGTGCTTCTGGACGGGGACGGCGCTGGACCTCCGGATCCCGCTGGACGCCATCCCCCCGATCATCGACACCAAGCAGCCGTACTGGGTGTCCGGTTTCCAGACCTGCTGCAGCGACGAGGCGCGGAACGAGCCCTACGACCAGGTCGAGGGGGCGCAGGAGGTGTGGCGCGTGCCCGGGCTGGCCGAGGAGGTCGACGTCAAGGTCGGCGAGGCGGCTCCGGGGGACGCCCCCACCGAGCCCGTCACCCCCGCCGCGGGGGGCTAGGAGCCTGGAGCGCGTAGACGAGTGCCAGTCCGCTGGTGACCTCGACGGCC
>CAYFOA010000015.1:0-75110 GCA_964344575.1 uncultured Rickettsiales bacterium | reverse complement strand
CGCGGAGCAGATCACATCCGCGGATCGCGGTCAACAAACCTGGTTCCAGCGATCAGCCCCTCGAGGTGCGCCGAGATGGCGGCCCGCATCCGCTCCAGGTCGTCGGGGTGGATGCGCCGGAACCACTCGCCCGGGGTGCTCCCCACCTCGTCGTCGCCGTAGCCGAGCATCGCCTTCCAGCGGGGCGAGAAGTAGACGTTGCCGCCGCCCACGTCCCAGTCCCAGAGCCCGTCGTTCGCCCCCTCGACGGCCAGGGCGTACCGCTCCTCGGACTCGCGCAGCGCGGCCTCCGCCTTCCGCCGCTCCGAGAGGTCGCGGTAGATGGACAGGATGACGGCGCGGCCCCCCATCCGGACGACCCGGGAGGTCACCTCGAAGGGGCGGTCGGAGCCGTCGGCGCGGCGGACGTGGGCCTCGCGGGGGCGGCCCGGGTCGACCTCGGACAGGGACGCGGTGCGGAGGTAGACGAGCAGCTCGATCGGCGGCTTGACGAGGAGCTGCTCGCGCGTCCCCCCGAACATCGCCTCGGCCGCCGGGTTGACGTCGACGAGCCGGTCCTCGGCGGGGTCGTAGAGCGTGATGGCGTCGGCGGCGCCGCCCATGAGGACGCGGTACTTGGCCTCGCCGACGTCCGCCTCCCGGGCGAGGAGGTCGGCCTCGAGGATGGGGGAGAGGCGCGCCGCGAGGGCTTCGAGGGCCGCTCCGAGCTCGTCGGCGGGGGGGTCGTCGAACCCCAGGACGAGCACCCCGAGGGTCCGGCGGGGGCTCCCCAGCCCGACGGCGAGGCCGCGACGGAGGGTCTTGCGGAGGGGCGGGAACACGCGGCCGATGGCGAGGGGGTCGCGCATGCCGTCGGTGAGCGCGCGGGCGACCCCCGGGGTGGCGCAGAGGTCGGCGATCGCGTGGGGGAGGACGATCCGGTCGGCGAGGCGGTCGGCGACCCCGCTCCACGCCCGGCGGAGGCCCCGGCGGGGGTTGGCGACGCCCGGGGGAATGACGAAGAGGACGGCCCCGCCCGCGCCGGTGCGCTCCGCGACCCCCTCGATCAGCTCCCGCAGCGCCGCGTCATCGAGCGGCCCCGACTGCAGGGCGTCGATGAGCGACGCGGTCGACTCGCTGAGGAGGAGGGCCTTCCGTTCCTCGACTCCCGGCATCGGGATGACCCGATCGCCCAACTGCCACTCCGCTCTCCCCATGTCCTGTGAAAAGGACAACTCCCGTGAGAATTACAACTTTTCATTGTGCCCGATGGACAGCGCACCTTCCACATCGGATCGGCGGACGCGAACTGAAGCGGCGAGGGAGGCCTGGCCGCGGGCGCGGAGGAGGTTGTGGTCGCAGCGGGAGGGGGCGACCTCGGGGTTCCAGCCGAAGTAGGCGTCCAGCAGCGCGTCGGCGGCGAAGCGGGCGGCGAGCTCGAAGCAGATCCGCTCGGTGGTCTCGACGATCGCCTCCCGGTCCTCCCGGGGCAGGGGGTGGACGGCGAGGTAGGCGCCGAACGCGGCGGCGAACCGGTCCGTGTCGAACGTCGCGTCGGCGACGTCCTCCCCCGCGGGGTTGCACCACGACCGGGCGGCGTCGCCGAGCTCGACGTCGATCGGCTGGCGGCCGAGGGTGTCGAAGTCCAGGAGGCAGACGCCGCGGCCGGACTCGTCGAAGCGGAGGTTGCTGATCTTGAGGTCCCCGTGGGTGACGCGCGCCGGCCGGTCCAGCGGTCCGTCCCAGGTCCGCCACATCGCCAGGATCGTCTCCGCCAGCGGCGCCACCTCGTCGTAGAGGCGATGGTCGGGGCGGGAGGCCAACGCGCCTTCCAGCGTCGCCATGTGCTTCGCGGTGTCGTGGGCGCCGGGGCGGACGAACCGGAAGGCGTGGTCGAGGTCTGCGGTGGCCACGTGCCAGCGGGCCGTGAGCGCCCCCGCCTCGGAGGCGACGTCCAGCGAATCGACCGTGTCCGTGGTCGTCCCCGGGACCCACGTCAGGGCCCGCCACGCGCGCCCCTCGGCGTCGACGTGGCACACCTCCCCGGCGCCCGTCCGGATCAGCGTCGGGGTGACCATCCCCTTCGACGCCACGTGCGCCGTGACCGCCTCGATGTCGACGTTGACCCGGGGGGGGAACATCGCGTGCTGCTTCTGGAGCACCGCCACGGGCGGGTCGCCGACGACGAACGTGGTGTTGATGAGGCCCCCCGCGAGGGGCCGGACGGGGTGGCCGGCGAGGTCCGGCCAGGCGGCGATCGGGGTCACGGCGGGATGGTAGCCTGCGGCCTTCGAGGAGGAGACCGATGGCCCGCATCCTGACCGTCCTGACCTGCGCGGTGACCCTGACCCTGTTCGCGGCCTGCGGTGGCGACGACGCCGCCCCGACGCCCGCCCCCGAGCCCGAGCCGGAGCCCGTGGCGGAGCCGGAGCCGGAGCCCGAGCCGGAGCCCGAGCCCGAGCCCGCCGAGGAGGAGGCCGCCGACGACGGCGCCGCCCTGCCGGAGCGGCTGACGACCTACCTCGCCACCTTCGAGGACGCCGACCGCGCCCAGGCGAACCCGCTGTCGGGCAACGCCGACGCGATCACGAAGGGGGCCGACGAGTTCCAGAGCACCTGCTTCCCCTGCCACGGGCGCGAAGGCAAGGGGGACGGCCCGGCGGCCAAGGCGATGGGCATCAAGCCCGGCGATCTCACCGACGCGGCCCGCGGGGCGGCGATCACCGACGGCGAGCGCTACCTGATCATGAAGCACGGCATCCCCGAGACGGCGATGCAGCCGTTCGGGGCGGCGCTGTCGGACGACCAGATCTGGCGGATCCTCGCGTTCGTCGAGACCCTCCGCGCGGCCCCCGCCGAGGAGGCCCCCGCCGAGGAGGCCCCCGCCGAGGGCGGCGGCTGACGAAGAAGCCCTACTGCGGCCGGAACGCGAACTCGTGCTGAGCCACCTGCGGTAGCCCGAACCGCGGCCGCGGGAACCGGAGCCGGAGCATCTGCGCCTCGATGCACGCGGCCACCTGCGGCCCGCGCTCGTGCCCCCGCCAGTCCTGGAGCACGGGGTGGGGCGCCCGGAGCTCCCCCAGCGGCCCGACCTCGAACTCGATCACGAGCCGCCCCTGCATCTGCTTGCCCCGCTTGAGGTCGTAGTTGGCCTCGTCGAAGCAGTGCCGGTACCCCCGGGCGCGGCTCTCCACCACCATCCGGATGTCGTCGCCGGTCAGCCCGCCGGGGTGCAGCGTCCCCAGCTGGGTGTCCGGCCACCGCCCCATCAGGTGGTGGACGAACAGCTTGTCGAGCGCCTCCAGCTGGTTCGCGTACCGCATCATCGTCTTGTAGATGTCCTTGTCGCCGGGCGGCATGAGGCCGCTGCTGCTGCGGAGCTCCGTCTGCCGGATGGCGAGGGCGACGAACTCGTCGTCCAGCGGGGTCACCTCGGCGGCGGCGAGGATGTTCTGGACGGCCGCCTCGTGGTCCCCGGAGCGCTCCATGCAGAGCCCGCGGACGAGGAACGCGCCGCTGGTGTGGCGCCGCTGGAGGTAGTCGCGGGCCATCCGCTCGCAGGTCGTCCACCGCAGCTGCCCCATCGCGAACCCGAGCGCGTCGGCGGCGCGGCTCTGGTTGTCGATCGACTTCCACGCGCGGTCGTGGAGGAACTGGAGGACCCGGCCGTTCTCGTTGCGTCCGACGAGGACGCCGACGTAGTCGCTGATGTCGGCGTCCGAGGCGAACTCCATGCGGGCCCGCTTCTCCAGCTCGACGAGCTCGGCGTCGGTCACCAGCGACAGCCGGACGGCGTCGACGATGCGGGCCTCCAACTTGGAATCGCCGGTGGGCGTCCGGTTGGGATCGTTGAACTCCGGCGGCGCGAGCGGGGCCTTGGGCGCGCAAGCGGGGAGCAGCAGCAGCAGCAGGGGGACCAACAGCAGCCTCGACATGGATGCAAGCTACCGCAACAATCCGGGTCGTGAAGCAAGCCCTCCTCCTGCTCGCCTCCGTCGCGCTCCTCGGGTGCGGCGACTCCACCTACACGGGAACGTTGGCGCTGTCCTTCGACGGCGCGGACCTGCCGGTCGAGCTGGCGGGGGGCGTGGCGATCGACTGGGACGACGAGGTGAACTGGACCCGAGAGGTCCGCTGCTTCGTCGACGGCGGCTGGAACGAGGAGACGACCTACCGGGTCGAGGCCTACGACCGATCGGTCGGGGGCGGCATCGAGTTCGCGCTCCATGTGCAGGCGTTCGACGGTCCCGACGAGTACGAGCGGGACGAGTTCCAGCCCGAGCCGGCGGTGACGGTGAGCTTCACCGAGGAGGAGGCGGCGGGCGCCGGGGGCGACGACGACGACAGCGGCGACGACGACGACGACGACAGCGCCGGAGCGGACGGGGACGAGGAGGAGGAGGAGGCCGCGGCGACGGTCTGGTACCTCGGCACCGACGCGGGCGGCGTGTGCCGGATCGAGGTCGACGACGAGTCCACGTCCGGGAACTTCGACTGCTTCAGCGTCCCCGCCGCCGCCGACCGGACCTTCGTCACGGACGCGGAGATCGCCGGCGAGTGGTCCTGCAGCGGCCTGAGCAAGGACGACGACGACGAAGGCGGCACCGACTTCGACGACGACGAGTGGCGGGATCGCCTCGACCGCTGACCGGGCACAGAAGTACCCGCTTGGGATCGCACGGATCCTGAAGACGCAGGAGCCCACTGACTCTGGGCGCTCCTCCGCGTGGGGATATCCAGCACCCGAGAACGACGGGCCTCCGACCTCCACGGCGGGACCGTTTCGGCGCCCCGCCCGGTACGCCACGGGCGGGGCGCTCTCGTTCTGACGGTCCGTCTAGCGCCAGGAGTAGCCGCTCAGCTTGAGGCCCCAGCCGGTCACCGAGTAGTCGGTGTGGAGGTGGATCCGAACGCCCTGGTCGGCGCGGTACGTGTCGCTCGTGACGGCGCCGAGGTCGCCCGTCCACTGCTGCAGCAGGACGCCCTCGTCGTTCTTGACCTTCACGAAGTCGTAGTTGGCCTCGGTGTCGATCCGCTCAAAGTGGAGCCGGACCTCCGACGCGCCCGCCGGCGGGTCGATGGCGGCCGAGCCGCTGAAGTTGTTGGTGTAGGGGTGCGGGGATTCGATCACGTGCTCGACGTAGCTCCAGTCGTCGGGGGACGGGGGCGGCTCGTCGTCGTCGTCGTCGTCGCCGGGGGAGGCGCCGCCACCGACGAGGGCCTGCAGCGCGGCGGCCGCGTTCAGGCGCCCGCCGGTGGCGACGCGGTCGCTCCCTCCCGCGACGGGAGTGGTGTGGTCGAGCAGCGCCGATCGGAGCTCAGCGAGGCTCGCGGTCGGGTCCGCCGCCCGCAGCAGCGCCGCCACCCCCGCCACGAACGGCGACGCCATCGACGTCCCGTCCATGTAGGCCCAGTCCCCCCCGGGGACGGTCGACACGATCGACGACCCCGGCGCCATCAGGTCGACCCGCGACGCGCCGTAGTTGCTGAAGCTGCTCAGCCGGTCGTAGCGGTCGTGGGACGCGACGCTGATGACGTTGTCCAGCGTGAAGCTCGCCGGGTAGAAGCCGTACTGGTCGTTGTCGTTGGCCTGGTTGCCGGACGCCGCCACGAAGAGGACGCCGCGGCTGCGCGCGTAGGCGATGGCGTTCCGGATGGCGGTGGACTGGCCGTAGCCGCCCCACGACGCGTTGATGACGTCGGCGCCGTTGTTGACGGCGTAGTGGATGGCGGCGGCGGCCATCGACGAGTACCCGCCGGCGCCCCGGTCGAGGAACTTCAGCCCCATGATCTGCGCGTCGAAGGCGGCGCCGACCACGCCGTAGCCGTCGTCCCCCTTGGCGGCGGCGGTCCCCGCGACGTGGGTGCCGTGGCCCTCGCGGTCGTCGGGGTCGCCGTCGTCGTGGACGAAGTCGTAGCCGTGGACGTCGTCGACGTAGCCGTTGCCGTCGTCGTCCACGCCGTTGCCGGGGACCTCGCCCGGGTTCGTCCAGAGGTTGGGCCGCAGGTCGGGGTGGGTGACGTCCACGCCGGTGTCGATGACGGCGATGATCGTCCCGCTGCCGGTGCTGACGTCCCACGCCTCGAACGCGCCGATGTCCGCGCCCGCCGCGCCGCCGCTCGCGCCGGTGTTGTGCAGCCCCCACAGGTAGTCGCCGTAGTCGTTCGGCGTGCGGACGACGTCGTAGACGTAGTGGGGCTCGCTGTAGTCGGTCAGCTCCGACGCGTCGAGGAGGTCGAGGACGTCCTTGGCGTCCCGGTACCGGTGGTCGACGAGGACCGCGAGGCGGTCGTACTCGCGCGCTTCGATCAGCTCGAAGCCGTGGGCCTCGGCGAACTCGGTGACGGACGCCTGGGTGGCGGCGTCCGACATGCCGACGACGTACTCCCCGTCCAGCACGACGGGGTCGACGCCGCGGATCTCGTCGGCGGTGTAGCAGCCGCAGGCCAGGACCAGGCCGCAGAGGCCGAGGACGACTCGAAGGGACATGCGCAGGGCTCCTCTCTCTTCTCTGCTCCTCCCTTCAGCAAGGCGGGTGCCAGGCGTGACCTTCGTCGCAAGTCCCTGAAATCAGGCCCAAAACCGTCAACCCGACAGGTCACTGTAGTGACCACCAGGAATCGGAAGATGTTGCCGAATATGTTGTGGAGATGTTGAGGGGCGTCTCCACACCTTGCCAACATCGGTTTCGTTCGATGTCGTCGATGGCGAAGGATCGGCTCGCGACGATCGTCCCCCTGCCCGCGCCCGACGCGGACTACCGGGTGCTGGTGGAGGTCCTCCGCGAGCTCAGCCGGGGGGTGGACCTGGCGTCGACCTTCGGGGCGGCCGCCACGGGGCTGGCGCGGCTGACGCAGTTCGACTGGATGTGCTTCGCGTGGCTCCCCTCGCGGGGCGAGGCGCCGCTGCTCCACGCGTCCTTGAGCGGGCGGCCGGAGTGGCTGGCGACGTCGACGGTGGTGGAGCGTCCGCTGCCCGAGGTGGCGGCCTGGATCCTCCCCGAGTCGGCCCGGCTGGTGTCGGACGCCTCGGCGTGCGCGGCCGCGGAGCGGGCCCAGTGGCCGGTCCCCCGCGACATCGGCCCGCTCATCACGGTCCCGATGCCCGCCGGCGGCGGCGGCTCGCGCGCGTCCGCCTCACGCGAGCGCCGGCGCGGCGCGCTGCTCCTGGGGCGGGCGGGGACGCGGCCCTTCGAGCCGGGGCTGGTCACGCTGCTGGAGCCGTGCGCGGCGCACCTCGGGGTGCTGCTGGAGAAGACCGAGTGGCTGGAGCGGTTCCGGACGGCGAACGCCGAGCTCCGTGAGCAGCTGGGCAAGCTCAAGGCCGAGCGCACCGCCCCCGACGCCCCCACGGCGCCGTCGATGGCGGTCCCGTCGTCGCTGAGGAACCGCAAGCCGGGCGACGGCCCGCGCTGGATGGCGGTGGACACGCCGGGGCTGGAGGCGCTGGAGATCGTGGAGCGGGCGGCGCCGACGGACGTCGGGGTCCTCGTGCACGGCGAGTCGGGGACGGGCAAGGAGCTGATCGCGCGGACGCTGCACCGGCTGAGCGCCCGGGCGCGCGGGCCGTTCGTCCCCGTCAACGTGGCGACGCTGACGCCGGAGCTGATCGGGAGCGAGCTGTTCGGCCACGCCGAGGGGGCGTTCACGGGCGCCCGGAGCGCGCGCCGCGGCCTGGCGGTGGACGCCGACGGGGGCACGCTCTTCCTCGACGAGATCGGCGAGATGCCGCTGGCGATGCAGCCGGCGCTGCTCCGCTTCCTGGAGGACGGGATGGTCCGCCCCGTCGGCGGGAACCTCGCCCGCAAGGTGGACGTCCGGCTGGTCTGCGCGACGAACCGGGACCTCCTCGCGGACGTGGTCGCGGGCCGGTTCCGGGAGGACCTCTACCACCGGATCGCGCCGCTGGTGGTCGAGCTCCCCGCCCTGCGCGACCGGCCCGGGGACCTCGCCCTGCTTGCGTGCGAGTTCCTCAAGTCCGAGACCCAGGGCCGCCGGCGCGACCTCCCCGCGACGTGGTGGCCGGCGTTCCGCGCGTACCACTGGCCGGGAAACGTCCGCGAGCTGAAGAACGCGATCGCGGCTGTGGCGGCGCTGAGCCGCGGGCCCGAGCTGGAGTCGAGGTTCCTCCCCCAGCCGCTCCGGGGGATGGTCGAGGATCGAGGCACGTCGACGCAGCCGGCCCGCACCGGGGACGACGCCTACAGCGGGTGGACGCTGGCCGAGGTGGAGCGGGAGATGATCCGGCAGGCCCTGGCCCACACCGGCGGCCACCGGGGCCACACGGCGCAGCGCCTCGGCATCACGCCGAGGACCCTCTACGACAAGATCCGGAGGCTGGGGCTCGCCTGAGGACGACGCCTCAGTCGTCGAAGCCGCCCTTGCCCGAGCCGAGCTGGCCCGTGACCTGGGCTTCCAGCGTCGCCGCGAGCGCTTCGCCGTCGGCGGTCACCGTGCGGTTGCTGAAGCCGACCACGCGGCACTCCTCGGTGAGCACGAAGCTGAACGGGGCGTCGGGGACGCCGTAGCGCGCGGCGACGATGCCGTGGCGGTCGTCGAGCACCGGGAACCGGAGGTTGGCCTTGAGGACCGCCGTCTTGAACGAGGACGACGCGTCCTGGGAGACCGCGACGACCGCGAGGCCCTGGCGGCTGAACTTGCGGTGCCAGGAGTTCGCCAGCTCGAGGTCCTCGAGGTTGCTGTCGTCCACGAACATCACCAGCACCCCGGTGGTCTCCTCGGGGCGCATGCCGCAGTAGGCGTCCAGCTCGACGGGGTCCGACTTGCCCTCGTCGCGCGCCTTCTCGAAGGCGTACAGCGCGAACGCGGGCGCGACGGTGCCGATCCGGGGGACCGCGTCGGGGTCCGGGTCCGCCGCCAGCGCGGGCGTCAGGAGCGCGATCGAGGCGAGGAGCGGCAGGAATCGGATCATCGTCTGTCTCACAGGTTCACCACGACCAGCGTCGTGTTGTCCCGACCGCCGTGGTCGTTCGCGAGGTCGACCAGCGCCTCGCACGCGTCCTGCGCGTTCTGGTTCGCCGCCATCACCGTCAGCAGCTCCTCGTCGGGGACCTCGCCCCACAGCCCGTCGCTGCACAACATGATGCGGTCGCCCGGCTCCGTCTTCAGGTGGAAGAGGTCGATCTCGACCTCGTCCACCGATCCGATCGACCGGACGAGGATGTTCCCCGAGGGGTGGTTGCGGGCCTCCTCGGCGCTCAGCTCCCCCAGCTCGACGAGGTAGGCGACGAGGCTGTGGTCCTGGCTGAGCTGGATCAGCTCGCCCTCCCGCACGAGGTAGACGCGGGAGTCGCCGACGTTGCCGATGATCGCGTGCGTCTCCTGGTGGACGAGCGCCGCGCACAGCGTCGTCCCCATGTTGGAGTCGTGCTCCGCGCCCGTCGCCACGACCGCCCGGTTGGCCGCCTGGAAGCTGGCCCGCATCATCTTGCGGAGCGTCAGCGTCTCGCGATCGTCGAGCTTGACGAGGGCGTCGCGGGTGGCCTCGAAGAGCGTCTCCACCGCGATCTGCGAGGCGAGCTCGCCGCGGTCGTGGCCGCCCATCCCGTCGGCCACCGCGTACAGCGCGGTGTCGCCGTCCAGCGGCTCCCAGTGCCAGTTGTCCTCGTTGAGCTCCCGCACGCGGCCCACGTCGGACAGGCCGCCGACGCCGAAGCGGCGCTTCCCCGCGGCGTCGAGTACGGTGGTCTCTGCGTCCGGATCGGCGGGCTTCTCCGCCTTGCGGGCCTTGGTGCTCTTCTTCGCCATGCGAGCGGACGAGTATAGAACGACGGATGCCTGATCGGGATGACCGCCGCGCGATCCTCGTCGCCTGGGGAATCGCGGCTCCGCTGCTGCTGTCGTGGGGGCTCGGGACCGTCCACCCGATCCTCGATCTCGCGGCCGTCCCCGCGGCCCTGATCCTCGGCCTCCCGGGGCTCCTCGGGATCGCCGGCTGCGTGCTCGTCGTCGCCCTCGCCGCCCTCGGGGACCGCGCCCGCGGCGCCGACCGGGCCGCCGCCCTGATCGGCGCCCTCGCCCTCCTCGCCCACGCCCTCGCTGCGACACGCCCGCTCCCCTGGGCCGCGCTGGCCGTGGGCCTCCTCGCGATCCGGGGGCGCGGCCGCCATGCGGGTCCCGAGCCGTGGCCGGCGGCCGGCGTCTGGGGCGGGGTCGCCGCGTGGGTCGCGGCCTCGCAGCTGCGGCCGTGGGGGCCGGGGGTGCCGGAGGGGGTGCTGGACGCGGTCGGTCGGGCGGCGGACGCGGGCCTGCCGATGTTCGGCGGCGAGATCGCGCCCGTCGTCGCGGTCGCCGTCGGGGCATGGCTGCTGCGGCGTCGTGCTCCGGCGGATCCCCGGGGCGCCCTGATCGGCGGCGCGCTGGGGCTGCTCGCCGTGGCGACGTTCGGCAACGGCACCGGCTGGGGGTCCGCCGCCGCGATCGGGATGCTGGTCGGCGCCTGGCCGATCCCGTTGACGTGGCGCCCGTCCCGGGTCGTCCCCGCCCTGCTGATCGTCTGCCTGCTGGCCGGCCTCCGCCTCGGCGCCACCGAGCGCTGGCGCTGCGAGGTCGCCGCCGCCGACACCCACGTCCGCTTCTGGAACCGCGACGCCGACGTCCAGTCCGTCGGCGTCGTCCCCGGGAACCTCCCCTACGTCCTCCTCCTGCGGGACGGCGGAGCCCGGCTCGAGCGGCTCGCCACGACCGGCGTGATCAGCGACGCCGTCACCGTCGAGCCGGCCGGCGGTCTGCTCCTGTCGTCCGGAGCCTTCGCCCCCATCGTGCGGGCCGTGGGGACCGACGGGGGGCTCCTCGTGGAGTGGTGGGAGGCCGCGCTCCTGGAGCGCGTCGCGGCCGTCGAGACGGGTCGGGACTGCGACCCCGTGGGCGGACGCGCGGTGGGGGACGCCGCCGAGGTCGTCTGCCGCGGCGGGGCCGTCGTCCGGGTGACGTCCGCGGGGGACGGGGACGCCCGCGAGCTGGTCGCCCCCCGCGCGTTGGGCCCCGCCGGCGTCGGGGGGACCGACTTCATCCTCCGCGGCGGGCCGCTGGCGTCGGTCCTCTTCCGCGTCGCCGACCGCGCCCGCGTCGGCCCCTGGACCGCGGGCGTGGGGCAGTCCCCCGCGCGCCTGCTCGTCGGGCGCGGCCCCGCCGGCCACCTCGAGCTCCGGGGCGCGGGCCCCCCCATCGGCAACGCCTCCGCGCCGTCGCCCGCCGCCGCCATCCGGCGCCACCTCGACCGCGTCCGCGTGGGGACGTGGCCGGGGACGCCGCACTACAGCCGGCTCCAGGAGGCCGTCTACGTGACCTCCCCGGTGGACGGCCGGATCCACCTCGTCGATCCCGTCGTGACCTGGCACCAGGCCAGCGTCGTGGTCGGACCCCCGCCCCGCCAGGTCGTCGTCGACGGCCCGTCCGGTACGCTCTACGGCGTCAACCGGTGCGGCGTCTTCGAGGTCCGCATCCGCTCCGTCTTCCCGTGGCGCTCCAGCGGCGACGTCGAGGACCACGAGAAGGCCACCGAGGTCCCGAAGGCGAAGTGACGACGTGACCGACGATGTCCGCCCCGAGGTGCTCTTCGCGCACGCCTACCTGCTCGAGGACGACACCCACCCGCTCGGGTCGATGCACCCGCTGCCTCCGCTCGTCCCCGCCGAGGTGGGCGCGTTCGTGGCGGAGGCGACGGGCGCCCGCGTCGAGCTGTGGGACTCGACCTTCCGCGTGGACGTCCGCAGCTTCGACGTCGCCGTCTCCCGCCTCCACCCCCGCGTCGTCTGGCTGTACACCCACCCCACCACCCGCGCCGCTGCCCGGAGCATGATCCGGCTCGCCCGGAACGCCGGCGCCGTCGTCGTCGCGGGCGGCCCCGACGCCGCCTTCCGGCCCGCCACCTACCTCAGCGAGGGGGCCCACGCGGTCGTCCCCGTCGAGGGCGAGGACGCCACCGCCGAGCTGGTCCGGGCGCTCCGGAGCAACCACTGGCGGGCCACCTCCGAGCTCCTCGCCCGCGTCCCCGGCCTGCACTACCTCGACGACGTCCGGACCCTCCGGACCGGCGCCGGGAAGGCCCGCCTCGTCGAGCTCGGCCGCCTCCCCCGCCCCCTCCGCGACGTCGAGCAGACCCGCATCCACCTCGAGCGCTGGGCCGCCCTCGGCCTCCCCCGCACGCTCGCCGTCCGGACGGGCCGCGGTTGCCCCGCGATGTGCGGCTTCTGCACGCGCGAGGTGTTCGGCCGGGCCTACCGCCGCCGGGCCCCGGACGCCGTCGCCGAGGAGCTCGCCGAGCTGAGCCGCACGTTCGACATCGCCCGCGTCCGGTTCGCCGACGAGCTCTTCCTCTTCGACGCCCACTGGCTGAAGGAGTTCGCGGACGAGGTGCGGCGACGCGATCTCCGGCTGACGTTCGACGGGACCGCCCACCCGGCGACGCTGGATCGGGACGCGGTCGCCGCGCTGTCCGAGGTCGGCCTCGTCCGCCTCGACCTGCACGCCGCGTCGGGGTCGGACCGGCTCCTCCGCGACCTCGAGTGGAGCTACCGCCCCGCCGACGTCTACCGCGCCGCGCAGGCCGTCCGGGAGGCCGGGCTGGGCCTCGGGCTGCAGGTCCTCGTCGGCCTCGCGGGGGAGACGCGCGCCGATCTCGACGCCTCGATGGAGATGGTCCGGATCGTCCGGCCGGACGGCGTCGAGGTCACCCGGGTCGACCCCGGCAGCCCGGCGCTGTTCCGGAAGGACTGGCAGCGCATGGTGGAGGGGCCTTATGCAGAGCGAGGTCGGTCGGCGCCGCGGCTGCCGTCGACCGCGCTGGACTCGGCCGCCGCGTGGATGCGGTCGGTCGGATCCAGGGACGAGGGGGACGTCGCCGAGCGCGCCCGCGGGCTCATCGCCCGGGTTCGGCGGCCCCTGCTGCGGGCGTGGGTCAAGGTCGCTCCGTCAAGGGAGTAGGTCCGCCCGAGCCCACGGCTGGTAGACTTCCGCTTTGGCGGGGAAGGCCTGCTAGGGGGCGAATGGGTTGCCCGACGATGGAGCCAAAGGCATCGACGGCCTGCTGAACGATGGCTTCCTCAAGAAGCCGACGGGCGGCGAGCCACCTCCGATGCCCAAGCCCGGCGAGGAGTTCGCGGGGCGCTACACGATCGAGCGCCGGATCGGGCGCGGCGGCATGGGGGAGGTGTTCCTCGCCCGCCAGGCGCCGCTGGACCGCCTCGTCGCGCTGAAGATCCTCAAGCCGCCGGACTCGATCGAGGACGACCCGAAGTTCGACGCCCGCTTCCTCCGCGAGGCCGCCGCCGCGGCGCGCCTCCAGCACCCCAACACCATCACCGTCTACGACTTCGGCCAGACCGACGAGGGGCACCTGTACATCGTTATGGAGTTCCTCGAGGGGACCGACGTCCGGACGTCGCTGGCCCACGAGGGGGTCTTCTCGGCGCAGCGCGCGATCCACGTCGCCAAGCAGGTCTGCAAGTCGCTCCGCGAAGCCCACGCCAAGGGGATCATCCACCGCGACCTGAAGCCCGCGAACGTCCTCCTCATCGAGCGCGACGAGGACGTGGACTTCGTCAAGGTGCTCGATTTCGGGCTGGTCAAGTTCCGGGGCGAGGCGTCGGAGATCACGCTGGCGGGCAAGTTCCTCGGCTCCCCCCGCTACACGTCGCCCGAGTCGCTGGACCGGAACGCGGTCGTCGACCACCGCGCCGACATCTACGCCGTCGGCATCCTCCTGTACACGATGCTGTCGGGCTCGCCGCCCTTCGACGGGGACCCCATGCAGGTGCTCAACGCGCACCTCCACGAGGCGCCCAAGCCGATGTACCGGATGAACCCCGCGGCCCAGACGACGCCCGAGCTCGAGGCGCTCGTGATGCAGTGCCTGGAGAAGGACCCGGCGGCGCGGTTCCAGACGATGGCGGACCTCCTCACCGCGCTCCGCGAGGTGGGGGCCTACTTCGGCGACGAGCACACCGAGACGCTGGACCTGGAGCTCAGCGAGACGAGCCTGCCGGACGCCGCCGGGGCCCCGCTGGTGGCCTCCTCGAAGCCGTCGTCGCTGTCCTCGCCGGGGACCGCTGCGCCGCCGCCTGCCGCCTCCGTCACGACGACGAAGAAGGACGGAAAGATCGTCGTCGAGGTGAACGTCGCCGGCGCCGACGGGTCGACGGTGACGCGCACGGTCACCCGCGAGGCGGCCCCCAGCCGGGCGCCGCTGATGGCGCTCCTCGGGCTGCTGATCGTGGGCGGCGTCGCGGTGGCGCTCTTCGGGCCGTGGGGGAGCCCCGCCGAGGACGATGCGGAGGAGATGGAGGTCCCCGCGGCGGGCGCCGTCCAGCTCAACCCGCCGCCCGCCGAGGTCGTGACGCCCGCGGCCGCCCCCGAGACGCCCGCGCCGGTGGCCGAGCCCGACGCGCCGGCGCCGACCCCCGCCGCCCCGGTGGTGACCTCGCCGCGCGACCGCGTCCCGAGGCCGCCGAAGGCCAGGACGACGCCGCCGAAGGAGACCGCCGACGCGGCCTCCGGCGACGGTGAGGACGACACCACGCCCGAGCCGAAGAAGACGAAGAAGGACGACGAAGTGGAGCTGCCGGTCGGCTACAAGGACAACCCCTACTGATTGCGTCGTAAGGATTGCCCTCGCCGGCCCTCTTAAGGGGTGCCATGAGATCAGTCGGAGCTCGCTGGGCCGCGTTCGCGGCCGGCCTCGCCGGATGCCTGCTGCTGCTGGTGTCCCCCGCCCACGCGGACGTGCGCGACGACGCGCGGCGCGCCTTCAAGACCGGGATGCAGCTCATCTCGGACGGGAAGCACCTCGAGGGGATCGACTACCTCGAGAAGGCGTACTCGCTGCTGCCGCACCCCTCGGTCCTCTACAACATCGGGCTCGCCTACGCGGACGCCGGGATGTACGTGGAGGCGATGTCGGCGTTCGAGCACTACCTCGACTCGGATCCCGCCGACGGAGCCGCCGTCGAGCGGCTGATGTCGCTCCTGGAGATGCAGGCCGAGGAGACGTCGGGGCCGGTGGCCGCGGCCGACCCGCCGCCCGATCCGGGGCCGGGGACGACGGTCGCGGCGGGGCCGGAGGTCGACGCCTTGCTGGACCGCCTGGAGGCGCTCGCCGACCGCATCGAGGGCAAGGACGCGGTGCCGTCCGCGCCCACCGAGGAGGTCATCGAGGGCGAGGCGCTGGAGGCCAAGTCGGGCGACATCTACGAGGAGGTCGTCGTCTCCGCGTCGCGCAACAGCAGCGCCCCCGTCGACGCCCCCGTGGCGACGACGATCATCACGGCGGAGGAGATCCGGCTGTCCGGCGCGACCAACATCCCCGACCTGCTGCGGCGCGTCCCCGGGATGTCGATCCTGACGATGGGGGCCGGCAACGCGAACCTCGCGATGCGGGGCTTCAACCAGCGGATCAGCAACAAGCTGCTGGTCCTGATCGACGGACGGAGCGCCTACCTCGACTTCCTCGGGGGGACGTTCTTCCGGACCCTGTCGATCGACATCCAGGACATCGAGCGGATCGAGATCATCCGCGGCCCGAACTCGACGCTGTACGGCGCCAACGCGTTCGGCGGCGTCGTCAACATCATCACGAAGAAGCCCGAGATCGACGCGTTCGGGGGGCAGGTCCACGTCACCGCGGGCAGCGGCGAGACGATCATGGGGAACGCCCGGTTCGGGGGACGGGAGGGCATCCTCCGCTACAGCGGGTCGATCGGCTACGAGCAGACGAGCCGGTACGCCTTGGAGCACGGCGACCGCGCCGACCTGACGGTCACGACCGACGACGTCGGGCTCGCGACGCGCTCGCTCCGGGCGAACGCGGCGGTCCGGCTGACGCCGACGCCGACGATCTCCCTGGGGGTCTCCGGCGGGCTCGCGTACGCCTACGACTCCTTCATGGCGATCGGCGTGTTCCGCAACTACTGGATGCGCGGCCTCTTCAGCGACGTCCGGTTCGACGCCCAGTTCGGGGGGCTCGGCATCCGCGCGTTCTGGAACTCGATGAACGCGGTCGCCGACCAGACGTGGGTGCAGACGGGGACCCCGGTCTCGCTCGCCACCGAGCCCGAGGCCCACGTCGTCGACGTCGAGGCGATCTACTCGGGCACCGCGAAGACCGGACCGATCACCCACGACCTCGCCGTGGGCGCGGGCTACCGGCTCAAGACCATCGACTGGAACTACATCGACGAGCCCCACGTGGAGCAACACCTCCACGGCTTCGTCGAGGACCGCATCACGTTCGTGCCCCAGCTCGCGGTCGTCGCCGCCTTCCGGTTCGACCAGCACCCGCTGGTCGGGTTCACCCCGTCGCCCCGCGGGGCGCTGCTGATCAAGCCGACGGCGGGGCAGGCGATCCGGATCGCGGCGGGGACAGCGTTCCGGACCCCGACGTTCACCGAGTCCTACCTCGACCTCATCATCCCGTCGGGCGTCGTCACCGGGGTCGGCATCAACAGCAAGGGGAACACCGAGCTGCAGCCGGAGAACATCTTCAGCGTGGAGCTCGGCTACACGTTCGCGGACAGCGACTTCGTCGGGTTCGCGCTGGACGGCTGGTACGCGCGGACGTCGAACCTGATCGGGCTCGGCAACATCACTTCGGAGGCGGTCGCGGGGCCGCTCGTGGGGGAGACGTTCGTGGTCGGCCAGTCGCAGTTCACCAACGCCGGGGGGGTGTTCCACGGGCTCGGCGGCGAGGCGAGCGTGCACGCGTTCCCCGTCGACGGCCTCGACGTCCGCGCCGCGTACTCCTTCGCGTACTACATCGACCAGGAGAAGAAGGACGCCGGGGTCGACGACTACCGCGACCCCCGCCACCCGATGCACACCGTCTTCGTCGGCGCCTCGTACCGGTCCCCCATCGGGCTCGACGCCAACGTCGACGTCAACGTCGTCAGCGCGGTCAACATCCCCGAGCGCGGGTTCGACACGTCCACCGGCGCGGCCATCTTCGAGGACTGCACCTCCGACGCCTACGCGATGGTGTCGGCGCGGGTCGGCCAGCGGCTGCTCGACGACCGGCTCGAGTTCGGCGTCACCGCCTTCAACATCCCCGGCTGGTTCACGGGCGGCCACCGCGAGCACTGCCTCGCCACGGTGGTCGGACCCCGCGTGCTCGGCTCGGCGACGTACCGGTTCTGAGGAGATGACGATGACGACGTACCGCGCGCTCCTCTCGCTCCTCGCGGCCCTCGCGATCCTGGCCTCCTGCGAGGTCGAGGTGGATCCCTCCGAGGACGCCGCCGCGCCCGCCACCCACATCGAGGGGACCGTCTCCGTGGCGGTCGACCAGGGCAACCCGTACGGCCCCGCGGTGCTCTTCCGCTGGTCCTGCGAGGACCCGCCGCCGCCGCTCGGCGCGGGCCGCCCCGTCGACTTCCTCGTCCTCCCCGAGGAGGACTTCGCCGCGAGCGAGGCGCCGTTCGTGTTCCCCTCGGTGCCGCCGGAGACGTGCAGCATCCTGGGCGGGTTCATCGACCGCGACCGGAACTTCCACTACGCGTTCACGGTCACCGGCCAGGCGACGCAGGGGGACGTCTCGATGGCGTTCGTGACGGTGGAGACGGGGGCCGCCGAGGGCGACTGGATCGAGCCGGTCACGGGCGTGGAGCTGGAGGCGGCGACGGTCGAGACGCACGACCGGCCGTCGTTCGACATCGACCAGACGGACCCCGAGGGGGGCGACGACGACGACAGCGCCGGACCCGAGGGGCCGCTGTGGCCGACGATCACGCTGGACGGCGACCCCGACGCGCTCCAGCGGAACTTCTTCGACCTCCGCACCTCCCCCGCCGTGGGCAGCCTCGCCGAGTCCGAGGACCCGGTCTTCAAGGTCATCCTCGGCACCGACGAGGACGGCGACGGCGAGCCGGACGACGACAACGGCGACGGCGTGGCGGACGTCGACTGGCCCCGCGTCCTCGTCTTCCGGCTCGACCCCGACGACCCCACGAAGCTGTCGGAGTCCGACCCCCGGGTGGTGATGCCCGGCGTCGTGGTCCCCTTCGACCCGTTCAACCTGCTCGCCCCCGGGCTGCTCGACGAGGCCGAGGATCTGGGCATCCCGCTGGACGGTCGGACGCCGCTGCTCAAGGACGAGCTGATCGTCGCGGTCCCCGACCTCGTCATCACGAGCAGCGTCCCGCTGGTGCTGACCCCGATCGAGGAGATCCGCGCCGCCGGCACCGAGGTGCTCGGCGAGTACCGCTTCCTGGTGATGAACCCCAACGGCCAGCTCTGGTACACGCCCAACGAGATGGCGGGAGAGCTCGTCAGCCAGGGCGCCGTCCTGACCGTCACCGAGTAGCGACCGCGGCGGCGGCTACTCCCGCTTCCAGTTGACGAGGCACGCGCTGCCGAGCTGGAGGGCGTCCAGCGTCCGGAGGATCTCGTCGGTGTTGCGGCCGATGGGGAGGTCGTTGATCGAGGCCCACCGGAGCACGCCCTCGGGGTCGATGAGGAACGTCGCGCGGAGGCTGAGGCCGTTCTCCAGGAGCACCCCGTACGCGTCCGCGACCTTGCCTCCGACGTCGGCCATCAGGGGGATTCCGAGCTGCCCGAGGTCGCCGTTGACCCACTCCTGCTTGCTGTCCGTGTCCTGCGTCGAGGCCGCCACGAGGAGCGCGTTCCGCTCCTTCAGCGCGCCCGTCATCGCGTCGAACGCGGGGAGCTCGCTCCCGCACACCGGCGTGTTGTCCTTCGGGTACCACGCGAGCACGATCCACTTGCCCCGGTAGCCGGACAGGTGGACCTGCGTGACCTCGCCGTGGGCGACCGCGGGGAGGTTGAAGTCGGGGGCGGGCGATCGGACCTGGGCTGCCATGCGGGCGAGTGTAGTGGTAGACCGCCCGCATCGCGCGCTCTCACCACATCGCCGATCTCGCCGCGGAGCTGAAGGAGCTCGGCGCCGACGAGTTCCGGAGCCGCTACACGTACCCGGTGCTCGCCTGGATCGGGACGGTGGGGCACATCTCGGACGGCCGGAAGCAGCGCCCGACGGCCAAGATGGTCGGCGAGGGGCTCGAGGGCGAGCTCGCCGAGAAGGACCTCGCGGGGCAGGTCTGGTTCGTTCGGCGGGAGCCCGGCGAGGATCGGGATCGCATCACGGCGGGACGGTCGGCGGTGAACGACCTCATCATCCCGGACTGGTCGGTGTCGATGGTCCACTGCGAGCTGGCCGTCCGCGTCGACCGGGAGGCGAAGCTCCGGCGCGTGTTCGTCACCGACCTGGAGTCCCTCAACGGCACGGCGGTCCGGGGCACGCGGATCGAGCCCCACACCGAGGTCCAGCTCCGGGCCGGCGACGAGCTCGCCCTCGGCCGCCTCCGGTTCGTCCTCCTCCCCCCCGACGAGTTCGTCGTCCGCGTCCGCATCCTCGGCTCGCGCAAGCGGAAGCGGAAATGAGCCGCTACCATCCCGCGCCATGGCTACGTACAAGTGCGACAAGTGTGGGATGGCGGTCAACGCGAGCTGCGCCCACTGCGACAAGCCCCTCGTCAACGACACCCTGACGAAGCCCGACGGGACGCAGGTCCAGGTCAGCAAGTGCCCCGACGGCCACGGCAAGATCAAGTCGCCGCTGTGCTGCGGTCAGGACATGGCCTGCTCGATCGAGTAGTCCGGCGTCCGCTTCGTCAGCGGGTTGCTGGTCGCGTACCGCGCCCGTGAAGCGTCGACGAACCTCCACCTCAGGTCCTCGTCGCGGCCGGCCGGGATCCCCAGCCGGGTCGTCCGCGCGATCGCGCTCGGCGTGTACCCGACGTCGTCGACGTACAGCGCTTCCGGATCCCACGGGCGGCCGTCCCAGTCGGGGACCTTCAACCCCAGCGACCGGCACAGGAGCGTCTGCCCCGAGCAGAGGCGGCGCCGCCCCGGGTTGAGCCGCTCCATCACGTCGATGTGGTCGCCGGCGGGCATGCCCCCCTTGAAGAGGACCGCGTTGCCGCCCCCGCGGCAGCTCACGTTCAGCGAGTCCCCGCCGCGGGCGTAGTACATGTAGATGGTCCCCGGCGGTCCCCACAGGGCCTCCCGCGAGGGGGTCCGGCCGAGGCTCGCGTGGCTGCCCTTCTCGTCGATGGAGTAGGCCTCCGTCTCGACGATCGCGACGCTCAGCCAGAGGCCGTCGTACCGCCGCCGCAGCACCTTGCCGACGAGATCGCGCGCGACGGTGACGGGGTCGCGGTCGAAGAAGGAGGGCGCCAGCGCGGCCACTAGTAGGTCGGCAGGGTGGTGTCGATCTCCTGGGCCCAGCCGGTGATCCCGCCGGCCATGTTGTAGACGGGGCCGTAGCCCGCGTCGGCCAGCGCCTGCGCCGCCTTGGCGCTCCGGCCGCCCATCTTGCAGTGGACGAGGACCTCGCGGTCGCGCGGGATGCCGTCGTGGTTGCCGGCGACGACGTCCTCGTGGGGGCGGAGCAGGTCGGCCCAGTCGAACTTCACGATGTCGGCCTCGTGGGGCTTGCGGACGTCGAGCACGAACGGCGCCCAGCCCTCGTCGCGGCGGGCCTTGATCTGTTGGACGGTGAGGTCCTCGAACCCCGGCGCCGACGCCGCCACCGCGGGGCCGTCGCTGGGGACGCCGCAGAACTCGACGTAGTCGATCAGCTCGGTCACCGTCGGGTTCGGTCCGCAGACGACGCAGTTCGGGTCCTTCCGGAGCTTGAGCTCGCGGAAGCTCATGTTCAGCGCGTCGTAGAGCACCAGCCGGCCGGCGAGGGTGGTCCCCTTGCCGAGGATGATCTTGACCGCCTCGGTCGCCTGGATGACGCCGATGATGCCGGGGAGGATCCCGAGGACGCCGCCCTCGGCGCAGGACGGCACGAGCCCGGGGGGCGGCGGCTCCTCGTACAGGCAGCGGTAGCAGGGGCCGCCGTCGTGCCCGAACACCGACGCCTGCCCCTCGAAGCGGAAGATCGACCCGTACACGTTGGGCTTGCCCAGCAGCACGCAGGCGTCGTTGACGAGGTACCGCGTGGGGAAGTTGTCGGTGCCGTCGGCGACGACGTCGTAGGACTCGAAGATCTGCAGCGCGTTGTCGCTGGACAGCGCCTCCTCGTAGCACTCGATCTCGACGTGGGGGTTGAGGTCCAGCAGCCGCGCCTTGGCCGACTCCAGCTTCGGCTTCCCCACCCAGGCGGTGCCGTGGACGATCTGGCGCTGGAGGTTCGACTCGTCGACGACGTCGAAGTCCACCATCCCGATCCGACCGATCCCCGCGGCGGCGAGGTACAGCGTCAGCGGCGACCCCAGCCCGCCCGCGCCGATGCACAGGACGGACGCCCCCTTGAGCTTCCGCTGCCCCTCCATCCCCACCTCGGGGAGGATGAGGTGCCGCGAGTAGCGGGCGATCTCGTCGTTGGTCAGCTCGGGGAGCATCAGCCCGCGCCGCCCGCGATCGACGGGACGATGGTGAGCGTGTCGCCGTCGCTGACCGCGGTCGCCTCCTTGTCGAGGTACCGGATGTCCTCGTCGTTGAGGTAGACGTTCACGAAGCTGCGGAGCTTCCCCTCGGCCGTGCGGAGGTGGTTGGCGAGGCCGCCGTGCTTCGTCGTCAGCGCGTTGAGCGCGTCGCCGACCGTCGCGCCGTCGACGTCGACGGCGCCCTGGCCGTCGCTGTAGGCGCGGAGGGCGGTGGGGATCTGGATCGTCACGGACATGGTGTCTTCCTCAAGTGATCTCGATGACTTCGGGGTCCATCGCGGAGCGGTCGTGGCGCAGCCGCCAGGACTGCGTGTCCGCCACCTCGCCGCTCACCACCGACACGATCGGGTAGCTCATGTTCGGCAGGGCGTGGTCGCGGTCGTATTCGCTGTACTGCGACGGATGATCGGGGTGGGAGTGGTAGTAGCCGACGACCTCCAGGCCGCGCGCCTCCAGCGCCTGCTCGGCCCGCATCAGGGTCAGCCCGCTGACCTTGTAGCGGTTGTGCGCGGAGTCGGCCCGCTCGTTGACGAGGGCGACCACCTCGGTCACCTCCCAGGCGTCGCGCGAGCCGGCGAGGATCCCGCAGACCTCGTGGGGGTACCCCTCGGTCGCGTGGGCGTGGACGCGGTCGAGCTGCGCGCGGGCGATCCGGAGGGCCATGCTCAGTCCTCCTCCTCGCCGAAGACGTGGGGCTCGGACAGGTAGCGCTCGCCGCCGTCGGGGAAGACGGTGACGACGACGCCCTCGTCGATTTCCGAGGCGACCTTCCGCGCCGCCCACAGCGCCGCCCCGCCGCTCGGACCGATCAGGATCCCCTCCTCCTTCGCCGTCGACCGGCACAGCGCGAGGCTCTCCTCGGTGGGCGCGCCCCAGTGGGCGTCGGCGACCTCAGGGTCGTAGATCGGGGGGACGATGGAGGACTCCATGTGCTTGAGCCCCTCCAGCCCGTGGAAGGGGGAGTCCGGCTCGACCGACGTGCAGCGGATCGAGGGGTCGCGGGACTTGAGGTAGCGGGACGTCCCGACGAACGTCCCCGACGTCCCCAGGGTGGCGACGAAGTGCGTGACGCGGCCGCCGGTCTGCTCCCAGATCTCCGGCCCCGTGGAGCCGAAGTGGGCCTTCCAGTTGGCGTCGTTGCCGTACTGGTCGAGGTAGACGTACTCGTCGGGGTGGGCGGCCGCCAGCTCGCGGGCCTTGCGGATGGCGCCGTCGGACCCCTCCAGGGGCGACGTCTCCACGATCTCGGCCCCGAACGCCCGCAGCATCGCCTTCCGCTCGGCGTTCGCGTTCTTCGGTAGGCAGAGCGTCAGCCCGTGCCCGAGGACGGCGCCGATCATGGCGTACGCGATGCCCGTGTTGCCGGAGCTGGCGTCCAGGATGGTCATCGAATCGCGGAGGATCCCGGCGCGCCGGGCGGCGAGCACCATCGACAGCGCGGGACGGTCCTTGACGCTGCCTCCGGGGTTGGCGGCCTCGATCTTGGCGTGGATCTCGACGTCCGGGTTCGGCGACGTCAGCCGGATCAGCGGCGTGTCACCGACTTGCCGCAGCAGCCCCGTCGCGCCCGCGAAGGGATGGAGATCGCCGAGTTCAGACACGCAGACTCCATGAGGACGGCATGTATAGCCAGCCATCGCCGCGATGGCTACTGGGGCATGATGCGCGGATCGAGGATCGGTACCCCCTGCCCGGCCCGCTGATCGCGCTGATCTACGTCGGTCTCAGCATCGCCTTCGTCATCGCCCTCCAGGTCGTCCTGGTGGTCGTCGCGGGCATCATGGCGAGCCAGGGCGGAGACCTCATGGAGGTCATGGCCGACCCGCTCTTCCTGGGGCTCGGCTCGCTCTTCCAGACCGGCGGGCTGGTCATGCTGGCGGTCGTCGTCGTGCTCCTGAGCCGGCGCTCGTTCGTGGAGGCGTTCGCGCTGCGGGGAGGTCGCCTGGGCGCGTTCGGGGGCGCGTTCGCGGTCGGCGGCGCGGCCGGCTTCTTCGCGGGGTGGGTCAGCCAGGTCGCGATGGACCTCTTCGAGGGGTTCCCGTTCATGGACCCCGCGGTGTTCGAGATGATCACCGCCGCCATCCTCGAGGGCAGCCTCGGCGGTCGGATCGTGTTCATCGCGGTCGTCGTGATCGGGGCCCCGATCTTCGAGGAGCTCATCTTCCGCGGCCTGCTGTGGGACGCCTGCGAGGACCGGACGAACCCCTGGATCGCGTGGGCCGTGACCTCCTGCCTCTTCGCCGGCTACCACATGGTCCCCATCCACGTGATCTCGGTCTTCTCGACCGGGGCGCTGATCGGGCTGGTGAGGCTCTGGTCGGGGTCGAT
This sequence comes from uncultured Rickettsiales bacterium, assembly GCA_964344575.1. Classification (GTDB taxonomy): domain Bacteria; phylum Myxococcota_A; class UBA796; order UBA9615; family UBA9615; genus JAAESI01. The sequence goes on along the minus strand of CAYFOA010000015.1, from coordinate 51,378 downwards.
CTGGCCCGCCGTCCTCGCCCACTTCGTCAACAACGCGCTCAGCGTCGGCATCGTCCTGCTGATGGGGGAGGCGAGCAACGAGTACGAGGTCTCGGCCCTGATGGCGTTCGCCTCGCTCGGCCTCAGCTTCGCCGCGGTGGGGGTGGTCTACGCCGTGGGCCGGCCCGCGCTGGTACCATCGGTGCCTCCTGGAGGAGCCGAGGACGTCGATGGGAACGAGTGAAGCGGCGGCGATGACCGCCCACGATTACCGCCCCGCCATCGTCCGCGGCCGCTACCGGGTCACCGGGGTGCTGGCCCGCGCCGAGTCCGGCGACGTCGTCCGCGGCCTCGACGTCAAGGAGGACCGCGAGGTCGTCCTCAAGCGCGTCCGCAAGCCGTCCCGCCAGCAGACCACGCGCATCCGGACCGTCCACCAGCTCCTGTCGGGGCTCAACCACGACCACGTCATGCGCGTCCTCGACCTGCTCGAGGGGAAGTCCGACACGTGGCTGGTCAGCGGTGAGGTCCACGGGCGCGACCTCCTCGACTGGTGGAGCCGGCTCCCCCTCGGACCCAACGCGACGTTCGACGAGCGGTGGCCGCACGCCGCGCCCGTCATCCGCTCGCTGCTGGCGGGGCTGGCGGCGATGCACCGGAGCCAGGTCGCGCACCTCGACCTGAAGCCGTCCAACATCCGCGTCGACGCCCTCGGCGCGGCGACCATCGTCGACTTCGGCTTCGGGGCGGGGCTCGGCGAGGAGGAGCCGGACGCGTCCGACGAGGCGAGCCTCGACGACTGGTTCGGCTACCAGGCGCCCGAGCTGCTCGACGGCCTCGCCATCTCCTCGGCCGCCGACCAGTGGTCCCTGGGGGCCGTCATCTACGTGCTCCTGACGGGCAAGCGGCCCGTCCCCGGGCGGACGCTGGACGAGCTCCGCGACGCCTACGACCGCGGCCGCGTGCAGCCGATGGCGGACTGGCGCGCCGACATCCCCGACGACGTCAGCGCCGTCGTGATGAAGATGCTCGCGTGGGAGCCCGAGGACCGGTACGAGTCGGTCGCGGACATCCCCGAGGCGTTCGGCAACCGGCTGCTGTCGGTGCCCCGCCAGCCGTACCTGCCGTGGTCCACGCCGCACCCCCCGCTGGTCGGGCGGGAGCCCTTCCTGACCTTCTTCCACCGCCGCCTCAACGAGCTGACCCGGGGCGGTACGGGCGGCCTCGTCCGGATGGTGGCGCCGCCGGGCGCGGGGAAGACGCGGCTGATCGAGGCGTGGGCGTCGGAGGCGTCGGACAGCGCCGACGTGGACGCGACCCTCGCGAGCTGCCGGCCCGGCGTGCCCCGCGCGGCGCTGGAGGGCTGGTTCACCCCGCCGCCGTGCGAGATCGACAAGGCGCCCCCGAAGGACCTCGTCGAGCAGTGGCTCGCCACCGTCGACCGCCCCACCGTCCTGCTCCTCGATCACCTGGAGGAGGTGGACGCGGTGACGTGGGCGCGCATCCACCGCGTGGCCGCGGCCGCGTCGTCGGGGGAGTCTCCCCTGCTCGTCGTCCTCGCCGGCCGCGCGCTGCCGGACCTCGCGCCCCGCGTCACCCCCGAGGCGGCCCGCTTCTTCAACGTCGAGCTGCCCCCGCTGAACCCGGCCGCGGTGGCCCAGCTGCTCCGGGCCGCGTCCGCCGAGGAGGAGGACCTCGCAGTCCGCGACGGCGCCGCGGAGTCCTTCTGCGACGAGGCCGGGGGCGTCCCCGCGGATCTCGTCCGCGTGTTCCTGGAGGACGAGGAGCAGGGGCGGCTGGTCCGGGAGGGGCGGCACTGGGTCGTCCAGGTCGGGCCCGGCATCGAGGAGCCGCCGGTGCGGGCGCGGCCGACGATGCACGAGCAGTTCCTCGCCTGGGTGGCCGAGCTCGGCGGGACGGTCGAGGTGGACGCGCTGCTGTCCTGCCTGTCGGTCGGCCGCAACCCCGCCATCGAGGGGCTCCGGTTCGCGACCGACGCGGACGAGATCACCTACCGCTGGGCCGACGGCCGCTGGTACGCGACCGTGGCCGAGGGCGTCGTCAGCTCGGCGATCGAGGTCTACGGCAAGGCGGAGACGCACATCCGGATGGCGCGCTGGCTGGAGGCGGCGGGGGACGACCGCGGCGCCGTGGCCGAGCGGACGGCCCAGCATTGGCACGAGGGGGGCGACTACGCCGCGGCGGCGGTCTGCTACGAGGCGGCGGGCCGGGCGGAGGCGACGATCGGCAACACGGCGGACGCGCGGCGCCTCCTCGGCATCGGCCGGACGCTGGCGGCGCGGGCGACGGGGGCGGGCCGTCGGTGAGGCGGGGTCAGTCCCCGAGGTAGACGAACGTCGAGGGGTCGCCGAGCGACTTCGGGGCGTTGTCGGGGGGGACGAAGGTCCCCGGGATCCCCGAGCTGAGCACCGCCCAGCGGTTCTTGCGGCGCATCAGCAGGTACGAGAAGCACGGGTTCGCGGCGATGGCCGGTCCCTCGGGCGCGCCCCACAGGCCGCCGGGCTGGCAGCCGGGGGGGTCGGCGGGGTCGTAGGCGATCGCCCAGATCCCCTGGATCTCCCCCTGGAAGGTCGTCGCCTGCTCCCGGGAGACGCCGTCGGTCGCGGCCACGAGGCCGGACACGACGGCCGCCCGGACGGCCGGGTTCTCGGCCGTCCCGCCGCCGGCGCAGCCCCACGATCCAACCAGGCCAATCGCCACCGCCGCGAGCAGGAACCGCATTCGCATGACCGAACCCTCCCTCAGGCTCGGCGCCAATATACCGCCCTTTGTAGAATGAACGAGGAGGAGGGGTTCTGGCCGCGTCACCACCGATCGACGGCAACTCGCTGACGACCCGCGTCGCCGTCGTGGTCGGCGGCTTCATCGTGCTCGCGCTCTTCCTCGCGAACAGCATGTTCGCGCGGGCCGGCGCCAACGCGGTCGACGAGGCCATCGCCCGCGCCGTCTACGAGCAGGCCGGGTGGCTGGCGGTCGAGCTCGAAGCGAGCCTGAAGGCGGACGGTTCCCCCACCGAGGAGTCGAAGCAGCTGCTCCAACGCGCCGCGCGGCAGATGGACATGTCGCTGGTGATGTTCTTCGAGGCCGACGAGCCCGTCATCACGGCGCACGGTCCGTCGCTGTCCCGGGCGCTCGTCCACATCGAGAAGTTCCCCAAGGCGGGGACGAAGCGGGACAGCGGGGTGACGCCGTGGGTGCCGAAGTTCAGCGGCGACCACGATCGGCGGACGTACCCCGATCGGCGGGGCCGGCGGGTGTTCGTCCAGGAGCACTTCCCGTACGCGATCGAGATGCCCCTGGGGTCGCGGATGAGCGTCCGCGTCGTGCCCCTGAGCCTCGAGCCGGTGGAGGTCGGGCAGCTGTCGCGGCGGCTCGGGTTCGTCGCCGTGATGCTGATCCTGGCCGGCCTCCTCGTGGTCGGGCGCGTCCTCAAGCCGCTGCAGCAGCTCGCCGACGGGGTCGCCCGGCTGGGGCGGGGCGATCCCAAGCCGATCGCGGTGCAAGGCGCCGGGGAGGTGGCCCGGATCGGCCGGACGGCCAACCGGATGGCGGGGCAGGTGGTCGCCGCGCGCGAGGAGGGGCAGCGGGTCCTCACGACGATCACGAGCGCCTTCGAGGACCCCGTCCGGGCGGCCGCCGAGGCGGCTCGGGCGGTGGACGTGGCCGCGACGCCGCCGGCCGCGCGGGCCGGGGTGGACGGGCTGATCGAGCGGGTCGAGTCGCTCGCCGCGGTGGTCGACTCCATCGCGACGTGGACCGCGCTGGAGGCGGGGGAGCACCCCATCGCGCGGGCCGACGCGGACCTCCGGGCGGTCGTGGAGGCGGCCGCGGCGGAGGTGGGGGTCGAGGTCGAGCTGGACTTCGACGACGAGGTCGAGGACGAGATCGAGACGGACGAGGCGGCGCTGGGGCGCGTGCTCCGGGAGTTGCTCGCCAACGCCGCGGAGCACGGGGGGCCGCCGGTCGAGATCTCGGCGGAGCGGGGGCACACGAAGATCGAGCTCGTGCTCCGCGACCACGGCTCCGGGTTCGCCAACCCCGACGAGCTCCGCCAGGCGATGGTGCCGTTCCACCGCGGGCCCGCCGCCGACGGGGGCGGGCTCGGGCTCGGGCTGCGCGTCGTGCGGTTGCTGATGGACGGGCTGCGGGGCGGCATCTCGCTCAAGAACCACCCCGGCGAGGGGCTGGAGGTCCGGCTGTGGCTGCCCGCGCCGCCGATCCGGGTGACCGAGGTCGACCGGGGGCTCAAGACGATGGGGTGGGGCGGCAGCGGGGACGTCGAGATCGCGCGGACGGACCCCGGGGCGCCGATCCCGGAGCCTCCGCCGGCCGCGGAGCCCGCCGCGAAGCCGGAGCCGCCCAAGGTCGCGCCGGTCGCCGCCGAGGTCCCCGATCCGATGGAGATGGACGACCCGCCGGTCGCCGACTTCCCCGACCCGATGGAGCCCGACAGCACGGGCAGCGCGCCGATCGGGCCCGTCCCCGTGGCGCCGGCCAAGCCGCCGAGCAAGCCCGCCCAGCTGGACGAGGACCCCTACGAGCCGTTCTGAAACCAGCTGACCACGGTCAGCCCCGGGACCTGTTCGAACTCCTCGACGTTGCGAGAGACGAGCGTGGCGCCGTGGGTGAGACACGTGCCCGCGATCAGCGTGTCCAGCGGGCCGATGGGCGTCCCGGTCTTCTCCAGGGAGGCGCGCAGCTCGCCGGTTCGTCGGGCGACGGCGGGGTCGAACGGCAGCACCCGGATCGCCGACAGCAGCGTGTCGAGCTGCCCCCGTCGCTTCTTCGGCGCCTTGGACTTGGCGATGCCGGTCTCCAGCTCGTAGAGCGTCACGGCGCTGATCGCGATGTCGGCCGGTGGCTGCTCCATCAGCCGCTCCGGCACCCCGCCCATGTCCTTGAAGAAGTAGATGACCGTATTCGTGTCGAGGACCAGCACCTAGAGCGGCTCCCGGGGGACGTCCTGGCCTTGCGTCAACCGTAGCTCCTCGGCGGATGGCGCGTCGGCCCAGGCCCCCGCGAGGACGGCCAGGTCGGCGGGCCACTCGGTGCGCGTCCGCTCTCGGATCAGCTCCGCGACCCACCGGCTCTGCGACACACCCGCCGCGTCGGCGGCCCGCTTCGCCTTCGTGACGGTCTCGTCGTCCAGGTAGATGGTCAGTTGGGCCATGATCCACTCCACATATAGGCGGAAGTATAAGTGAGTCTGGAAGACTCGTCGAGAGGAACGAGGTTGATCCCGTGGTCAGACAACGGTATTGGTCAGACAATCTTCAGACATTTCGGACAAGACATGATCTTGACGGCCTCTGACGTACGCACCGCCCTGCGGAGCCTGGACCCCGCGGAGCTCGGTCCCAACAACCTCCGGCGGCTGACTGAGCTGGCGTCGTTGGTAGCTGACCCTCCGCACCGGGTGAGGGTCTCCGTCGTGCACGAGCGGCTCTTCCCGGGGAAAGTGACGGCCACGGCGAATCGGGCGCTCTCTCGCCTCCGGGAGGCGCTTGCCGGAGCCGCCGAGGAGGCCGGCGTCGACCTGAGGCTCTGCGTCACGGAGGCGAAGAAGGGCGGGGCCGCGGGGCGGGACCTGTGGTTCGAGGGAGCGCGGCCGACGGGCGGGTTGCCGGTCCTGGAGGAGCTCGATCGCCAGGGCGACGCCGTCATCCAGGACGTCCGCGGCGTCGCGCCGGACGAGCCTCGGGTGACCCTGCGGCGCGGTCCGTCCGGCAAGCCGCTCGTCCGCATGGTGATCTCCTACGCGCACGAGGACGCCAAGGCAGCCGGCACCTTCAAGGCGGAGCTGGAGACGCGGTTGAGCATCTCGCCTGCGTACGAGTTCGATCTGTGGAGGGACATCGAGGGCATCGTCGCCGGAGAGCGGTGGGACGACGCGATTCGCGGGGCCTTCGGGGCGGCCGATCTCGGGTTGCTGCTGATGAGTCCGTCGTTCCTCGCGAGCGACTACATCGCCGACGTGGAGCTGCCGATCTTCGTCCGCGGCGGGGCTCGGGGCATCGAGGGGAAGCGCGTCGTGCCGTTCGAGCTGAAGGCGCTCGACTTCGGGACGATGGACCTGCGCGGGCTCGGGGCGCGGCAGATCGTCCGCGGTCCCTGGCCACAGCGCCCCTCGAGCAAGCGCGACGGCGTGGCCGCTGAAGTGGTCCGGGAGATCCACGAGGTCCTGAGTCGGTACGCCCGCTGCGACGACCCGGAGCCGCCCCCGGGCCCCGACGGACGCGGCCCCGCTGGCAGGCGGAGGGTGGACGCCGGCGCGATGCTCTCGGGCGACCTCGCCGGGTTGGCCTGCGAGCTGGACGGCGAGGGGGTCCCGACCTCGGTCGGCCGGAAGGAGCTGGACGTCGCGCCGGCCCCGACCGGAGGTGCCCGCGTTCCCGCGCTGGACTACGTGCTGGAGTGGCTCGGGGAGCCGGGGGCGCCGGATTTGTTCGCGCTGCTCGCCGAGTACGGTATGGGCAAGACCATCACCTGCCAGCGGGTCGTCCGCGCCGTCGAGGCCGCCAACCGCGACGGCGCCGGTCTGCCCGTGCCGCTGTACTTCGACCTGCGCAAGCTCACCCGCCTCCGCTCCCGATCCGTGCCCACCCTGACGGAGGTGATCGACGAGTGCGTCGGCCGCGGCTGGCGGGTCGGGGAGGACCGCCCGTCTGCGGCGGAGTTGCTGAAACAGGCCCGCTCTGAGCCCGTCCTGTTCGTGTTCGACGGGCTGGACGAGGCGCTGGTCCACCTGACCGAGGTCGATGGCAAGACGTTCACGCGCGAGCTCCTCCGGGTCCGGGAGGTCCAGCCCACCGAGGGGCGGACCCGCGTGCTGATCTCCTGCCGCACGCACTTCTTCCGGACCCTTGGCGAGCAGGACGCCCACCTGACCGGGCAGGACCGCGGGGCCACGGTTGCGGACGACTACCGGGCGCTGGTCCTGAGCCCGCTGACCGAGGAGCAGGTGCGGAGCTACCTGGCCGGTGCGGTCGACGGGCTGGACGCCGACCACGCCCTGGCCGTGATCCGCTCGGTGCACGACCTCACCGACTTGTCGGGCCGTCCCTACACGCTGTCGCTGATCGCCGAGCTGCTGCCCGAGATCGAGCGCCGCCGAAGCACCGGCGAGCCCGTGCGCGGCGTCACGCTGTACGGCCTGATGGTCGAGCGGTGGCTGGCCCGCGACGGGGGCAAACACCACATCAAGCCCGAGGACAAGAAGAAGCTCATGCGGCAGATGGCCGCGTGGACCTGGGCGCGGGGCGAGCGAACCCTGCCCGCCTCGGAGTTCGAGGATTGGTTCGGTGACTGGCTCGACTCGGACCGCCGGCTGAAGCGTCGCTACGGCGCCGTCCACCTGGACAAGCTGGAGGAGAACCTCCGGACGGCGACGTTCCTGAAGCGCGAGGACGACGACGCCGGTGGCTCGGGCTTCCGCTTCGCGCACACCTCGATGCAGGAGTTCTTCCTCAGCGAGTACCTGTGGAATGCGGTCCTGGCCGACCAGCCCGACCGGTGGAGTTTCGATCGGGTCAGCGATGAAGTCTGGGACTTCTTCGCTCAGCATGCGTCGGTGGGCGCCACGCCGGGAGCATTGGAGACCCTGACTCGTTGGGCGCGCGAGGCCATGGAGCCAGCTCGTCAGTTGGTGCTCGCCTACACGATCCGCGCCTCCCGGAATGGATGGCCGACGCCGTCGCTGGCAGACGGTCAGTTCGATGGTGTGAACCTCGAGGGTCAGACGCTTGTCGGGCTTGACCTAAGGCGGACGTCGTGGCGGGACAGCCGGCTCTGCGACACCCGCTGGACGCGAGTCAACCTCCGCGATGCGCGTCTGGTCGGTGCAGATGCCCGGTACTCGATCTGGTCTCGGGTCGATCTCGAAGGTGCCGACTTCCGCTCCGCCAACTTGGCGCAGGCGACCCTGCGAAGATGCGATTCGATCAACATGGAGGCTCCCCTCGCCTCGGCCCGAGTCCTCCCTCCGGACGCTGTGCCGCGGCTGAGGGAGGAACTCGATGTCTCGACTGCTGCGTGGGGGCTGCCTAGGTGCGTCGCGTTCAGTCCCGACGGCACCAAGGTGCTAGTCGCCGCTGGTCCCGTGTCCGTTGTCGACGTCGCGACTCGGGACTGCCTCCTAGTGCTGAGCAAAGGAGCCGGGCGGGGGGAGTTCACTTGTGACTGGTCTCCCTGCGGAACGAAAGTGATCGCAGGCGGTCAGGGTGGCGAGGTCAGCCTTTGGCAAGTACCGGGGGGGGAGCGTCGGGCCGTCCTGAACGCGTCGGCGCAATGGGTGCTGTGTTGCCGATTTTCTCCCGACGGTCGATCGATCCTCACGTCCGGCTCGAAAGGGGAGGTTTCCCTCTGGGACGTTGACAGCGGGGGACGGATTCGCACCTTCGCCCGGGTGGCCAGCCCGGTGAAGTCGTGCGCCTGGTCTCCCGACGGCCGAATGGTTGCGGCCACCCTCCCCGATGGAGTCACCGTATGGGACTCAGGCACCGGCGACGTGATCTCCAGTCAGGGGCTCGAAGGATTCAGCGGAAGGCTGCGAGACTGTGCATGGTCGCCGAGTGGGTCTTTGCTGGCCGTTCTCACTGGCTCCGCTCTCATCCTTCTCCGTACGCGGTCCTGGACCCCGATGGCCTTCTGGTCTGCTTCCCTCCTCTCGATCATGGAGACCTGCGCCTGGCTTCCGGGTGGACGCATCGCGGTGGGCGAGAGCGCCGCGATTGAGATCATCGACCCGCGAGACACAGCATCGAAGACAGTCATCTCGCCAGTTTCGTCAATCTACAGCCTCGCGGTTTCTCCCACATCCGGGGACCTCGTCGTGGCGGGTCTTGATGGAGTCGAGCTGTACGAGAACACTGGAGGACGGCTGGGGCAGCTAGTGCCCCGCGGCTCGGTACCGACAAGCTGCGCCGCCGCTCCCGCGGCCGGGCATGTCCTGACCTTCGGTGGCCGCTGTTCGCCTCGGGTTTGGGCTGGAGACGGCGAGCTGCTGCGAACTCCCAAGGCGGAGCGCATCGACTGCGCCGCATGGGAACGAGACGGGGCGCGCTTGGCCTATGCGTCGGGCTCGATCGTGTACCTAGACTGTCCCTCGGTCGGGACCTCGGTCTCTGTCAGGGCGCCCGACAGGGTTGTGGCGCTCCGTTGGGCCGGTCCCGGCGAGGTTGTCGCCTGCACCCAGCGGGGTGAGCTGCACGGCTCCTCGGGAAGCGTCCTGCAGCTTGCGCTCGACCCCGCGACTCCAGTCCGGGCCTGCAGCTGGTCGTTCGATGGCTCGCTGATGGTCTTGGATCTGGGCAACTCGCGATTTGCGCTGTTCAACGGACAGACCGGGGCAAGGCTGGTCGAGCCCCTCTTGCACGAGAGCGGCATGACGGGGGCCGCACTGTCACCCTGCGGCGAACGGATCGCGAGCTGGGGGCGTGAAGGTTCGCTCCGTCTCTGGAGAGCGCGCAACGGAGAGCTCCTCGACGCGGTTTCGGCGCATTCAGACTGGATGAAGCACGTTGACTGGACAGCGGACGGTCGAGGGCTTGTTTCCTGTGGACTGGACGGAGCTCTTCGCTTCTGGAGGGCGGCGGAAGCGCTTGTGCAACAGGATGTGACTCAGGTGACCGAGGTCGGACTGATCGACTGTGTTTGGAGCCCGGACGAAACCGGCGTTCTCACCCTGGCAAGCGACGGAGTCGTGCGCTCCGTCACACGGACTGGAGCGGTGCTGTGGTCCATGGTGATTCGTGGGAGCGACCATGCTCTGTTCAGTGGCGAGTTCGACCATCTTCTGACCAGTAGCGAGGGTGCTTGGCGGTGGCTGCGCTCGCGGAGGGTCCGGTCAGACGGTTGGCCGACGCTAGAGATTGTCGATGCCGGCTGACGGCCGCGGGTCGTGAACTCAGAGTCGGAAGGTGACGGTGCTGGTCAGCCCGCCGGCGTCGTCCACCGTCAGCGCCCAGTCTTCGCCCGAGAGGGTGGACTCGCCGTTCGGCCAGGTGATGCGGAGGGCGTCGCCGTCGCGGCAGTTGGTGGCGTCGTCCTCGGAGCAGTCCGCCAGGGGGGCGCCGTCGAGGGCGACCGATTCGAGGGACGCGGACGCCGTCGAGGTGAACACCCAGGAGCGCCCGTCGAGTTGCAGCGTGCCCCCGTCGCCGGCGTACAGGACGAGGTCGAGGCGGCCGTCGTCGGGCCGGGTCGGGTAGGTGGTGACGAGGTCTTCGGAGGCCAGCGGGACGATGGCGCCCTCGCGGGCGAACACCGGGATCTCCGTCAACGGGGCGTCCACGGTGACCGTCTGGCCGCCGTCCAGGGGGGCCGCGTCCTCGTCCAGGAACGGGTACCACCGCCCCTCGGGGAGCACGACGTCGCGGCTGACGGCGAACTCCTCGAGCACCGGCGCGACGAGGAGGTCGTCGCCGAGGAAGTGCTGGTCGGGGGCGTCGGCGATGGACGGCTCGACCAGCAGGTTGTGCCGCATGAAGGGGAGGCCGCCGCCTACGTACTGCTCGTCCAGCATCCGGAGGTAGGGGAGAAGCCGCATGTGGACGCGGGCGTAGCGGCGGAAGTGGTCCGTCGTCTCCGTGTCGCTCCGCCAGTGCCAGTTGTCCTCCTCGGACAGCCCGTCGTGCGTCCGCATCACCGGCTCGAAGGCGCCCATCGAGGTCCACCGCATGTAGACCTCCTTGGTCGAGGGGCCGCCGAAGACGCTGCTGAAGCCGGCGATGTCGCTGCCGTAGCGGCCGACCCCGCTCAGCCCCAGGCCGACGCCGATCTCGCGCGCGGTCGGCATCCCGTCGTCCCGCCCGAAGCTCGTCTCCTGGTCGCCGCCCCACGTCACCGGCGCGATCGCGTGCGTGCTCGACCAGCCGCTCCGGTTGAAGCAGAGCGCGTTCCCCTCGCCCCACCGCTCGTCCAGGACCTCCATGTTCAGGAGCTGCCAGAACAAGGGGTACTGGTTGTGGACGTCCATCCCCGACAGGCCGTCGCCGACCGTCGCGTCCAGCGGCAGCCACTCGGCGAAGTCGCACATCCAGCCGTCCTGGTCCATCGCCGTCGCGCCCTCGAGGTAGCCCTTCGCCCACGCCCACGCCTCGTCGTCGTGGAGGTCCACCTGGCTGCCGTAGCGGTCGACGATCGAGAACTCGTAGTCCTCGCCGTCCGGCGTCCGGGGGAGGTACCCGTTGGCCTGCGCCTCCTCCCACTCGACGAACTCGTCCGTCACGAACGGGTTGAAGTAGCCCAGGAACGCGAAGCCGTCGTCGTGCAGCGTCTCGATGGCGGCGGGGAGATCGGGGTACTGCTCCTCGTCCCACTCCCAGTGGTAGTGGAGGTCGTAGCCGCCGAGGGCGTCGCCCCGGCCGCCGATCCAGTCCTGCGCCCAGATCGCCGACGCGGGGATCCCCTCGGCGCGGAGCTCGGCGGCCGTGGCGAGGACCTCGTCGGTCCCCCGCTGCTCCGCGATCCAGGGACCGTAGGCCCAGTCCGGGGCGTCCGCGGGCGGCCCCGTCTCCAGCGTCCAGTCGGCCACCGCCTGCCGCGGCGAGCCGGACGGGAAGAGGCCCAGGAACGCCTCGTCGCTCCACACGTCCACGCGGAGGGTGTCGCGCTCGGCGAACGGGTCGCACAGGTGCATCCGGCCGATCGGCGTCCCCCCGTAGCCGATGCCGACGCCGCGGTCGTTCAGCGTCCACGGGACGGGGAAGTAGGTGTCGCCGGTGCGGCCGTTGAGGAGGTCGAGCTCGTCGAGCGGGTAGTCGCGCTGCCCGATGCCCTGCTCGGCCATGTAGAGGACCTGGGTGGTGCCGGTGTGGTCGGTCCCCTGGGGACGCGCGCCGGTGCCGTACCAGCGCTCGTCGTCGCGGCACCCGAAGGCGAAGGAGAGGCGGTCGACGCCGCCCGTGGCGCGGAGGTGGAGCCAGATGGAGTCGCGCTCGCCGGGGAGAATCTGGAGGGTCGCCGAGACCTCCTCGTCCCCGCCCTCCCAGCCGCCGATGCCGGTGAAGTCGCCCTCGCCCGCGAACCGGTTCCAGTCCCCGAACGTCCCCTCGAAGACGAACCGACCCTGGACCATGCGCGTCTCGAGGTCGTCGCGGGCCCACGCCAGCCCGGGGTGGCCGGCCGCCGAGGCGCTCAGGTGGGCCTCGAGATCGTCGGCCGTGCCCAGCGCCAGCTTGCCGACGCACCGGTCCATCGACAGGACCGCCCCGGTGTTCGTCTCGTAGATCGGGGTCAGCCCGCAGGGGAGCGGCTCGGGGGCGGGGCAGGCCGTCAGCAGCAGGGCGACGACCGCGACGATTGCGCCGCGGGGGGTCACTTGACGAGGACCGCGATGATCAGGGCGGCGGCGATGGCGGCGGCGACGACGGCGACCGCGATGGCGCCCCACGGCGGCCCCCCCGAGCGGAACTCGACGGACTCGTCCTCGTCGGCGGGCGCCTTCATGGGGGCCGTCTCCTTGCCCGGGTCGGCGTTCCCCGTCGCTTCGACGGGGGCCCGCGTCCCGGGGAGGAGGTCGCTCTTCTTGTGGGGGACGGTGGGCGCGTCGACGGCCGGGTTGCCCGGGGGGACCGGCGCGCCTCCGAAGGGGTCGGGGATCGACGCGTCCGACAGGGGCCGGACCTCGACGTCCTCGGGCGGGGCGCTCTCCTCGCCGTCGCCGTCGGTGGGGTCGTCGGGCTTGGCGCCGGTGTCCTTGGGGCCGATCTTCAGCGCCCCGGCGGTGTCCCACGGGGCGGCCGTCGCGGGGGCCCCGCCGTCTCCTGCGGCGACCGCGATGAGGGGCTCCCAGTCCAGGGCCCCCAGCGGCAGCGCGGGGAGGGCGATCAGCGATCCCTCCCGGTCGGCGGGCTCGAGGCGGCCGGCGCGGACGAGGCGGCTGAACTGGAGGAGGTCGCCGCTGGCGCCGATCTTGTTCCGGATCTGCCGCAGCTCCCCGGCCACCTCCAGCGCGCTCTGGTACCGCTCGTCGGGGTCCCGCTGGAGCAGCTTCTCGACGACGGGGACGAGCTCGGGGAAGTAGCCGTACAGCTCGCGGGCCTCCGCGGCAGGGCTGCGGGACTGCACGAGGTCGAAGATCTCGGCCATCCCCGCCCGTCCGAAGAACCGCCGTCCTGCGGTCATCTCCCACATGATGACGCCGAGGCTCCAGAGGTCGATGCCGGGGCGGAAGTCACGGCTCCCCTGCCACAGCTCCGGCGCCAGGTAGGACGGCGTCCCCTTCAGCTTGCCGGTGCGCGTGGTGGTGACGTCGGTGGGGACCTTGGCGATGCCGAAGTCGCACACCAGCACGGTCCCCCGGTCGCTGATCATGACGTTGGCGGGCTTGAGGTCGCGGTGGACGATCTTGAGCTCGTTGCCCTCGTCGTCCTTGGCGATCCAGGCGTGGTACAGCGCCTCGCAGACGGAGATCGCGATGTCGAGGATGATCGACCGCGGGAAGCGGACGCCGAGGAACTCGAGGTCCTTCCACAGCGCCGACAGCGTCTCCCCCTCGACGAACTCCATGATGATGAAGGAGGCCTCGTCCGGGATCTGCATCACCCCGTAGACGTCGACGATGCTGGGGTGGTTCAGGGCGCCGCAGATGCGGGCCTCGCGGAAGAGGGCGTCGATCCGCTTCTGGTTGGTCGTCTTGGCGAGGATCTTGAGCGCGACCCGCTTCCGGAAGCCGTGGCTCCCCTCGTCGACGGCGAGCCACACCTGACCGAACGCGCCCGTCCCCAGGAGGCGCTCCAGTCGGAACCGATCGAGGTGGCTTCCGGCCTCCAACGGGGGGTGTTTGCGGCGCGCCATGGCGGTCCCGCAGTCTAGCGGGATCCCCACGTCGGCGGCGTCAGGCCGGCCAGTCCCGCGACCGCCGACTCCACCGCCTCGACCCCGTCCGCGCGGCCCAGCGCCCCGTACTGCGCCAGCGCGATCGCGTAGGCGTCCCGGGCCCGCGCCGCGTCCCCCCCACTCGCCGCGATGTCCCCCGCGAGCTGCGCCATGCGGGCGATGTCCAGCTCCTTGAAGCCCGTGTCGGCGAGGAGGTCGCGGCCGCGGGCGCTCTCCTCGTCGAACGTCCGCCACCGCTGCTGCGCCGCCAGCGAGGGGAGCAGCACGATGCAGGCCGCCCCCACCATCGCCGCCCGCCCCTGCCGCTCGAACGTCCCCCGCGCCTTCCGGGCGACGCTCCGGGCCTCGTCGTAGCGGGCCCCCTCGGTCAGCAGCAGGGCGAGGTTGATCTCCGGGTAGACGCGGTCGTCGCTCCCGATCGCGTCGTACTCGCCGGCCGCGCGCCGGTAGTGGGCCTCCGCGTCGTCGGGGCGGCCGCGCTGGCGGGCGAGATCGCCGAGCGTGTTGGCCACCGTCGCGATGCCCCACCGCGCCCCGCACGCCTCGTACCGCCGGCTCGCCTCCTCCAGCTCCCGCGCCGCCTCGGCGGCGTTCCCCGCGGCCGCCGTGGCCCGCCCCTTCATCAGCCACGCGTTGGCCGCCCCCATCGGGTCGTCCATCGCCTCGTGGTGCTCGATCGCCTCCCGGCTCGCCTCCCGCGACGCCGCCAGCCGCCCCTCGCACAGCTCCAGGTAGGCGAGGTGGCGCCACGCCGCGGCGAGGACCGGCGCCTGCGCCTGCGCCTCGGCGCGCCGCAGGGCCTCCTCCATCAGCGGCCGCGCGGGGCGGAGGTCGCCGGCGGACAGGAGGCAGTTGGCGTAGTCGAGGAGCGCCCGGGGGAGGAGGTCGGCGTGGCCGTGGTCGCGGACCGCGTGCGCCGCGGCGGCCGCGACCGTGACGGCCCGGTCCATCTGCCCCGTCCGCCGGAGGACCCGGGCCTCCAGCATCGCCTGACGGACCGCGGTCCGGTCGCCGGGGTCCAGGTCCAGCTCCGCCGTCGCCTCCCGGAGCTCGGTCAGGAGCAGCTCGGCGGACTGGACCTCCCCGTCGTACAGCGCGATCCCGATCGCCTTGTCCAGCGGCTCGGTGGCCTCCTGCGGGGCCCCCGCGGCGAGGAGGTGGCGGCCCAGGCGGGCGGGGACGTCGCGCCCGGTGCGGTCGCGCAGGGCGTCCGCGCAGAGCCGGTGCAGATCAGCCCCCCGTCCAGCGTTCACGGCCCGCCGCTCGAGGCTCGCGCGGAGCATGCCGTGGGCGAACGAGAAGCCGACCCCCACGCCCTCGGGGTGGGGCCGGGCGAGCGCGTGGTCGAGGAGGTGGTCGACGAGCCCCGGCGCCGGCGTCAGCCCCGCCTCGGCGAGGGACCGGTGCCACTCGTCGTGGGGGACGTCCTGGCACATGACCGCGGCGATCTCCAGCGCCAGCGTGTCCGTCGCGGGGCGGTCGGCGAGGG
Source organism: uncultured Rickettsiales bacterium (assembly GCA_964344575.1). GTDB lineage: Bacteria > Myxococcota_A > UBA796 > UBA9615 > UBA9615 > JAAESI01. Next base: position 36,050 of record CAYFOA010000015.1, on the reverse strand, counting down.
CCGCGTCGAAGCGCCGCAGCCAGACCTCGTCGACGCCCACGTCCAGCTCCGGGTCGGCCCCCGCAGCCAGCTCGAAGCCGCGCCGGCCGGGGACGAGCAGGCCCCGCTCGACCCAGTCCCCGACGAGCTGGATGGCGAAGAGCGGGTTCCCCCCGGTGCGCTCCTCGACCCGCGCCGCGAGCGCCCCCTCCAAGCCGAGGAGTTCCCGCACCAGGGTCGCCCGCCACGCCTTCGGGAGCGGCCCCAGGGCGATCCGGACCGCCCCCTCCGAGGCGGCCAGGGCGTCGATCTCGGCGGCGGCCGCGGGCGCGTCTGCGAGGGCCTCCGACTGGACCGTGGCGACCAGCAGGATCGGGGCCGCGTGCTCGTCCTGGGCGAGCAGCAGGTTCGCGACGAAGGCGATGGTGTCGCGGCCGTAGTGGAGGTCGTCGAGGACCACGACCAGCGGCCGCTCGCGGGCGAGCCCCTCGAGGAAGCGGCGGACGCGGGCGTGCCGCTCCGTCGGGCCGCCGAAGCGGGCGGAGCGGAGGTGGCCGTCCGTCTGGAGGGCGACCAGCTCCGTCAGCGCCGACACCTCGGGCGGGGCGGCGTCGGGGAGGAGGCGGCTGATGCGGGCGCGCGCGTCGGCCGGGGCCAGCCCCACGCACCGCAGCTGGCGGCCGACCATCGCCGCGACCCCGTCCTGCGGCCCCGGCATCGGGCTGTGGACGGCGCGGACGACGCGCGCCGCGCCGACCTCGTGCGCCCGCTCCGCGAGCCAGTCCGCCAGCGCCGTCTTGCCGCACCCCGCCGGACCCTGGAGGAGCACCAGCCGCGCGCGGCCCGTCCGGCGCGTTTCCGCGAGCGCGCCCCAGAGGCGGTCCCGCTCGTCGCTGCGGCCCACCAGCGGGGGCGTCCGGAGGCCGTACAGCGACAGCCCCGCGCCCCGGAGCGCGGCGGGGGTCGCGAGCTGGTCCTCCCGCGGCCGCCGCCAGTCGTCCGGGAACGGCGGCACGCGGGGGTCGTGCTCCCACGCCGGGAGCTGCTCCTTCTCGATGGTGAGGACGAACCCGGTCGCCGTCGGGTCCTGGCGGGGGACGTCCTCGGGGCGCGGCAGGATCAGCGCCGTCGTCCCCTCCAGGAGCGACGCGTTGCTCCCCGCGCCGCTCGCCCGGAGGTGCGCGAGGGCCCACGCGGCGTCCATCGCGCGGCGGAACCGGCGCTCGGCGCGGCGCTCCAGCAGCGCCCGCACCCAGCCCTCGAACTCGGGGGGGACGTCGACCTCGGGGAGGAAGTCCGGGGGCCCGTCGAGGAGGTGGCGGCGGACGATGTCCTCGACGGTGGTCGCCTGGAACGGCGACCCGCCGCACGCCAGGGCCCACGCGAGGCAGCCGACGGCGTACAGGTCCGTCCACGGTCCGTAGTCGCGCCAGTGGCAGCGGAGCTGCTCGGGGGCCATGTACGTCGGGGTCCCCACGAAGTCGCGGTCGAGGCGCTCGTCGACGGTCGTGTCGAGGGCGTGGACGAGGCCGAAGTCGGTGAGCTTGACGCCGTCGAGGTCGCCCACGACGAGGACGTTGGCGGGCTTGATGTCGCGGTGGACGACGCCGCGGGCGTGGGCGTGGGCGAGGGCGTCGAGGAGGCGCATGAGGACGCGCTTCAGCTCGGGCCAGTCGAGCGCCCCGCCGTGGCGGGTCAGCGCCCCGCCGGGGACCAGCTCCATGACGAGGTAGGGGCAGCCCGCGCCGATGCGGCCGGCCGACGCCTCGTCGGTCTCGGGGGGGACGAAGCCGTGGTCGTAGACGCGGGTGATCGAGGGGTGGTCCAGCGCCGCAGCGGCGCGCACCTCGGCCCGGAAGCCGGCGCAGAAGTCGGGGTCGCCGGCGACGCTGCTCCGGAGGACCTTCACCGCGACGGCGGTCCCGTCCTCGTGCCGTCCCCGCCACACTTCGGCCATGCCGCCCCGGCCGATGCGGCGGTCGAGCACGAAGCTCCCCAGGGGGATCCGGTCACCCACGGCGGACCCACCCCCAGACCTGGCGCAGCGACGGTCGCGCCCCCGTCATCAGGATCCCCACCCGGAAGATGCGGGAGCCGACGCGCCACGCGATCCAGGCCGTCACCGCCATCAGCGCGAGGCTCGCCGCGAGCTGCCACGCCGCCACCTCGCCGGCCCCCAGCCGGAGCGTCATCGCGATCGGCGCGGTCGGCGGGAAGAGGCTCATCACGACGCTGACGGGGGTGTCGCCGCCGGTCATGAACGCGGGGAGGAGGAAGAGCGGCGAGGCCGCCATCATCGTCCACAGCGCGCTGATCTGGCGGCCCTCGTGGCGGTTGCTCGCGACCGCGCCGGACGCCCCCATCAGCGACGCGTACATCGCGAAGCCGAGCATCACGCAGGCGAACATCCCGAGCACCTGGAGCGGCCCCACCCCCGCGCCGCCGAGCAGCAGCAGCGGGCCGAGCCCCACCGCGGCGAAGAAGATCGACTGGAGCAGCCCCGCCGCGCCGAGGCCGATCATCTTCCCCAGGAGCAGTTCCTCCGCCGTGACGGACGCGAGGAGGATCTCGAGGACGCGGTTCTCCTTCTCCTCGCCCACGCCGTCCAGCAGGTAGCCCGAGGCGATGAAGATCATCATCGAGAAGAAGAGGGCGAAGAGCAGCGGGACGAGCGCCCCGAGCGCCTGGTCGAGGCTCCCCGGGGGCGGCGCCTCGCCGGCTTCGACGATCACCTCCTCCCGCGTCTCCATCACCGCGAGCAGCCGCGCGACGACCGCCTCGTCGGCGATCCGGTCGCCGATGAGGGAGTGCCGCAGGAGCCTCCCCACCGTCAGCCGGCCGGCGTAGGCGCCGGGGTTGAGGGGGCGCTCGCTGGGGAGCCGGACCGTCACCAGCGACGTCTCCCACCAGTCCGGCTCGATGACGAACACCTCGTCGCCGGAGGCCTCCTCGACCGAGTCGAACAGCCGGAGCTCGGTGCGGCGGCTCCCGTCGAACCCGCCGTGGTCCCGGAGGAGCGCGGCGCGGTCGCCCTGGAGCACCTCGGGGAGGTCGGACTCCTCGGGGTGGAGGTGCTCGGGGAGGATCCGCCCCTCCGCCGCCGCGGCGGCCTGGTCGGCGTTGTGCCAGTCGATGGACGCGGTCCGGATGACGGGCGGCGAGGCGAGGTCCACGACGCCGACGACCGACACCTCGTCGGCCGGCTTCAGCCCGAACAGCTTCTCCTCGCCGCCCGACAGCGTCACCGTCAGGGTCGGCAGCAGCGCGAACCCGGCGAGCAGCGCGGGCATCGCCACCAGCGCGATGAGGTAGCCCTTGCGGGTGACGGTGGCGACGAACTCGCGCCGGGCCACCGTGAGGACGCGGCGGCGCGGGCTGCTCCGGCGCCGCGTCGGCTCAGCGCGCGACGGCACGGAGGAACGCCTCCTCGAGGGTGGAGCAGCCGGTCTGAGCGAGGACGCCGGCGACCGCCCCCTCGAACACGAGGCGGCCGTGGTCGACGAGGGCGACGCGGTCGCAGAGCGCCTCCGCCTGGTCCATCAGGTGCGTCGACAGGACGACCGTCAGCCCCTCGTCGCGGAGGGTCCGGAGCAGCTCCCGGACCTGGGCGACGTTGACGGGATCCAGCCCCGAGAAGGGCTCGTCCCAGACGAGCAGCCGGGGGCCCCCGACGAGCGTCCCCGCGAGCTGGATCTTCTGCTGGTTCCCCTTGCTCAGGGACTCGACGCGGCTGTTCCGGTGCTCGCTCATGCCGAGGCGGGCGAGCCAGTGGTCCGCCGACGCGGTCGCGTCCGCGGCGCTGAGCCCCTTGAGCTCCCCGAGGTAGCGGAGGACCTGGATGATCTTCCGCCGCTTGTAGAGGCCCCGCTCCTCCGGGAGGTAGCCGATCCGGTCGAGGTCGCCGCGCTCCAGGCGGTGGCCGAAGACGCTGACGGCGCCGCTGTCGGGGCGGTAGATGTCCAGCACGATGCGGATGAGCGTGGACTTGCCCGCGCCGTTGGGACCGAGCAGCCCGAACACCTCGCCGGGGTCCACGTGGAGCGTCACGCCGTCCACCGCCTGGACCTGGGCGAACGCCTTGCGGACGTCGTCGACTCGGAGGATGGGGTCGGTCACGCGGGCTTCGCCGCGACCACGATGCCACGCCCGCCCCAGGGGGTGGACAGCCGCGCCTCCAGCGTGAAGAGGGCCGCGACGACGCGCGCCGCGAGCTTCGCCCCGGAGCGGTCGAACGCGCCCGCGCTCTCCTCCGGGGTCTTGCGCCCGAGGCGGCGGTAGTAGGCGTTGTAGAAGGGGAACCCGGTGGCGAGGTCCTCCTCGACGACGAGGCCGCGGCGGCGGCACATCGCCGCGAGCGCGCCCGCGTCGTAGCGGCGGACGTGGCCGACCGCGGCGTCGACCTTCGTCCACAGCTCGCCCCGCAGCGGGACCGTCAGGTAGAGCCGGCCTCCCGGGGCCAGCGCCGCGACCATCCGGTCGAGCGCCTCGCCGTCGTCCTCGATGTGCTCCAGGACCTCGCTGCAGACGATCGCGTCGAACGCCTCGGGGGGCAGCTCGTCGTGGACGGGCCAGCGCTGGGCGAGGTGGGCGGCGGCGTCGGGCGCGGTCTCGTGGGCGGCGCAGGTCAGCCCCGTGAACGTCTGCTCGAGCCGGTGCAGGAGGTGGCCGCGGCCCGCCCCGAAGTCGAGGACGCGTCCGGACAGGCGGTACCGCCGCATGAGGCGGACGAGGATGGCGTAGCGGGAGCGGAAGCCGGGCCCGCTGGAGGCGGCCTGCTCCCAGGCCGCCTCCCACAGGGCGTCGTAGCTCAGCTGTTGCGGCGGCGGCGGAGGCCGAAGGCGCCCGCGAGGAACATCGCGAGCAGGCCGGTGGCGCCGGCGTAGTCGCCGCTCATGCTGCTCTCGCAGTCCGCGCACGCGCCGCACGCGTCGTCGTCGGCGTCGGTCTGCTCGTTGCAGTCGTTGTCGATCCCGTCGTCGCAGACCTCCTCGGCGGCGGTGTTCACCGACGCGTCGGAGTCGTCGCAGTCGGTGCCTCCGTCGACGCTGCTGTCGGCGTAGCCGTCGCCGTCGGCGTCGACGACGTCCTCGCCGTCGCAGTCGTTGTCGATCCCGTCGTAGGGGATCTCCTCGGCGCCGGGGTTGACGGCCGCGTCGCTGTCGTCGCAGTCGTCGGCCGGCGGGCAGTCGGTGCAGTCGTCCGGCCGCTCGCAGTCGGCGTCGTAGTAGCCGTCCTCGTCGACGTCGATGTCGTCGGCGATGTCGTTGCAGTCGTTGTCGATGAGGTCGCAGATCTCCTCGGCGCCGGGGTAGGTGCCCGCCCGGGCGTCGTCGCAGTCGTCGCCGCCGCAGGCCTCGGAGATGGAGCCGTCCTCGTCGAGGTCGGAGGTGAAGCCCTCGTCGACCTCGCCGTCGCAGTTGTTGTCGATGAGGTCGCAGACCTCCTCGGCGTCGGCGTTGATCTCGGCGTCCTCGTCGTTGCAGTCGGGGAACTCGGGGTCGCAGATGCGGAACCCGTCGCCGTCCTCGTCGGCGCCGCCGTCCTCGACGTCGCCGTCGCAGTCGTTGTCGAGGCCGTCGCAGATCTCCACCGCGTCGGGGTTGGTGATGTCGGCTTCGTCGTCGCAGTCGTCGCCGCCGCAGTCCTCGTCGATGAAGCCGTCCTCGTCGGCGTCGACGTCGTCGACCTCGCCGTCGCAGTCGTTGTCGATCGCGTCGCAGAGCTCCTCGGCGCCCGGGTAGGACGTGGCGTCGTCGTCGTCGCAGTCGCCGCAGTTGTCGGTCCAGCCGTCCTCGTCGAGGTCGCCGCTGCCGGTGGTCAGGCAGAGCTCGACGACGCCGTCCTCGAGGTCGTTGGGGGAGCCGAGGTCGCTGAACGCCTCGTAGACGGCGTCGATGGTGCCGTTGCCGAACCAGCCGAGGCCGTTCTCGTCACCCTCGGACAGATCGACCGAGGCCGTGTCATCGGCGCCGCAGGCGAAGCCCGTGATGCCGTCCGTCTCGTCGACGTTGCCGTACTCGATCGAGGCGAACCCGTCGTTCCCGACCACCAGCGAGAAGTTGTTCGCCGTGCCGGGGAGGCCGAACTGGGGCACGCCCGTGAAGTTCACCTCGAGGCTGACGCCGTCGTTCTCGACGACCTCGACCGTGCCGCCCGTGCTCGGGTCGAGGTTGGTCCAGAGGGCCGCGATCTGCGGCGTCTGCTCGACCAGCGAGGCGACCGACTCGGCCGACGTGCCGTCGTCGAACCCGAAGGTCAGGCGGCCGTTCGGCTGGACGTAGACGGTGTCGAACGTGTCGCCGCAGAAGTCGAACCCGAAGCTGCAGATGCCGATGAGGATCCCGTCGTCGTCCGTCAGGTCGTACTCGTCGTCGGCCAGCTCGTCGATGATCGTGTCGCAGTCCTGATCGACGCCGTCACCGCAGATCTCCGGGGCGCCGGGGAACGTCAGCGGGTCGGTGTCGTCGCAGTCGTCGATGCAGCCGACGCCGTCGAGGTCCGCGTCCTGGTCGTCCGCCGTCAGCGGATCGCAGTCGTTGTCGAGCCCGTCGTCGCACAGCTCGTCGAGGTCCGGCGAGCGGTTCGGGTCCTCGTCGTCGCAGTCGACGTCGCACGTCGCGCCGTCGCCGTCGACGTCGTTGTCCGCGCCGTCGTCGGTGTCGACCTCGCTGTCGCAGTCGTTGTCGATGCCGTCGCAGGGGATCTCGAGCGCGCCGGGGTTGGTCGCGGGGTTCGTGTCGTCGCAGTCCTCGTCGCAGTTCCAGGCGTCCCCGTCCCCGTCGTCGATGTCCGGCGTCCCCTCGGGGAGGTTCCCGTCGCAGTCGTTGTCGATGTTGTCGCAGAGGATCTCGGTCGCGCCGGGGAAGACGGCGGGGTTGCTGTCGTCGCAGTCGACGGTGCAGTCGAACCCGTCGAGGTCGAAGTCACCGGCGTCGACGACCCCGTCGCAGTTGTTGTCGATCCCGTCGCTGCAGTCCTCGACCAGCAGCGGGCTGACGGTCGGGTCCTCGTCGTCGCAGTCCTCGTCGCACGGCGAGCCGTCGGCGTCCGTGTCGAAGATGTCGTCGGGGTTCTCGCCGTCCTCGTCGGCGTTGCAGTTCTGGTCGATCCCGTCGGCGCAGATCTCGTCGGCGCCGGGGTTGATCGTCGCGTCGGCGTCGTCGCAGTCCGCCTCGGTCGCGATCTCGCCGCAGTCCGGGTTCTCGAACAGGTCGAGGTCGCCGTCGAGCGCGTCGTCGACGCCGTCGCAGTCGTCGTCGATGCCGTCGCCGCAGGTCTCCTCCGCGTCCGGGAAGATGTCGGCGTTGGTGTCGTCGCAGTCGCCGCAGCCGGCCACCGCGCCGTCGCCGTCGGCGTCGTCGAAGCTGCCGCCGGTCTCGATGTCGAGCGTCCAGTCGATCAGCGTGCCGTCGCTGCCCCAGCTGTCGTCGATGGAGAGCGTCCAGTCACCCTCGGAGGCGAGGCCGATGAAGTCGGCCAGCAGACCCTCGGGCTGGAAGGTGCCCGTGAACGGGGCCGAACCGGACTCGATCGAGCCGGCGCCGCTGTCGTCGAACGTGGTGCCGAGGTAGTCGGAGCCGCAGCAGTTGTAGGCCGCGAGCAGGACCTCGGTGCCGGTGGCGTCGTGGATGAGGCTGAACTCGATGTCCCCGTTGAACGGGTGCTCGATGTTCACCGTCACGTCGACGTCCGAGACGATGCCGACGTCGGCGACCGTCTGCGTGTCCGTGATGGACGGGTTGAACACCGCGGCGGGGGCCGAGGTGAACGGGCCGATGGGGGTGCCCGCCACCGCGCCGACGTCGATGTCCCACGCGTCGAGGAGGCCGTCGCAGTCCGTGTCGATGTCGTCGCAGGACTCCGGCGCGCCGGGGAACGTGTTGGCGTCGGCGTCGTCGCAGTCGCCGCCGCCGTCGCACTCGTCGTCCCCGAAGCCGTCCGCGTCGGCGTCCAGGTCGGTGCCGTCGCAGTTCGGGTCGAGGCCGTCGCACAGGTCGTCGACCGCGGAGGTGTTGATCGTCGCGTCGGTGTCGTCGCAGTCGGGGCCGCCGCAGAACTCGGAGGTCTCGCCGTCGCCGTCTTCGTCGCCGGTGTCGTCGGCGCCGTCGCAGTCCTGGTCGATGCCGTCGGCGCAGATCTCCTCGGCGTCGGGGCTGATCGCGTCGGTCGTGTCGTCGCAGTCGCCGTCGCAGGAGGTCCAGAAGTCGCCGTCGGCGTCGTCCAGGTTCAGCGTGGCGTCGGTGTCGTCGCAGTCGTCGCCGCCGCAGTCGGCGTTGCCGTACCCGTCGGCGTCCTCGTCGCCGAGGTCGTCGGCGCCGTCGCAGTCCTGGTCGACGCCGTCGTCGCAGGTCTCCTCGGCGCCGGGGAAGATCGAGTCGTTGGTGGCGTCGCAGTCGCCGCAGGAGTCGACCGCGCCGTCGTCGTCGGCGTCGTCGACCGAGCCGCCGATCTCGATGTCGAGCGTCCAGTCGACGAGCGTACCGGTGTTGCCCCAGTCGTCGTACAGGTACAGGGACCAGTCACCCTCCGAGGCGAGGCCGTTGAAGTCGGCGAGCGAGCCCTCGGGCGAGAACGTGCCGGTGTAGGGGGCGGTGCCGTCCTCGATGTTGACGCCGGCGCTGTCGTCGAACGTGGTGTTCGTGTAGTCGGCGCCGCAGCAGTTGTAGGACGCGAGGTCGACCGTGGTGCCGGTCGCGTCGTGGATGAGGGTGAACTCGAAGTCGCCCGTGAACGGGTGGACGATGTTCACCGTCACGTCGACGTCCGAGACGATGCCGACGTCCGCGACCGTGATCGTGTCCGTCACGTCGGGGGAGAAGTCGACGCCGGGGGCCGAGGTGAACGGGCCGATGGGCGTACCCACCACCGCGCCGACGTCGAGATCGAACTCGTCGGGGAGGCCGTCGCAGTCGGTGTCGATGCTGTCGCAGAGCTCGAGGGCCCCGGGGGCGATCGTGGCGTCGGTGTCGTCGCAGTCGGCGTCGCAGTTGCTCCCGTCGCCGTCGGCGTCGCCGATGTCGTCCGTCGCCTCGTCGCAGTCGTTGTCGATCCCGTCGCAGAGCTCCTCGACCTGGCCGGGGAAGATGTCCGGGTCCTCGTCGTCGCAGTCGCCGTCGCAGAAGGTGATGCCGTCGCCGTCCACGTCGTCGAGGTCGTCGGCCACGCCGTCGCAGTCGTTGTCGATGCCGTCGCACACCTCGGTGCCGCCGGGGAAGGCGCTCGCGTCCGTGTCGTCGCAGTCGTCGCAGGCGCTGGAGCCGTCACCGTCGACGTCGATCAGGGAGCTGACGAGGGGGTCGTTGTCGTCGCAGTCGGCGCCGCCGCAGGTCGGGTCGAGATCGCCGTCGAGGTCGAAGTCCGTGACCTGGTCGAAGCCGTCGCAGTCCTGGTCCACGCCGTCGGAGCAGACCTCGCTGTTGCCGGGGAAGCGGAGGGGGTCGTCGTCGTCGCAGTCGCGGAGCGCGATGGAGCCGTCCCCGTCCTCGTCCGCGAGGTCGTCCTCGTCCAGGACGCCGAAGAGGTACGCCGAGTCGTCGCTCAGGATCGCCGTGTTGTAGCCGAGCTCGAGGTAGTCGCCGCTGTCGGGGTCGTTCCAGCCGATCGTCGCGCCCGCGCCGTAGTCGTTGCTGTCGTCGAAGGTGACGTCGAAGTAGTGGTACTCGATCGTGTTGTCGTCGTAGAGGTGGACCTGGAACGTGACCTCGCTGGGGGTGGTGGAGAAGTGGACGAGGTCCTGCCAGGAGATGATGAACCGGCCGTTGGCGACATCGTCGTAGGTGTAGATCGCGCCGGAGCTGTTGACGGGGTTGAGGTCGTCCCACAGGGGGGCCAGGTCGGGCGGACCGGAGACCGGCAGCTGGCTGTTGCTGAAGAACACGTCGACCGCGCCCGTGCCGTCCGTGAACGTCGCGCCGCCGTTGCTTGAGACCGAGATGAAGTCGTGGTCGTTCCCGTAGTAGTTGAACGTGAACGGGAGCTCGTGCTCGGTCTCGCCGTCGTCCGCGGTGGGACCGTTGGCGTCGCCGAGCAGCGAGATGTCGACGAAGCCGTTGTTGACCTCCCACGCGGTGTTGCCGAACACGTCGGGCCCCCCGATCTGCGCAGTCGCAGCGGCGGGAACGAGGAGGCAGGCGAGGCAGGACAGGACGAACAGGCGAATGGCGTTGCGCATGAGGTTCCCTCAACTCCGGTACCCGCGTGACGGCACCCTCCAGCCACGTCGGGGACGCTGTGATACCCCAAGCGGGGGGTCCGGATCCAACGTGGGACCGCATTTACCCGTACCCGGCGCGCGTACGCCCCTGCGACCGGGTCGAGTCCGTCCCGGTCAGTCCGCGCCGGGATGGGGCACGGTCACCGTCCCGTGGGCCGGGAGGGCGTCGATCGTCTGCTCCGTCCCGTCCGGCCAGCGGACCCGGAGCTCGGCCGGGGACGCTTCCCCGAGGCCGAACCAGGCGGCCGGATCGTGGCCGCTCCCCAGCGAGCGTCCGACGCCGATCTCCCGGACCTGCTCGCCGCCGTCGGAGCCGACGAGGACGAGCCGCGCGCCCACGCCCTGGGCGTTGACCGCGTCCCCGTCCCCGACCAGGCGGACGCGGAGCGAGCGCCCCGCGTCGGGATGGACGTTGCGGAGGAGCCGGTAGCCGTCGTCCCGGGACCCCAGGGCGAGGTCGATCCGGCCGTCGTCGTCGTAGTCCGCCGCCGCGAAGCCGGTCGAGTCGGCGACCCCGTCGAAGCCGGCCTCCGCCCGGAACGGCTCGAACCACCCCGGCGCCACCTGCTCGAAGTAGACGTCCGGCTGGGGGTAGCCGCCGTCGGCCATGGCCAGGTCCACGTCGCCGTCGTTGTCGAAGTCGAACGCCGCCAGCCCCCACCCCACGTAGGTGTCCGCCGCGTCCCAGCCGACCGACAGCGTGGTCTCCACGAAGAAGCCGTCGTGGTTGCTCAGGAGGTGGGGCATCCAGTTGTCGGACACGGCCAGGTCGAGGGTGCCGTCGCCGTCGAAGTCCTCCACCTCGAGCCCCATCGAGTCGACCCGGAGGTCGGCGCCCACCGCCTCGCCGATCTCGCTGAAGCACCAGCCGCCGCAGCCGGGGCCGTCGTTGCGCCACAGCAGGTTCCGGTTCGTCGGCGCCTCGGGCGTGTACGGCAGCGCGTTCCCCTTGTCGTTGGCGAGGTACAGGTCCGCGTCGCCGTCGTCGTCGTAGTCGAACCACGCGGCTGCGTAGCCGAGGCCGTACAGGAGCTCGCTGCCGAGCAGGGGGGAGACGTCCGCGAACGTGCCGTCGCCCTCGTTGTGGAAGAGCTGGTCGCGGGCGTCGAGCTCGTCCGCGATGCCCGTCCCGCAGGAGCCGCACTGGTAGACGACGATGTACGCGTCGAGGAGGCCGTCGCCGTCGTAGTCGCCCCACGTGGACATCACGGTGTTGCCGGGGACGTCGAAGCCGGCCGCCTCGGTGACGTCGGTCCAGGTCGCGCCGCCGTCGTTCCGGAGGAGCCGGTCGGGACCGCGGCAGGCGACGTGGAGGTCGGGGTCGCCGTCGTTGTCGAAGTCGACGAACGTCGCCCCCTGGGTGCCGTGTCCGACCAGCTGGAGGGCCGCCGGGGTGAAGGGGACGAAGCGGCCGTCGCCCTGACTCAGGAAGAGGACCGACGGCTGGTCGTAGCCGGTGACGTACAGGTCGAGGTCGCCGTCGCCGGTGACGTCCGCCCAGGCCTGCCCGGAGACCGGCTCGGCGGAGGGGATGTCGTTGGTGGCGACGACGCCGGCGCAGGCGGAGACCTCGGCGAACCAGGTCGTGGCGGGCGCCTCGGGGCAGGGGGCCGGGGTCGGGTCGTCGTCGTCGTCGTCGTCGCCCGGGCCTTCGTCGTCGTCGTCGCCGGTCGCGTCGGGGAGCCCGGGATCGGGGCCCGCGGGGACGAACGTCCAGGCGACGTCGCCGTCGCCGGGGCCGGGGTGGGGGGCGTCGCCGGGGTCGGTCGGGGGCGCGCGCCCGGCCGCGACGAGGGCGATCGCTGCGAGGATCAGTCGGCGGACCACGACAGGCTCAGCTCCTCGCGCTCGGGGATCCCCGTGACGGTCGTCGACGTCCCGTCCGGCCAGGCGACGATCGCGTGCGTGGCGTGGGCGTCGCCGAGCCCGAAGTGGAGCGCGGGGTCGTTGTTGGAGGACAGGGACGAACCCAGCTTGACCTCCTGGACGAGGACGTCCCCGGCGGACGTGACGACGCTGACGCGGGTCCCCACGGCGTCGCCGTTGACGGGGCCGCCCCCGGTGAGGCGGAACCGCAGCCAGTTGGCGTCCGACGCCGCCCCGCCGAGGTTCCGCAGCAGCTCCGGCGCCCGCGCCCGCCCCGTCCGCACCACGTCCACCCAGCCGTCGCCGTCGTAGTCGACGATGGTCGTGCCGCGGTGGTTCCCCAGCGCGTCCAGGCCCGACCCCGCGGTCACGTCGACAAAGCCGCCGTCGCCGTCGTTGGCGAAGAGGTAGTTGGGGCCGTCCGACTCGGGGTTCTCGCCGCCCGAGGTGACGAGGTCGAGATCGCCGTCGTTGTCGTAGTCGAGCCAAGCGATCCCCCACAGCCAGGGCATGTCGGGGACGGAGACGCCGGCGCTGATCTGGACCTCCACGAAGAAGCCGCCCTCGTTCCGGTAGAGGATCAGGTCGAACGTGTCGGTCACCGCGAGGTCGAGGTCGCCGTCGCGGTCGTAGTCGCCGACCGCGAACCCCATCGTGTTGATGTAGCCGCCGGCCCCCGTCTCCACCCCGACCTCGGCGAAGCACCAGCCGTCGCAGCCGGGGCCGTCGTTGCGGAAGAGGAGGTTCCGCGGGGTGGGGTTGTTCACCGCCCCCGGCTCCCACGGCTCGGTGGGGTGGCCGCGGTCGCTGCCGACGCAGAGATCGGGGTCGCCGTCGTCGTCGTAGTCGAACCAGACGGCCGCGTAGCCGAGCGTGTGGAGCAGGTCGGTGTCGAGGAACCCGGAGACGTCCGCGAACGTGCCGTCCCCCTCGTTCCGGTAGAGCCGGTCCTGCGCCCAGTCCTCCCACGGGGGGAGCGGGTCGCAGCCGATGCAGGCGTAGTTCGAGAGGTACAGGTCGAGGTCGCCGTCGTTGTCGAAGTCGGCCCACGCGGCGCCCGAGGAGTGCGCCAGCGGGTCGGCCACGCCGGCCTCGCCGGTGACGTCCGTCCAGCCCGCGACACCGTCGTTGCGGAAGAGGTGGTTCGGGGCGAAGGCGGCGACCACGTACAGGTCGGGGTCGCCGTCGTTGTCGTAGTCCGCGAACGACGCGCCCGTGGTGGGCTCGCCCGGCAGCGCGAGGACGTCGTCGGCGGGGTCCTCCTCGAAGTGGCCGAGCCCGGTGTTCCGGTGGAGCCGGTTGCCCCCGGCGTCGACGACGAACAGGTCGAGGTGGCCGTTGCCGTCGACGTCGCCCCAGGCCATCCCCACCGGGGGGACGAGGCCGAGGTCGAAGGCGGGGGGGCCGTCGGCGGAGGCGCAGGCGGTGACGTCCGCGAACGCGGTCTCGGGGAAGGGGAACTCGGGGTCGGGGCAGACGGTCAGCGGCTCGATGAAGGCGTCGTCGTCGTCGCCCGCGGTGGCCGCGTCGTCGTCGTCGGCGCCGGCCGCGTCGTCGTCGTCGTCGTCGAGCGGGCTCGGGGGTTCGGCGTCCAGCGGGTTCGCGGCGAGGACGAGGGGGCGGTCGTCCTCGTCGTCGGACGGGCGCGGGGCGCCGGCCGGCGGGGGGGCGGCGCAGGCGGCCAGGGGGAGCGCGAGCGCGAAAATCAGTCGCGCGCGCACGCGAGGCGCCTCCGGCGGCGGGGGACGAGCAGGCCGAGGACGGCGAGGAGGGCGGCGGCGGTGGAGCGCGCGTCGGAGCCTCCGCCGCCGGCGACCACCGAGGAGCCGCAGCCGGCGCACCCGGCGCAGGACTCGTCGTCGTCGTCGACGGCCGCGTCGCAGTCGTTGTCGACGCCGTCGTCGCAGATCTCCTGCGCGGTGGGGAACGCGGTGGGGTCGTCGTCGTCGCAGTCGCGACCGCCGACCGCCAGGGCGGTGAAGCCGTCGCCGTCCACGTCGACCGTGTCGATCCCGTCGCAGTCGTTGTCGACGCCGTCGTAGGGCTCCTCGACCACGTCGGGGTTGACCAGCGGGTCGTCGTCGTCGCAGTCGTCGCCGCCGCAGTCGTCGCTGACCCAGCCGTCGAGGTCGGCGTCCTGGTCGTCGGTGACGCCGTCGCAGTCGTTGTCGACCCCGTCGCAGACCTCCGCCGCGGACGAGTTGACGGCGGTGTCCTCGTCGTCGCAGTCCGGACCGCCGCAGTCGGACGTCGCCTCGCCGTCGCCGTCCGCGTCGGTCACGTAGCCCTCGTCGATCTCGCCGTCGCAGTCGTCGTCGTAGCCGTTGCACAGCTCCTCGGCGCCGGGGAAGACCGACGAGTCGGTGTCGTCGCAGTCGTCCTCGCAGCCGCCGTACCCGTCCTCGTCCCCGTCCAGCGGCTCGGCCTCGCCGTCGCAGTTGTCGTCTTGGCCGTTGCAGACCTCCTCGGCGTTGGGGAAGACGGCGGGATCGCCGTCGTCGCAGTCGTCGCCGCCGCAGTCCGCGTCGGTGTAGCCGTCGCCGTCGGCGTCGCGGTCGTCGACGTCCCCGTCGCAGTCCTCGTCGGTGCCGTCGCACGCCTCCAGGGCGGCGGGGAAGACGTCGTCGTCGTCGTCGTCGCAGTCCCCGCAGAGGTCCGTCCAGCCGTCGCCGTCGGCGTCGGTGCCGCCCGTCAGGCAGAGGTCGAGGGTGGCGTCGGCGAGGTCGACGGGGTTCCCCTCCAGCGTGAACTCCTCGTAGACCGCGCCCTCGGTGCCGGAGCCGATCGCCCACGCGCCGTCGGGGATGTCGGGATCGGTGAGGTCGACGGTGACGGCGCCGTCGCTGTCGCACGCGTACCCGACCACGCCCCAGGTCTGGTCGAGGCTGCCGTACGTCAGCGAGGCCGTGCCGTCGGGGAACAGGAGCAGCTCCACGGTGCTCGCGGTGCCGCCGGCGTCGGCGCTGGGGACGGCGTCCCAGGTGACCGCGAGGAGGAAGCCGTCCTCCTCCTCGACGTGGACGTCGCCGCCGCTCGAGGGGTCGAGGTCGGACCACAGGGCCGCGATCTCGGGGGTCTGCTGGACGAAGAAGAAGCCGAGCGCGTTGCCGCTGGGGTCGTCGAACCCGAAGGTCAGCCGGCCGTTCGCCTGGACGACCACTTCGGACCACTCCTCCCCGCAGAAGGGGAACGTGAAGCTGCACAGGGGGACGCTGACGGAGCCGTCGTCGGAGAGCTCGTAGTCGTCGTCCGCGAGCTCGTCGACCGTCCCGTCGCAGTCGTTGTCGACGCCGTCGCCGCACTGCTCCGGCGCCCCGCCCCAGGTCAGCGGGTCGGCGTCGTCGCAGTCGTCCAGGCAGGCGACGCCGTCGCCGTCGTTGTCGCCGAGGTCGCCCGTGGACGGGTTGCAGTCGTTGTCGATGCCGTCGTCGCAGACCTCGGTGAAGTCGGGGGACCGGGTGGGGTCGTCGTCGTCGCAGTCGAGGCCGCACGTCGCGCCGTCGCCGTCCTCGTCGGGGTCGACCGCCGTCGCGGGGTCGCAGTCCTCGTCGGCGCCGCTGCAGGGGAGGTCGATCGCGTCGGGGTTGATGGCGGGGTCGTCGTCGTCGCAGTCCTCGTCGCAGGGGGTTCCGTCGAGGTCGGCGTCGACGAGGTCGGGGGTCGCGCCGTCGCAGTCGTCGTCGACGCCGTTGTCGCACAGCTCCGGCGCGCCGGGGTAGGTGGTGGCCGCCTCGTCGTCGCAGTCGGGGCCTCCGCACTGGGGGCCGTCCACGCCGTCCCCGTCGCCATCGCCGAGGAGGTCGCCGCCGGCGCAGTCGTCGTCGACCCCGTTGTCGCAGACCTCGACGTTGCCGGGGTAGGCGGAGGCGTCCGCGTCGTCGCAGTCCGCCCCCCCGCAGAACGGGTTGAGCTCGCCGTCGCCGTCCGCGTCGCCGATCGTGTCGGACCCGTCGCAGTCGTTGTCGACGCCGTCGTCGCAGACCTCGGTCGCGTCGGGCGAGACCGCCGCGTCGGAGTCGTCGCAGTCGCCGCACACCGACCACCCGTCGCCGTCGACATCGCCGCTCGCCGCGATCCGGACGTCGTCGACGTACCAGCCCGGGTGGGCGCTGTCGGTCGCGTCGGTGTCGAAGGCGAACCGGAGCGAGATCGTCTGCCCCGCCCAGGCCGTCAGGTCGTGGCTGGAGGTCACCCAGGAGCCCGCCGTGTCGGCCAGGATCGTGGGGCAGCCGTCGTCGTTGTCCACGGGCGTGAAGGTCGTGAGCAGGTCGAAGACCTCCACCACGCCCGCGTCGCCCCCGCAGTCGGCGTCGGTCTCGTGCCAGGACGCGTACGTCAGGGTCGCGGCCCCCGTCGAAGGCACGGTGAACGGCGGGCTGTCGATCCCGCTGAAGCCGCTGACGAACCCGTAGTTGCCGGCGAGCGTGGTCCCCCACAGGTTGCCGCCGGACCAGGCGGCGCCGGGGCCGCTGGTCGGCACGCCCCACTCGAACGACGGCAGGCTCCCGGCCGCCACGAAGAACCCCCCGTCCGACGCCTCGAAGTCCTCGAACACCACGACCGTCGCGCCCGCGTCGCCGTCGTTCGCGTCGTCCAGCCCGTCGCAGTCGGAGTCGATCGAGTCGCACGCCTCCAGGGCGCCCGGGAAGACGCCGTTGTCGCCGTCGTCGCAGTCGGGGCCGCCGCAGGACGACGAGACGTAGCCGTCGCCGTCGAGGTCGTCGGTGCAGCCGAGGGGGGCTGCCGCCGCCGGGGCCGCCGCCAACGTCGCGAGGAGCGCCGGGAGGAGGCCGAGGACGACGGGGCGGGCGGCGGTCATCAGGGACCGAGTACCACGATCCGGTGGTTGAGTCCGTCCGCCACCCACACATTGCCCGACCCGTCGACGGCGCAGTCGATGGGCCGCCAGAACTGGCCCTCGCCGACGCCCCACTCGCCCAGCTCGGTGACGACCGCGCCCTCGGCGTCGACGCGGACGAGCTTGTGGCCGGTCGAGCCGGTGGTGGTGGTGGGGTCGTCGATGGTCAGCATCGTCTCGCCGTGGCCGACGGGGCAGAGTCCGGAGACGACCGCCGTGCCGCCGGGGGAGACGTCCCACGTCGCCGCGGTGGCGTCCTCGTCGACGGGGACGAGGTGGACGACGTCGAGGTCCGAGACGGCGACCACGCCGAGGTCGGGGAGGTACTCGACGCGCGTGGGGGTGACGAACGGCGCGTCGCCCTCGGCGTAGGTCTCCACGAACGTCGTCCCGTCGAACACCGAGACGCGGCCGTTGACCGACTCGGCGACGTGGAGGAGGCCGTCGCCGTCGAACGTCAGCGAGACCGGGAAGCGGAGCTGGCCGTCGCCCTCGCCGAGGTCGCCGAACGCGTCCTCGAACTGGCGCGTGGTGCCGTCGAAGGCCTGGACGCGGGCGTTGCTGTGGTCCGCCACCCAGAGCGTGCCGTCGCCCGCGATGGCGACGTCGTGGGGGGCGCTGAACTCGGAGCTGCCGTCGCCGGGGACGCCGGTGCCGCCGAGGGCGCCGACGAAGCCGAGGAAGTCGCCGTCGTCGGTGAACGTCTGGAGGCGATGGTTGGACTGCTCGGCGACGTGGACGGTGCCGGCGGCGTCGACCGCGACCCCCGACGGGAGGAAGAACTCCAGCTCGCCCGAGCCGAAGAGCGTGGGGTCCTCGACGGTGGCCTCCTTGGCGAAGACGTCGACGACGAAGTGGAGGCTGTCGGTCACGGCCGAGGCGCTGGTGCCGCCCTGCCCGTCGGCGGCGAGGGTGACGGTCCAGGTGGCGTACGCCTCGCTCCAGACGCCGTCCGCGGGGACGGTGCAGGCGCCGTCCGCCTCACCCCCCTCGCAGACCGACTCGATGTCCCCCCCGTCGAGCTGGGCGGTGACGCTGTAGCCGACGAAGGCCGACGACGTGGGGGCGGTCCAGGTCACCTCGACGGTGTCGGAGGCGTGGTCGTAGCGGGCGCGGACGGGGGAGGGGTCGTTCAGGGGGGCGGCGCTGACGACGATCCGGTGGGACTCGCCGGGGGCGCCCGCGGGGTGGGTCGAGACGAGCGTGCCCTCGGTCGCCTGGAGGTAGTACTCGACCCCCGTGACGGTCACGCCGTCGGCGGGGATGACGCCGGAGAACGTGCCCCCGTCCTCGCTGTCCCCGAGCACCTGGACCTCCCAGTCGCCGCCGACGACGCGCCAGTTGAGGCTGACGAGCACGCCGCCCCCCTCCTCGCCGGTGGCGCGGCTGACGTCCGCAGCGATCGGGATCTCGGTGCCTTCGACGGCGTCGGTGACCGGTTCGTGGTCGATCGCCGGCCCCGCGGGGTCGTCGTCGTCGTCGTCGTCGGTCCCCGTGGGGCAGCCCAGGAGCAGGACGCAGGGGACGATCAGGAGCAGGTCGCGAGCGCGCATGACGCGCACCTTACTGCGGGAGCGGCCGTCCGAACCGGTAGAAGAGCTGCCCCGTGAGGACCTTGCCGCCGCCGCGCCGCAGGTAGCTGTTCCACGTCTTGCCGGTGTCGGGATCGCGCGCGACGTCCGGATGGCGGAGGTTCATCACGTCCCGCTTGACCTTCCCCGAGGCGAAGTGGAGGAGCCGGATGGTGCCGTCGTCGGCGACCGACTCGACCAGGGCGACGTGGCTGAAGCGGTCGTCGCGGACCTTGTTCCCGTTGCGGTCCCAGGTGTTGTGGAAGAACGCGAGGTCCCCCGGCAGCGGCGTCTTGCTCTTGTGGATGCGCCCGCGGGCCTTGAGCGAGCGGAACATCAGCTCGGTCCCCGAGTCGCCCTCGACGCCGGGCTCGATCAGCCGCACCGAGGCGGCGTCGTAGGCGGCCGTCACGTAGCCGGAGCAGTCCGCCCGGTACGGCTTGTCGCCCACCCGGAGGCGCGTCTCGCCCATCAGCATGAGCGCCTGGTCGAGGACCCGCTGCACTTCGGACGGCCCCCGCCGCTGCTGCTGGCGGGTCGCCGCGCAGCCCGCGAGCAGCGTCAGCGTCAGCGTGATCAGGAGGAGGCGCCGCATCAGAAGCTCTGCGTCCCCACGACGTAGACCTGGAAGGGGACGCGAGGCCAGCGATCGTACGCCGCGAAGACGGGGATGCGGCCGTCGGGGACGTTCGGGGACCACGCGATCTCGATGCCCCCGATGGCCGGGAGGACCCCGAACCAGTCGCCGAACACGCGGATGCCGTAGCCCACGGAGACGCCGACGTCGCCGGCGTCGGGGAGGGTCTGGGGGTCCGCCGAGACGACCCCTGCTTCGACGAACAGCGACCCCTGGATGCCGCGGAGGCGGGACAGGATCATCTGCACGTCGGCGTCCCGGACGAAGAAGTGGCGCCACTCGACCGAGACCGACGCGCGGAAGTTGCCGAGGACGTGGTTGGCGGGGATGCCGCGGAGGTCGTTGGAGCCGCCCAGGGTGAACTGCCGGTGCTGGACGTTCCCCGCGACCACGCCGAGCTTGGTCCGCATCGCGAGGACGTGCCAGGGGTGCAGCCGGAAGAGGCGCACGCCGACGAGCTCCAGTCCGCCGTAGAACGACTCCTCCATCGGACGGCGGGCGTCGTCCTTCAGGGCGATGTCCTTCCCCGCGAACAGCGACGCGGTGAAGCGGCCGCCGCGGGTGGGGAAGAAGCCGCCGTTGCGGGACTCGTAGACGTAGGCGGCGCTCGTCTCGAGGAGGAAGGGGGCGTCGGTGGGGCGGAAGCGGACGTCGACGTAGTCGAAGTCGACGCTGGCGACGACCCGGTGCCGCCGGTAGCTGCCGACCCGGCGGGGGCCGAAGTAGCGGACGTAGCTGACCCCGGTCCCGACCAGCGTCTCCTGGTCGGTGTAGACGCGGGTGTAGACGTGGTGGCGGGTGTCGTGCAGCGGCCGGAAGTTGAGCGCCGCGTAGGCCTGCAGGGCGAGGGTCTCGGTGGCGGCGGCGGCGAGGAAGTAGCCGTAGCCGGTGACGCGGACGCCGCGGGGGGTCTTGTTGTCGCGCTTCAGCCCGATCCCCTGCTCGTCGACCTCGAGCACGCGGCGGCGGGGGTCGACGGTGACGGCGCCGGTCCGGCCGGCGGTCTTGATCTCCCACGTGGCGACGTCCTCGCGCCCCTCCCAGCGGAGCGTGACGCGGCCGCGCTTGCGGCGGGGGGGCGGGCCGTCGACGCGGACCTCGACCACCTCGCCGGGGGGCGTCTCCCCGTCGAGGACGTCGCGCCTCACCGTCACCTTCGTCACGTGGAGGTCGTCCTCGTCCCGGGACCGCTCGACCGACTCGACGCGGAGGTTCTGGCGGGAGGGGGGGAGCAGCCAGTGGTCGGCCCAGGCGCGCGTGTCCTGCCCCGACCGCGCCTCCAGGAGCGTGTGGAAGTCGTGCCTGTCGTCCAAGTAGGCGTCCACCGCGGCGGCGAGCGTGTCGGCCCCGACGACGTCCTCGAGCTTCAGGAAGAGGATCCGGCCCGACCGCAGCTCGCGGTTGAAGCGGCGGACGTCGGCCCGGACCGGGTCGACCACCCAGGGGTTGTCGAAGATCTGGTCGGCGAACGGGAAGATCGGCGTCTCCAGCAGCGTGTCGATGGCGGGCAGGAAGCGGACCCGCTCGAGCATCTGCTTGAGGTTGACGTGGTTCTTCCAGCGGACCTTCAGGTAGCTGGGGACGAGCTGCCAGGAGACGCCGTCCAGCGTGTAGGGGGCCTGGCGCGGGGGCTCGCGGGCGTCGACGTGGGGGACGAGGGTGTCGGCGATGAGGGCGCGGGCGAGGTGGAGGTCGTGGTAGCGCCAGAAGGCGACGGACGCCTCCTCGAACCGGTCCGAGACGTAGACGACGCCGTCGCCGAGCTCGACGAGGTTGCGGCGCAGGGGGGCCTCGACGAGGACGAAGTCGCGGTCCGAGGGGAGGAGCTCGCGGACGTGGGCGGCGGCGCGGCCGACCCAGCGGCGCTGGAACTTTTTGAGGGGGCGGCCGACCCAGGTGACGACCTGGCCGTCGGGGAGCGCGAGGTTCTGGTGCTCCATGCCGCGGACCAGGCCCACGGACAGCCAGCGGCGGGGGCCGGGGCGGGGGTCGGCGACGCGGACGACGGGGCGATCGAGGGCCTCGCCGACGAGGGCGCCTCCGACGACGCCGCCCCAGCCCGGCGGGAGCGCGAGCTGCAGGGCGTGGTCGATGGGCGGCGGGGGCGCGTCGCGGAGCCAGCCGGCGTCCGGGTCGAGCGTCACGGGCAGGGGATAGGCGCCGCCGTTCATGGTCACGGTGCGGCGCGTGCGGCCGAAGGTGCCGTACTTGTGCGGGAGGTCCGTCTCGAAGCCGCAGACGACGGACGTGGACGCTCCGGGGGCCAGCGGCGAGGGGAGCGCGACCAGGGCGTAGGGCACGCCGCCGGCGTCGGCCCGCTCGTGCTCGCAGCCGGTCAGCCGCTGTCCGCCGGGGCTGAACGCGAAGGGGTAGACGCGCGGCATGAGGACGTCGTCCAGCTCGGGGTCAGCGGCGTAGATCTCCGGGTAGAGGAACAGCTCGACGTGGGTCAGCGGCTCCGTCGTCGGGTTCGTCACGGTCCAGGTCAGCTCGCCGGTGACGGTCCAGGCGTCGTCGTCGAAGGTCGCGACCACGTCGATGGAGTCGGCTGCGGCGGCGGGGTTCGTCGCGGCGAGGAGCGCGAGGGCGGCGACCGCGCTGATACGGTGCGCGCGATGGTGGACCGCCCCCGCGAGGCGCCCCGCAAGCCGGGCCGCGCGACGACCCGGAAGCGCCGCGACGAGCCCCCCAAGGCGCCGTCGGTCCAGGTCCACGCCCACCGCGGCGGGGCGCTCCTCCGGCCCGAGAACACGATGCTCGCGTTCGAGCACGCGGTCGATCTGGGGGTCCACTTCCTGGAGCTGGACGTCCGGACCTGTGCGACGGGGGAGCTGGTCGTCATCCACGACGCGGACCTGGAGCGGGTCGGGGGCGGCTGCGCGGATCGCGTCGACGCGCTGCCGTTGGCGGCGCTCCAGCAGATCGACGTCGGCAGTCACCTGGACGACGCCTGGGCGGCCGCGCGCGTGCCCACGCTGGCGGAGCTGCTGGAGACGCTCCGCGGGCAGGTGCGGTTCAACATCGAGATCAAGGAAGACCATGCGCGCGGAGACGGTACGGCCGTCGCGGTCGGTCGGCTGATCGCCGCGATGGAGCTGTACTCGGACGTGATCATCTCATCCTTCAACCCCGGGTCGCTGTTCCGGGCCCGTCAGCACTGTGCCGCGCCGCTGGGCCTCGTCTACCCCTTCGATCGCGGACGAGGCCTCAAGCAGCGCCTCCGCCACCGGCTCCTCAAGGAACCGTGGCTGGCGCCGGTCCTCGGCGCGTACGCGATCCACCCCCGGGAGACGTTGGTCACGCAGGACCTCGTCCGCAAGGCCCATCTGCGCGGGCTGGCCGTCAACACGTGGACGGTCAACGACGAGGACCGGATGCGGGACCTGGCGAAGATGCGCGTCAACGGGCTGATCACGGACCGCCCGGACGTGGCGCTGGAGGTCCTCGGCGAGGCGGGCTAGGGGTGCGCTAGAGGCGCGCCCCGAGGGAGAAGTTCATCGCCGCCATCAGCGGCCCCGTCCTCGGGACGGTCACGTCGGCGCCGGCCCGGAAGACGACCTGACCGGCGCGGATCTCGACGCCCCCGAAGAAGCGGTGGAAGCGGAAGTCGCGTGGGTCCACGCCCGCCTGCGCGTTCTGCGCCCACGCCGTGACCTCGCCGATCTCGGCGACGTCTGCCTCCGGGTTCGCGTGCGTCATCAGGAACGCGTACCCCGCGAAGGGCGAGAACTTCGTCCCCCCCTGCTCCTTCTTCGACGACGCCTTGAACGAGTAGCCGATCGCGAAGTCCAGCTGGAAGACGCCCAGGTCGAGCTCGGGGTTGCCGACGTAGCCGTCGTAGGCGAGCCGCATGGCCACGTCGGGGACCTTCTCCCAGCCCCCGAGGAACGCCCACCGCCCGTAGCCGCCGACCTTGAACTGCCGGCTCGCCGCCAGCCAGCCGACGTTGCCGCCCGCCTCCAGCGACCACGGCAAGCCCTTCCGGAACGTCACATGGGGGACGTACTGCACCGTCGCCGGGTCGTCCCCCTCGGACAGGTCCCGCCACGCCGGCGTCTGCGCCACCCCCTCGGGGTCGGTGTGGATGAACGCCAGCCGGTGGTCCGTCGCGATCTCGAACTCGTACAGCCCCAGCGCCGCCACCGCGTACGTCGGCGGCGCCCCCAGCGTCATCGCCAGCTCGCGGACGACGAAGTCCAGCTCGGCCTGGCGGCGCGACGCGTCCACCGCGTTGAGGTTCTCCACCACGATGTCCGTGGCGGCGCGCACCGGCAGCGGCATCGCCAGGGACAGCAGCAGGACCGGAAGCAGGACGCGACGCAAGGGCCGCATTCTGGCATACCGTCGCGGCCGTGAAGCGCTCGGTCATCCTCGCCGTCAAGCTCGTCCTGACGATCTTCGTCTTCTGGTGGCTGTTCACGCGCTCGGAGATCTCCCTCCCCGACCTCCTCGCCGAGGTGAAGGCCATCGAGATCGGGCGCTTCGTGCCGTGGCTGCTGCTCGGCGTCGCCGTCAAGCTCGTCGGCATCTTCGGCAACATCTGGCGCTGGCAGCTCCTCCTCCGCGGCCAGGAGCTCCACCTCGACTACCGCTTCCTCGCGGGCTCGTTCTGGATCGGCCGCTTCTTCGGCATCGTCACCCCGGGCACCCTCGGGCTGGACGGCTTCAAGCTCTACGACTCCATCCGCGTCACCAAGCAGCCGGTCCCCTGCGCGGCCGTCATCGCCATCGACAAGGTCATCGGCCTGGTCGCCCTCGCCGCCCTCCTCGTCATCGTCTTCCCGATCGGCTGGAAGATCGTCCCCGGGCTCGACGCGAACAAGGCGATCGTCGTCGCCGCGGGCGCGATCGTGGCGACGTCCGGCTTCTTCGCCGTCCTCCTCGCGCCCGGCCTGACGCGCCCGCTCGCCCGCTTCGTCCCCGGCGCCCGCGTCCGCGCCTTCACCGACAAGGTGCTCGACGCGTCCACCGCCTACGCCGGCCACCGGGACATGCTGATGGGCGCCGTCGGCCTCGCCATCGTCGGCCACCTCACCACCGCGCTGATGTACTGGACGCTGCTCATGGGGCTGAGCGAGGCGGGCGTGGCGGGGCCGGGGATCGGGATGGTGCTCTTCAGCGCGCTCCTGATGACCTCGGCGACGCTGGTCGGGCCGACCGTCGGCGGGGAGGGGATCCGCGAGATCGTCTTCGTCAAGCTCCTGGCGGGCCTCGTCCCCGAGGCGCGCAGCTTCCTCTTCGGCCACCTCGGCTTCTGGATCGAGAAGGGGCTCCTCGGGCTGCCGGGCGGCGTCATCTACGCGATGCGGCGCGAGGAGTACGACGGCCCCATCACCCGCGAGGACCTCGAGCGGGTCCGCGCGGAGGCGGCTTCGGGAGAGGCCTGACGATGGTCACTTCGACTGTGCGGAAAGGCACTATGCTCGCGCCATGTTGACGGTGGAGGAGGCGCAGGCGCGCGTTCTGGAGGGGGTCCAACCGCTCCCCACGGAGTCCGTTCCGCTCGCGGAGGCGCGGGGGCGGGTGCTCGCCGCGCGGGTGATCGCGACCCGCGCGCAGCCCCCGGCGGACAACTCGGCGATGGACGGCTACGCGGTCCGGTGGGCCGACGTGTCCTACCTCCAGGCGGACGACCTCGGCTGCGACGGCGGCGGGGGCGGCGGCGCCGTCGAGCTGGTGGTGGCGGACGAGATCCCCGCGGGGGGGTGGTCCGAGCGGACGCTCCTCCGGGGCGAGGCCGCGCGCATCTTCACGGGCGCCCCGATCCCCCCCGGGGCGGACCACGTGATCATGCAGGAGCGGACCTCCCGCGACGGCGACGTCGTCGTGATCGAGTCCACCGGCCCGGGTCCCGGCGACAACATCCGGCGCGCCGGTGAGGACCTCGCCCCGGGCGACGTCGTCGGCCCCGCGGGCGTCCCCCTGCGCGGCGCCGACCTGCAGCTCCTGGCGTCCCAGGGCGTCGCTACCGTCGACGTCCACCGCCGCCCCGTCGTCGCCATCGTGTCCACCGGCGACGAGGTCCACGAGCCGGGCACCGACGTCCCCCGCGGCCACATCTACAACGGGAACGCCTACGCCCTGATGGCGATGGTCGAGGAGGCGGGCGGGATCCCGAAGTACCTCGGCATCGCGCGCGACACCCCGGACGCCCTGCGCGAGGTGTTCGGGCGGGCCGCGGGCTGCGACGCGACGATCTCCATCGGCGGCGTCAGCGTCGGCGACTACGACTACGTCCGCGACGTCCTCGCCGAGATGGGGGAGCAGACGTTCTGGAAGGTGGCGATGCGCCCGGGCAAGCCCAACGCCTCGGGGACGCTCCACGGCGCGCCCTACTTCGGGCTGCCGGGCAACCCCGTCAGCTGCCTCGTCAGCTTCCTCCAGTACGTCCGCCCGGCGCTCCGCAGGCTCCAGGGGTGCGGCGCGCTGTTCCTCCCCACGCGGGACGCCGTCCTCGCCGAGCCGCTCAAGAGCAAGGCGAAGTTCCTCATCCTGTACCGCGGGCGGCTGGGTCCGGACGGCACCGTCCGTCTCACCGGGCCGCAGGGGTCGGGGGTGTCGCGGTCGATGGCCGAGGCGAACTGCCTGATCTCGGTCCCCGAGGGGATCGCCGACGTCGCCGCGGGTGAGACCGTCCGGGTCCAGCTCCTCCCCGGCAGCGGGGCGGCGCAGGGCGAGCCGGGGCTGCGGCGATGAGGCCGTTGCAGATCGTCATCCTCGCGGGCGGCCGGTCGAAGCGCTTCGGCACCGACAAGGCCTGGATGGAGCTCGACGGGGCGCTCGTGCTGCCGGCCTTGTGCGAGCGGCTCGCCGCCGTCACGCCCTCGTTCGGCGACGTGATCGTGGTCCGGCGGGACGCGTCGCAGCAGCTCCCGGCCCTGCCGTCCGACGTCGTCGTCGTCGAGGACATGGTCCCCGGGGCGGGCCCGTTGGGCGGCCTGGTCAGCGGGATGTGGCGCGACACCGCCGCCTTCACGTTCGCCTGCGCCTGCGACATGCCGTTCGTGGACGCCGGCCTCGTCCGGTGGATGGCCGAGTGGCGCGACCCCGAGCTGGAAGACGAGATGCGCCCCGACATCATCGTCCCCGAGGCCGACGGCCGCCTCCAGTGGCTTCACGCGCTCTACTTCACGATGCTGCCGCCGCTGATGCTGGGCGCCGTCGAGGACGGCCCCGACCGCTCCCTGCACGGCTGGCACACCGATCTGAACGTCAACGTCATCCCGATCCCGCAGTCCGAGTGGGAGGCCGTCCACCCCTCGGGGCGGTCCTTCCTGAACATCAACTCGCAGGCCGACCTGCCGACGCTACATTGACGCCGATGACGACCCGTCCCCCGATCATCGACCCCTTCGGACGCCGCATCCACTACGTCCGCCTGTCGGTCACGGACCGCTGCAACTTCCGCTGCGTCTACTGCATGCCGGAGTGCGGGATCGACTTCATGGACCGGAAGCGGCTCCTGTCGTTCGAGGAGACGACGCGGCTGGCGCGGGTGCTCGCGCAGATGGGGGTCGACAAGATCCGGCTGACCGGCGGCGAGCCGACGGTGCGGCAGGGGATCCTGGAGCTGGTCGCGGGCATCGCCGAGGCCAAGGCGTACGGCCTGCGCGACCTGTCGATGACGACGAACGGCTGGAACCTCCGCCGCCTCGCCGAGCCGCTGCGCGCCGCGGGCCTCGACCGCCTCAACATCAGCATCGACACGCTCGACCGGAAGGGCTTCGCGCGCATCACCCGCGCCGACCGGCTGCCCGAGGTGATCGAGGGGATCGAGACCGTCTGCGCGATGGGGTGGCTGCCGCTGAAGCTGAACGTCGTCGTCTGCCGCGGCATGAACGACCACGAGCCGCCCGCCTTCATCGAGCGCTTCCGCGACCTCCCCGTCACCATCCGCTTCATCGAGTACATGCCGTTCGGGGAGTCGGTCTTCCCGCTCGTGCCGTGGTCCGAGGTGCGGGAGCGGATCGAGGAGCGCTTCACCCTCCTGCCGACGGTCGGCCCCGGGGGCAGCGGCCCCGCCAACTACTGGAAGGTCGCGGGGACGCGCGTCGAGGTCGGCGCGATCGGCGCGCTGAGCCGCCAGTTCTGCGAGTCCTGCAACCGCGTCCGCGTCACGTCGGACGGCCGCCTCAAGACGTGCCTCGCCTACGAGCCCCGCATGATCAGCCTCCGGGACGTCCTCCGCGAGGGCGGCAGCGACGACGACCTCGAGATCGCCATCCGCGCCGGCATCCTCCGCAAGCCCGCCGCCCACGTCACCGACGAGGCGATGGCGACCCCTTTCGAGGGCCACATGGTCCAGATCGGCGGCTGACGGTCAGGGCAGCGGCCAGTCCCAGTCGGTCCACTCCTCGGCGAGGAGGACGTCGACGTTGGCGAGGACGTCCTCCCACTCGTTGTAGCCCGACGCGCTGACGTCGAAGATCCGCATGTTCCGGTGGATCACCGTGAAGTGCGGGACGAACTGCTCGAACTGGTAGTTCCACGCCACCCCCGACGGCGTGTTCTGGTCCTCGAACACCGGGAACGTGATCCCGTGCTCGGCGATGAAGCGGTCCGCGTCCGGGGGCTGGCCGGGGGCCAGTCCCTGCAGGAGCAGGCTGATCATCACGACCCCCTGGTCCTTCAGCTCCTCGTACGACGCCTGCACCAGCGGCGCCACCGAGCCGATCGGGGGGGCCTCCTCGTAGTCGATGTAGACGACGACGATGTTTCCGTAGAACCGGTGCAGGTAGAGGTCCTGGCCGAACTGGTCCGTGATCGTGAAGTCGGGCGAGACGTCAAACTGGTTGTAGCCCTGGCCCTCGATCTCGCCGTCGGCGGGGATCGGCGCGCGGGGGTAGTCGCCGGTGTAGGGGTAGTCGGTGTCGTCGGCGGGGCGGAAGTACGCGTAGTACTCCGTCCCGTCGAGGAACCCGTCGCCGTCGGTGTCGTTGTTCGTGGGGTCGCTGCCGATCTCGTCCTCGAACGAGTTGGGGAGCCCGTCGTCGTCCCAGTCGACGTCCTCGGGGGTCCCGTCGTCGTCGTCGCCGCCGCTGTCGTCGTCGTCCGGCGCGTCGGTCGCGTCGTCGTCGTCGGGCAGCTCGGGGTTGCGGTCCGTCGGGCAGCCGGCCAGCAGCAGCAGCGACAGCAGGGCGAGGGACGCGACGCGGAGGCTCATGCCTCCAAGGATACGAGCAACGGCGCGTCGCGCTCGGGCGAACGGCTGCCGTACAGCCGCTCCACCTCGGCCCCCAGCCGCCCCGTGAACGCGTACGCGACCATCTTCATGTCGCCGAGGAACGACCACGCCGGGTAGCTGAACGACGCGGGCTTGTTCTTCTCGACGAAGAAGTGGCCGAGCCAGGCGTTGCCGTAGCCGACGATCGGGGCCGCCACGAGGAGCCGCCAATCTCCGAGCACGGCGGCCGCGATGACCAGCCCGTAGCCCGCGCTCGTGCCGACGATGTGGAGGAAGCGGTTGAGGGGGACGCGGTGCTCGCCCACGTAGAAGGGCCAGAACTCGTCCCAGGACTGGATGCGCTGTTCGCTCATGCGAGCTCTCCGGCGTAGACGTTCATCCCTCCGCGCCGGACGAACCCTACCAGCACGATCCCCGCCTCCCGGGCGAATTCGACGGCCAGCGAGGAGGGCGCGGAGACGGCGACCACCGCCCCGATCCCGGCCATCGCCGCCTTCTGGACCATCTCGAAGGACGCCCGCCCGGACAGCACCAGGACCCGCCCCGACAGCGGCCACGTCTCCCGCATCGCCATCGTCCCGACGACCTTGTCGCAGGCGTTGTGGCGGCCGACGTCCTCGCGGACGAGGAGGATCTCGCCGTCCGTCGTCGCCAGCGCCGCCGCGTGCAGCCCGCCCGTCGCCTCGAACAGCTCCTGGTGCTCCCGCAGCGCCTCGGGGAGCCGCGCCACGACCGTCGCTCGCAGCCCCGCGACGGGGGCGACGTCCGGCGCCAGCAGCTTCACCGCGTCCAGGGTCGTCTTGCCGCACAGGCCGCAGCTGCTCGACGCGTAGACCTGCCGCCGCGCCTTCTCCACCGCGCCGACGTCCGCGTCCGCCGCGAGGACCCGGACGATGTTTGCCTCGGCCCCCGGCTCGGTGTCCGTGCAGTAGGCCACCGACAGCACCTGGTCGGGGTCGCGGAGGATGCCTTCGGTGAAGAGGAACCCCACCGCGAGCGCCATGTCGTCTCCGGGCGTCCGCATGACGACGGCGATGGGGTCGTCGCCCAGGCGGATCTCCAGCGGCTCCTCGACGACGAGGCGATCGGGGACCGTCGACGGATCGCCCCCCGCCAGCTTCGTCACGTCGAAGGATCGGACCGCGTCGCGCCCCATGGCCGCGTCTGTAGCACAGGGACGGTAGGATCTCCCCATGGCGAGCGACTCGGAGATCCGCATCGCGTCGCGGCCGTCCCTCGCCTCGTTCGTCCCCTTCGGCCCGGGCCGCCCGCACGACCGCACCACCGTCGGCCTCGCCCGCGCCGCGTGGGCCAACCGCGCCCACCTCCGCTACGCCGCCGACGTCCTCCGGTACGGCGTCTGCACCACCTGCGAGCTCGGCACCCACGGCCTGCGCGACGACGCCCTCGCCGGCGCCCACGTCTGCCATCGCCGCCTCGACGACCTCGCCACGTGGACGGCCGGCGCGTTCGCCCCGCACAAGCTCGGCCGGGTCGACGTCCTCCAGAAGAAGTCCGCCGCCGCCCTCCGCGCCCTCGGCCGCGTCCCCGTCCCGCTGCTCCGGCGGGCCGGCGAGCCCCTCCTCGAGCCGATCTCGTGGGAGGACGCCACCAACCTCGTCGCCACGCGCCTGCGCGAGCGCAGCAAGCCGTGGGCGATGCTCTGCAACCCCGCCGACGTCTCCAATGAGGGGCTTTTCTGCCTCAAAAGGTTGGCCACCGCCGCGGACTCACCCCACATCGATCTCTTGGGGGATGCAGGTCACCGTCTCGTCAGCTCGGTTTTGCAGTGGACCACGGGCCTCGAGGCGGGGACCTGCACCCTCCAGGACATCACCTCGGCCGAGCTCGTCGTCCTGTGGGGGACCGGCCTGCACCGCCACCCCTTCCTGAGCCGCCTCCTCCACGTCGCCCGCACGGGGGGGACGCGGGTGGTCGCGGTGGGACCCGTGGACGAGCCGGAGTTCGACGGCGTCTGGCTCCCCGGCCCCGTCGGCCCCACGCTCTTCGGGACGCGCCTCGTCGACGAGCACGCCCGCATCGCCGGCGGCGGGGACCGGCACCTCGCCTGGGGCATCCTCAAGGCCCTCGACGAGTTCGGCGGTCTGGCGACCCAGTACCTCAAGAAGCGGGTCAGCGGGTGGGCCCGGATCGTCCCCCACCTGCGGAACCTGAGGTGGGCGGACCTGCGCGCCGGCAGCGGGCTCAGCGCCCACGAGATCCGCCACCTCGCCCGGATCTTCGCCGGCGCGAAGCGGTGCGTCGTCCTCCTCGGGTCGGCGCTCGGGCGCGGCCCCGACGGCGGGAAGACCGTCGGCGACGTGATCACGCTGGCGCTGGGCCGCGGCTGGCTGGGGATGCCCGGCAGCGGCGTCCTCCCCCTCGACGGCAGCCCCGGCGTGCGCGGCGCCCGCGACCTCGGCCTCGGACCGGACCTCGGCGACCGTGGGGGGTGGAAGACCGACGAGATCCTCGACGCCTCCCGCCGCGGCGACCTCGACCTCCTCTACGTCGTCGGGGACGGGCTCGCCGACTACCTCGCGCCGGACCGGCCGCTGCAGCTCGACGCCCTCCCCGTCCGCGTCCACCAGGTCCACTTCCTCGACCCCTCCGTCCTCCTCCAGCCGGGCGAGCTGACGCTGGTCCTGCCGGCGCAGTCGCGGTTCGAGCAGCGCGGCGGGGGGACGACGACGTCCATCGATCGCAGGATCCGCTTCAGCCCCGAGATCCGCGGCCACGCGGTCGGCGACGCGCGCCCCGACTGGCAGATCCCCGTCGAGATCGAGGCCCGCCTCGAGGGGCCGGAGACGTCCCCGGACGCGTTCCTCCCCATCGACGGGGCGGCCGTGCGGGAGCGGATCGCCCGCGACGTCCCCCGGTACGCCGGCATCGAGCGGCTGCACGCCCCCGGCAACGGCCTCGTGTGGGGGGGCGCGACGCTGCACCGGACCGGGTTCGCGACCGAGGACGGGCGGGCACGCGTGCCCCCGGTCGACTCCCCCGGCGCGCCGCGACCGGGCATCCGCCTGACCACGCGGCGGACCGGGAGGGAGCGCGACGCCGTGTACGTCGGCGCGGCGCTGGCGAAGCGCCTCGCCCTGCAGGACGGGGATCGCGTTCGCGTCCACAATGAGTGGGGCGAGCTGGCGGGGGTGATCCGGATCGCCCCGGTCGCGGACGACGTCGCGCACACATACTGGCCGGAGGGGCGTTGTCTCTTCCCGCATGGACCGCACGCGAGCCGGGCTTCCGGGGCGCCGTTGGTCGTGAAGCTGGATGCCTTGTGAGGACCCGATGCACCTTGCCGGCGACGCTGGTCGCCCTGGCCCTGGGAGGCGCGGCGCACGCGCAGGACGCGCCCCCGCCCCAGACCGTCGCCGCGCTGGAGGCGGGGACCGAGGTCAGCTACCACGACGTGACCGAGGCCGGGGGCGCCGACCCCATCGGACCGAAGCTCCGGGTGTGGGCGTTCAACGGCCCCGACGGCGCGTCGGTCACGTACGAGGACTGCGACATCGCCGGCGACCTGTTCTCCTGCAACGGCAGCGTCGAGCCGATCGACCTCGGGGAGGAGGAGTTCCCCGACGTCGGCGTGGACACCAGCGCGGGCAGCCTCGGCGACCTCCTCGCCGACCCCGGCGGCGACGCGATCTGGCGCCTGATCCCCGGCCTGCTCGGCACCCCCTACGCCAAGCTCGTCACCCTCACCCCCGACGAGACCCCCCTGCAGGCTCCCGTGGCGGTGGAGGTCCACAACGGCTGGGTGTTCTACGCCGAGGGACTCAACCCCTCCGGCGACGACGACTGCCTCGGCTGCCTCCCCGGTCAGCCCGGCGGCGTCCACGCGATGCAGATCGGCGTCGGCGACGGCAACGCGGCGGGCTTCACGATGGGGGCGTGGGGCTCGGCCGAGCAGCAGCTCCCGGCGGTGGCGACCAAGGCGATGGATCTGCTCGTCGCGGGGGACGAGGCCGTCCTCGCCGTCGTCACCGGAGACCCCGCCCGGGTCCTCGTCTGGGACGTCGCCCCCCTCTACCAGTCCGTCCCGTCGGACCCCCTCTTCCTCGCCAACTTCCCCGTCCCGCCCTTCTACCAGTGCGGCGTCGACGGCGACGCCATGCTCAACCCGACGGAGCTCCGCATCCTCGCCGACGGCCGCTTCGTCGTCGGGGGGCAGGAGTCGATCGTGGTGCTCTCGGGGTCCGGCAACGTCCTCGGCGAGGTGTGGAACGCGGACCGGCCGCACGACCTGCTGAACTCCGAGGTGGGGCCCCCGCGGCGGCTGATGTCGCTGGAGGTCTCCCCCGAGCGGGACAAGCTCTACGCGCTCTTCGCCAACGACTTCGCGTCGTCCAACCCCGACAACCGGGGCGCCGCGATCCTCGCGCAGTGGGACGTCGGCGACCTCCCCGACGTGGGGAGCCGCGTACTGAACGTCGACATCGACGGTGGCGGGGAGTTCAACCGCATCCAGGAGGCGATCGACGTCGCCTGCACGGGGTCCGAGATCGTCATCGCCCCCGGCGTCTACGAGGAGGCCCTGGCGGTGGTCGGCGAGGGGTTGATCCTGCTGGCCGAGGAGCCGGGCACCGTCGTCGTCGACGCCGACGGCCACAACGCGCCGGCGCTGGCGGTGGGTCAGGTCGGGTACGAGCCGTTCGGGGGGCTGATCGTGGAGGGGCTCGTGCTCCAGGGCGGGACCGGCGTCGAGGTCTCGGCGGACTTCGGGGGCAAGCCCGTCGAGGGGCGCCTCGGCGGCGGGCTGTTCGTCTACGAGTCGGCGGTGACGCTCGAGGGCGTGATCCTGCGCGGCAACGCGGCGCACGCGGGGGGCGGCGCGGCGATCATCGCGGGGCGCGGCGTCCACCTCAACGGGGTCGGCATCCACGACAACGTCGCGGACGCGGCGGGCTCGGGCATCGCCGCCGTGGGCGACGGGCTGTTCCCCGTCGGGTCGATCTTCGCGGAGCACCTCACCCTGACCCGGAACAACCGCGACGGGCCCGACGTCCACGAGATCGCCCTCGCCAACCAGGTCGTCGACGTCATCGACTCCATCCTCGTCCACGACGCCCCCGGAGAGAGCCTCGTGATGGCGGGCTACATCGACGGCTGCATCGACTACTCGATCGTCCTCCCCGCCGACGGCTGGAACGACTTCCCCCAGACGTGCGACGACGGGCCGTTCCTGCTGCTCAACGAGGACCCGCTCTTCGTCGCCCCGGACGGGGTCGAGCAGAACTACCACCTCGCCGAGGGGAGCCCCGCGATCGGGGCGGCGTGGGACGGCGCCGACATGGGGATGTACGGCTCCGAGCTGGGCGACTTCTACCCCCAGGACGACCCCGGCGACGACGACGACGCGACCGACGACGACGACGCGACCGACGACGACGACGCGACGGACGACGACGACGACGTGGCCGGCGACGACGACGACTCCGCCGCGGCCCCCGAGGACCTGCTCCCCACGGGCTTGCGGTGCGATGACTGCGCGTCCTCGGTGGCGGGCCCGACCGCCGGGATCGCCGCGCTGGCCCTGCTGCTGGTGGCCGGCCTCCGGCGCCGTCGTCGCGCCGCGCCGCTGCTCGGGCTGCTCCTCCTCGCCGCCGCCCTCCCCGCGACGGCGTCGGCCCAGCTCCTCGAGGTCCCCCCGCACGAGCTCTTCAGCGACGACGTCAGCGGCGACGTGACGGCCATGCACTGGGACCTCGACGAGGACGAGGGGCCGGTCCTCGTCCTCTTCAGCGGACCGGGGACGTCGGACAACCGGGCGCACGCGCAGCTCCACGGGGCGGCGTCGCTGAACCCCGTCGGGGAGGCAGCGAGCCTCGGCAACGAGGACTTCGGGCCCGTGTCCATCACCGCGGCGACCGCGTGGCTGGAGAACCGGTCGCTCCTCGCGGACCCCGAGTCGGGGGTCGTCTGGAGCGTCGCCGCCCGCCCCGGCTCGGTCACCGTCCCCCTCGTCTTCGAGGGCGGCAGCGGCGCCAACGACACCGACCTGTGCAGCCCCGTCGCGGTGGCGTCGACGTCCGACAACCTCAACCCCCTGGCGCTGTTCGCGGAAGGGGCGCTCCCGATGGACGTCTTCCCCTACGACTCCTTCGGCGGCTGCGAGGGCGACACCGGGGGCCTGTACCTGCGCGGCGCGGGGTTCACCGGGCCGGCGTCGCTGCTGGTCGACGGGGGGCTCGTCTACGGCGACCTCCCCATCGAGCCGACGAAGGCGCTGGACGTCGACGAGTCCGAGTTCTCGCCCTTCGTCTACGCGATCACGGGCGACGCGATCGACGGGTTCGGTGAAGGCGACGACGCGGTCCAGCTCGAGCCTCGCCTCCTCATGGTCCCCCTGGACGCGCCCCAGGACACGCTGAGCTTCTTCCTGCCGCCCGCCGTCAACGGGGAGGGGCAGGGGCCGCCGTTCGCGGTGGCGGCGTTGTCCGAGGCCCGCATCGCGGTGGGCTACCCGAACGCGATCGTGCTCTACGACGAAGGGGCGAACTGGCTGCAGTACGTGTGGGTCGCGGGGGGCGCGGCGGACGACGCGACCGAGACCGCCGAGGGGCTGCGGGCGCTCGCCTCCAGCGACGACGGCTCCGAGCTGTTCGCCCTCTTCGACGTCGCCGGGGGCCAGCGCCTCGTCCGCTGGAACGCCAACGACATGCGCCGCTTCGACGACGGCGTCACCTTCTGCGTCGAGGCCGTCAGCGCCGAGGACGGCGACTGCACCCCGGCCGGCGGTGTCTGCGACTGGGAGTGCCCGGGGCTCCGGGCGGCCGTCACGAACGTCACCGCGGGCGCGACGATCGAAGTCCCCGACGGCGAGTACGACGTCAACCTGACCGCGTACGGGCGGTCGTTCTCGATGGTCGCCGGCACCCCCGGCGGCGTAGTGCTCCGCCCCGACGGCGACGGCCCGATCCTCGGCGCCTCCTACATGGGCTCCCCTGGGCTGCAGGTGGACGGGTTCGTGTTCGACGGCGGGACGGGCGAGACGCTCACCTTCGGCGACGTCGACACGACGTACGGCGGCAACATCCTGCTCGGCGCCGCGCCGCTGACGCTGACCCGGTCGGTGCTGACCAAGGGCGAGGCCGAGGTGGGGGGCGGGATCGCGGCGCTGGGCAGCCAGGGCGTCGTCCTGTGGAACGTCGGCATCCTGGGCAACGAGGCCGAGTTCGGGGGCGGCCTCTACGTCGCCGGCAGCGCGTTCTACGGCTCGACCTACACGGCCATGCGGTTCGTGACGATCGCCGACAACGTCGCCGCCGAGGCGGGGCACTCGGTCTGCGGCGTGGGCGCCTTCATGGACAGCCGGTTCTCGATCCTCTCCGCCGAAGAGGAGGGGAACATCTGCACCTTCACCGCGGGGCCGTCGGTCACGTTGGACGGCTACACCGCGTACTCGTCGATCTCCCCGGAGGACTGGAGCTTCTACCCCGTCCCCGAGGACGACCCGATCCCGCTGCCCGAGGAGTCCATCGGCCCCGACGTGCTCAACGCGTACTGCGACTTCGTGGACCCCGGGGTCGCCGACTACCACCTCGATGAGGGGAGCCCCTGCGCCGACCGGGACGTGGACGACGACCCCGACTGGGCCGGCACGACCGACCCCGACGGGTCCGACCCCGACATGGGGATGTACGGCGGCGAGTTCGGCGAGTGGGACTGGATCGACGCCGGTGACGACGACGACGCGACCGACGACGACGACGCGACCGACGACGACGACGCGGCCG
>CAYFOA010000014.1:65910-75125 GCA_964344575.1 uncultured Rickettsiales bacterium | reverse complement strand
AGCGAGTCCATCGCTCCGAGGATCGCCTGCCTCACCAGCCCCCCCTCCTCCGCCGGCAGCCACCCGCTGAACCGCAGCCCCCCGTCCTCCCACCACCACTCCACCTTCCGTTGCCGCGGCTCCCGCTCGTACCCCTCGATCTCCTGCTTGCACTGCCGGTACCCCCGACAGATCCGCTCCAGCTGCGACGCTGTCGACAGCAGCGCCAGCCCCAGCAGCTCCTCCTCGTTCTCCGGCGTCGCCACGCGCGTCATCGCGCGGACCTTGCTGTACGACAGCCGCCCCTCGTGCAGCGCGGCGTTCATCCGCGCCAGCCCCCCGAGCGCCCGCGCCACCCGCACCTGCTCACGCGCGGCCGCGACCCCGATCCCCACCCGCCAGCTCAACCACTGCGGAAACGACCGCGCCCCCGCCGCGGCCCACCCCTCGGCTTCGTCGAACGCCCGCAGGTCGTCCAGCAGCCGCCCCGTGAGCGCCGACATCGAAGCCGACGTGTTCACGATCCGATCCTCGATCCCAGCGATCATCTCCCGGTACTCCGGTCCCGTCATCGTCATGACCGAACCCTACTGAACGTACGTTCATATATCAACCCATAACATCTTGATTTTGAAAACAAAATCGTCGTCGTCGTGGGTGTGGTCATGTGGGAAACGCGAAGCGTTTTCCAAGCGTTGGGGTCAGGTCGGAGCGAAGCGGAGAGCTGTCCCCGACGTGTCATGTCCCCACCCGAGCCTCGGCTCGCCGCGAACGTTTCCGCGGAAACGTTTCGATCGGCTTCAACGCCTCAGTTCGAGTTCGACGTGTCCAACCGGTACGTGTCGCTGCAGTCCCACCCGCTCCAGCGCGTCACCCGGAGGTAGTACGTGCCTCCGTTGTCGCCCCAGTCGAGGCAGTCCGCGTAGTACGCCACCGACTCGCCCGCGTTGCCCACCGCGATGCTGTAGTCGAGCAGGTTCAGCGACTCGTCGTACAGATACAGGTCGTAGTCCGTCCCCGACGGGATCGACGACATCGACGCCTGCACGTTGAAGCTGTCGCAGATGATGTCCGTGTCGTCCACCGTGCTGATCGCGTACCAGTCGTAGTTGTCCGTCGAGTACTGGAACGTCGCGTACGACGTGCTGCTGCTGTTGTTCGTCGCGATCACCGGCGCCTGGCCGCTGCTGTCGTTCACCTCGTAGGCGTCCCCCGCCGCGTTCTCGTCCACGATCCCGTCGCAGTCGTTGTCCGTCCCGTTGCACGTGTCCGTCAGCCCCGGGTGCACCAGGCTGCTGCCGTCGTTGCAGTCCCCCTCGCACGTCGTCCAGCCGTCCACGTCCGCGTCGAACCCCTCGTCGGTCGCGCCGTCGCAGTCGTCGTCCTCGAAGTCGCACGTCTCCACCGCCGCCGGGTTGATCCCGCTGTCGCCGTCGTCGCAGTCCCCCTCGCACGTCGTCCAGCCGTCGCCGTCGCTGTCGAACCCCTCGTCGATCGCCCCGTCGCAGTCGTTGTCCTCGTCGTCGCAGACCTCCGTCGCGCCCGGGTTGACGTTGCTGTCGCTGTCGTCGCAGTCCACCGGCGAACAGCTCGCCCCCGTCCCGTACCCGTCGCCGTCGCTGTCCGTGCTCAGGCAGTCGCACAGCAGGTCCCCGTCCAGGCAGTCCTCGTCGATCCCGTTCTCGCAGACGTCGACCGCCTCCGCGTTGATCGACGCGTTGCTGTCGTTGCAGTCGATGAACGGGCAGCTCGCGTCGTCCCCGTACCCGTCGTCGTCGTTGTCGCTGTCCCAACACGCGCAGCTGTCGTTCGGCTGACCCGGCGAGCCGAAGTCGCTCCCCGGCGAACCCAGCGGCGTCGTGCTCCCGCACCAGTTGATCGCGAAGTCGTTCAGCCCCGAGCTCGGCGCCCCCAGCCCCGGGTTCAACGACGCCGACGTCCCCTCCAGCGCCCCCGACCAGTCGTACTCCACCCGGTCCACCTCGACCCCGTCGAAGCTCACGATGATCTCGTCGACGGCCTCCAGCACCAGGCCGCTGTACTCGTGATCGACCGTCACCCCGCCGTTCGTCGCCGGGTCCTCGTTCCGACCGAGCACCAGCCGCGCCCCCGGCGCGATCGTCAGCGGGATCCCGATCACGTAGCTGTCGATCCCGTCGTCGTGCAGCTCGAACCCGCTCAGGTCCAGCGTCGACGAAGACGCGTTGTACAGCTCGATCCACTCGCCGCTGCTGTCGCTCACGAAGTCCGGGTCGAACAGGAACTCCGCCACCACCAGATCGCCCGCCTGGGGGAGGACGTCGATCGAGTCGCTGCCCGGCGCCGATGCGTCCGTGCCGTCCGTCGCGACCACCGTGCAGACCCACTCGTCGCCGAGGTCCGTCGCCGCCGCGGGGACCGTCCAGAGGTCGTCGTAGGCCGACGCCGGCGCCCCGTCCACCGTCCACGTGACCGTGTAGGTGACGACGTCCGCCGGGTCCTCGTCCGTCGAACCCGAGGCCCCGCAGACGAGGTCGTCGTCCAGCCCCGCCGACGGGTTCGGGGTGATGTCCACCGACGGCGCCGTCGGGGCCGTGTTGTCGATCAGGACCGCGTTGCTGACCACCGCGTCGCCGTACAGCCCGCCGTCGAACGGCACCAGCTCGCACTCCACGATGTCGTCCCGGTCGAAGTCCGCCCCGTCGAGCGTGAAGCCCGTCGCCGCGATCGCCGCGCTGTTCACGTACCAGACCACCGCGTCGTACCCCTCCGGGTCGCCATCGGGGTCGTCGTAGTCGACGCCCGCGCACGTCAGCGTGGAGCCCTCGTACGCCGGGGTCGGTCCCAGCGAGACCGAGCCGAGCGTCGGCGGCGTGCCCGTCACCGTGACCGAGTCCTCGCCCACCTCGCCGTCCTGGAAGCCGTCGTTGCCGACCACGCGGCACGTCCACGTCTCGCCGCTGGCCGTCTGGTCCGCCGTCAGGATCGGGTCGATCCAGGCGGTCGGGGAGCCGTCGACGTACCAGCTGTACGTCATCGTCACGGGGAGCCCCTCGGGGTCGGTGGACGCGACCGTGACGAGGCACGTCAGGTCGTCCGCCGTGGACGGCTCGTCGGGGGTGACGTCGACGACCGGGGTGGTCGGCGGGAGATCCGCGGCTTCGACCGTGAACGCGACCGCCGCCTGCGCCTGGAGCCCGCTGCCGTCGGTGACCGTGAGCGTGACGAGGTGGTCGCCGATGACGAGGTCGTTGCGGGTGAAGGTGAGCAGGCCCGCGCCCGACGGCGGCGCGTCGGACAGGACGCCCTCGAGGTCGTCGTACCACTCGGCCGTCAGCTGCTCGGGGCCGCGGTCGTCGCCGGTGGACGCGGAGAACGTCACGGCGTCGCCCTCGGTGAAGACGGAGCCGTCCGTGGGGGCGGTGATCGTGACCTCGGGGGCGGTGTTCGCGCCGACGACCTCGACGGGCATCGACCCGTCGTCGGTGGCGCCCTCGGTGTCGATCGCGGTGGCGACGACGAGCCACGAGCCGACCGTGAGCCCGGCGACCACGAAGTCGGCGTGCCCAGACGCGTCGGCGTAGTCCTCGCCCAGCTCGAGGCGGACGTCGGAGCCGGCCGTGGTCTCGACCGCCTCCCAGCGGACGAGGAGCTCCTCGGCGACATCCTCGGAGTCGTCCACGGCGGCGCGGAACTCGAGCGCGCCGTCCGTGTCCATGACCACCGCGTCCTCGTCCGCGCCCAGCTCCGGCTGGAGGAAGACGATGGACGGGGACGTGTTGGGGACCAGGATCGGGTTCCCCGTCTGCTGGCAGCCCACCAGCAGCAGGGCGAGGATCACGAGACTCTTTCGCATCAGCAGGCCGCCTCCAACATCTCAGCTCCCAGGGGAGCCTTTACCCGATGCTGCAGGACGCCGCCAGGGTCGAGACGCTTCGGCTACTGCGTTCCGCGCTTGACGGAGCCGCCGCCGGACCAGACCCGGTCGCCGTCCTGGGAGCGGTCGATCCCGCCGTCGTCGATGGACAGGCTGTCCTTCGCGACGAGGTTGAAGTCCCACGCCTCGGGACCTCGGGTGTAGGCGAGCTCCTCGTCCATCACCCACTGGTCGGCGACCTCGACGCGGGCGATGTAGGTCGTGTCGCGGAGCAGCGGGACCTCGGCGCCGAGCTCCTTGTCGATGAGGACCGTGACGGAGAAGTGGCCGTCGGCGTTGCTCCGCTCGATCGCGAGGATGTGTTCGGACCCCTCGGGCCAGATCTTGACCTCGGCGAGGGCGACGGGGCCGTCGTCTGACAGGACGACGCCGGAGATGACGTCGGAGCGTTTGCCCTGGCTCGCGACACACGAGCTGAGGACGAGGGTGGACAGGATCAGGGCGCACAGGGACAGGGTCGGTCGTCGGGTGTGCATTCGGTTCCTCCGGGATGGAGGACCGGACCGACCGCCGAGCCGGGTCAGTCAGGCGCGGCGGCGGCGCGCGCTCGCGACGAGCGGGAGGAGCAGGAGCAGGCCGGCGGCGGCGTCGGTGGCGGCCACGCTGCCCGTGCAGGCGCAGGCTTCGACGGCGGCGGCGTCGGGGTTCCTCGCGAAGCCTCCCGTGTCGTCGTCGTCGTCCCCCCGGAGCGTCTCGGGGTCCGTCGGCCAGTCCGGCCACAGCACCTGCTCGCGGTCGAAGATCTCGATCGGCTCGGCGCACCGCAGCCCGCTCGGGTCCGACCCGCCCGGGGTCGCCGCGTAGCCCTCGTCGCACTGGCACGTCGGCACCCCGCCCAGGGGGACGCACTCGCCGAAGGCGCCGCACGTCACGCCCTCGCAGGGGTCCATGTCCATGTCCGGGGCGCCGGTGAGCGACGCCATCATGTCGAAGGACGCGTCCTGGCAGGTGACCGTCTCGGCGGTCCCCAGGGAGCTGACGTTCGGCCCCTCGATCCGGCGCCCCACGTAGCCCGGCTCGCACACGCAGCCGTCGGCGCCGGACGTCGTCGCGCAGACGCCGCCGACGCCGCAGTACGTCATGTTGCAGGGGACGAACGGGTCGACGCTCGTGTCCACGTGGACCGGCGGCTGGAACGTCAGGTCGTGGACGTTGCTGATCTCCGACGTCCCCGCGCCGTCGAACATCGGGTCCAGCACCATGTCCGCCGCGCTCAGCCGCGTGTACAGCCGCGTCACCCACGCGTGGCGCTCCCGGACCCCGCTGACGTAGTCCCACGCCTCCTCCTGGTCCTCCGTCCCGAGCCACGTGTTCAGCGCCGCCGACTCGAACTCCGTCGAGCTGTTCGACCACTCCGTGAAGAACGCCTGCCGCCCCTCCTGCTCGGCCAGGTAGCTCAGCAGCGGGTAGTAGTTCGTCTCCCCGTTGCGGGGGTCCGCGCGGAGCAGCTCGTCGTCGACGAAGAGGCTCGCGTAGTTCGTCGGCGCGTACCGCTGGTCGCCCGCGATGAAGACGAGGACGCCCATCTCCGGCTCGGCCGCCACCGCCGTCAGCACGATCGGGATCATCGGCCGCGTCGACGGGTACGTCATCTTGATCGGGGCGATGTCCTGCACCCCCGCGTCGGGCGCGAGCTTCATCCCGAGGAACTTCATCCCCGCCTCGACGTACATCGCGATGAAGGGCCGCATCTCGTCGGTGATGAGGTAGCCGTTGGCGACCAGCCAGTCCGCCAGCGCGTCGGGGTCGGCGCTCGAGATCACCTCCGGGTCGAAGGGTCCGACCTGGGGGAGGTCCTCGACGTCGACGGGCGGCTCCTCGTCGTCGGTGGCCCCGTCCGCGTCGTCGTCGTCGTCGTCGTCGCCCGCGCCGGGCTCGTCCTCGCCGAAGTCCTCCCA
This sequence comes from uncultured Rickettsiales bacterium, assembly GCA_964344575.1. Taxonomy (GTDB): domain Bacteria; phylum Myxococcota_A; class UBA796; order UBA9615; family UBA9615; genus JAAESI01. The sequence goes on along the minus strand of CAYFOA010000014.1, from coordinate 69,332 downwards.
GTACTGGTCGGGGGGGATGATCCGGGGGGCGGTGGCCGCGTCGAGCAGGGTCAGCGTGGACGCGGGGACGATGCCCAGCGTCGGCGTGTCGGGCACGGGGACGACCCACGAGAAGTCGGACGGCGACCCCTCGTAGGTGATCTCGACGTGCGCCGTGACGGTCCCCTCGCCGCCCTCGCCGCCGACCTCGAAGAGGATCCGCTCCTTCCGCTGGTCCACCGCGACGAGGTCGGTGTTGTTGCAGAAGAACCCGCCGCACGCGGCCGCCAGCGTGGGCAGCGAGCAGGCGAGGGCGACGAGCAGGGAGACGACGGAGCGGTGGGTCATGCCGGGAACCTCCGCCGCGGATGGTACTGGGGCGGCGATCCCCGGGGAAGGGCGATCGGCGGCCCCGCCCCCGCTCAGGGGTCCATGCAGACCAGCCAGTCGTAGCTGTGGTTGCTGTCCCAGCAGCGGGTCTGGTTGTACGTCTCGGGGTCGCAGAAGGACGACGACCACTTCCGGACCGCGCTGAACCCCGACGAGCTGTACTGCCCGCTGGGGCTGTCCGTCACGATCGAGTAGCCCCCCCAGACCCCGTACGACGTGTTGTTGTACGTGATGATCCACGTGTGCCAGGCGTCGTAGGAGAAGGCCATGTCGATGATGTTCTGGGCGTCCGACTGGCTGTTGGGGACGAACCACTCCAGGCCCCGGTCCTCGCAGAAGGTGGCGTAGGACGTCAGCGCCGCGTTGCTGTTCGACTGCCAGAAGAAGACCGTCCGGCCGCCGCTCTCGAAGTCGTCGTAGAGGCCCGACAGGTCCACCTCCGACTCGCACCCGGAGTCGCAGCCGTCGCCGGACACGAGGTTGCCGTCGTCGCACTCCTCGTCCGCGTCGACGTAGCCGTCCCCGCAGACCCAGCACGTCGGCTCGACGTCCTTGCAGCCGGTCAGGTCGTCGCAGTCCGTGAGGAGGTCGCAGTTGTTGTCGATCCCGTCCGTGCAGGCCTCCGCCTCGGCGGGGGAGATCAGGTCGGTCGTGTCGTCGCAGTCGTCGTCGTTGTCGACGTAGCCGGCGGGGGCCGCGCAGGACGTCACGGTGGCGACGGGATCGCCGTACGTGTCGCCGTCGTCGTCCGCGTAGAACGTCTCCGAGGTCGGCCCGTCCTCGTCGTACGTGCCGTCGCAGTCCTGGTCGACGCCGTCGCAGAAGTCCGTCGCCGCGGGGTGGACGCCCGCGTCGAGGTCGTCGCAGTCGCCCTCGCACACCATCGCGCCGTCGCCGTCGGCGTCGGCCTCGTCCGCGGGGATCACGCTGTCGCAGTCGTTGTCCGCGCCGTCGCACACCTCGGTCGCCGCCGGGCTCGTCGCCGCGTCGCCGTCGTCGCAGTCGTCGTCGTTCGTCACCCAGCCGCTCGGGCCGGGGGCGGCGCAGTCCTCGATGACCATCGCGGGGGTGCCGTAGCCGTCGCCGTCGAGGTCGAGGAACCAGTCGGCCGAGGACGCGCCCTCGTCGACCGCCCCGTCGCAGTCCTCGTCCACGCCGTCGCACAGCTCGGGGGCGCCGGGGTAGATCGACGGGTCGCCGTCGTCGCAGTCCCCGTCGCAGACCGCCACCCCGTCCGCGTCGGCGTCCGCCTCGTCGCTGGGGACGGCGGTGTCGCAGTCGTTGTCGACGCCGTCGCAGACCTCGGGGGCGTAGGGGTAGGTGGCGCTGTCGGCGTCGTCGCAGTCGCCCGCGCAGGGGGCGAGGCCGTCGCCGTCGCCGTCGACCTCGTCCGCGGGGAGCGCGCCGTCGCAGTTGCTGTCCGCCCCGTCGCACACCTCCGACGCCCCCGGGAACACGCCCGCGTTGCCGTCGTCGCAGTCCGTCGCGACGTCCGAGAAGCCGCCCGGGTCGAAGCACGCGTCCATCGAGAAGGCCGTCGAGCCGAAGCCGTCGCCGTCGAGGTCGAGGTACCACGTGGGGGCCCCCGCCACGTCCTCGTCGACCGCGCCGTCGCAGTCGTTGTCGAGCTCGTCGCAGACCTCGGTCGCGCCGGGGTGGACCAGCGGCTCGCCGTCGTCGCAGTCGTCGCCGCCGGAGACGTAGTCGTCCGACGGGGGGAGGCACGCCTCCGTCGCGACGTCGGGGTTGCCGTGGCCGTCGCCGTCGAAGTCGAGGTACCAGGTGGCCAGCCCGATGGCGCCCTCGGGGTCGGCCTCGCCGTCGCAGTCGTTGTCGAGGCCGTCGCACAGCTCGACGGCGCCGGGGAAGACGCCCTCCTCGGTGTCGTCGCAGTCGCCGTCGCGGTCGACGAACCCGTCCGGGGCCACGCACGCGGTGACCGCCCCGCCCGCGCCCCAGCCGTCCTCGTCGGCGTCGGCGTACCACTCCGAGGCGTCCAGGGCGGAGTCCTCGTCCGTCTCGCCGTTGCAGTCGTCGTCGGCGCCGTTGCAGACCTCGGGGGCGTCGGGGAACGCCGCGGCGTTGTCGTCGTCGCAGTCCTCGCAGTCGAGGAAGCCGTCCTCGTCGGCGTCCACCTCGTCGAAGCCGTCGAAGTCCGGCGCGCCGTCGCAGTCGTTGTCCGCGCCGTCGCAGAGCTCGAGGTGCTCGGGGAAGGTGGTCGGGTCGGCGTCGTCGCAGTCGGTGGGGAGCTCGACGAAGCCGTCGGGGGCGTCGCATCCGGACACGATCACGTCGGGGTCGCCGTGCCCGTCGCCGTCGCTGTCGGCGAACCACACCGGGGGGGTGTCGACGTCGTAGTCGACGACGCCGTTGCAGTTGTTGTCGAGCCCGTCGCAGACCTCGATCGCGTCGGGGTGGATCGCCGCGCTGTCGTCGTTGCAGTCGACGCGCGAGGGGTAGCCGTCGGAGTCGCCGTCGACGTCGACGCCGGGGCCGTCGACGGGACAGCCGCCGAGCAAGGCGGCGAGGGCGAGCGGCAGGGGGAGCAGGCGGGTTCGCATCCAACCTCCAGGGGTTGGGGGCGAGCATAGAGGGGGCCGGGAGGCAGGCCCAGGGAACGCCTCGGCCCCGCGGTCAGCGGGCCTTGCCCGTCACCGCCGCCCACCACTTCGCGAGGACGGGCTGGCGGGTGCCGTCCTCGCGGCAGCGGCAGCGGGCGGCGGCGGGGACGTCGCGGAGGACCTGGTCGACGTGGGCGCCGCAGCCGCGCCAGTCGGGCTTGCCGCAGTCCCGGCAGGTGGTTCGTGCGCACATGGGGAGGGCTCCTGGGGTTCGGGTTCGGGGGGAGGAGCCGGCGGCGGCGCGGAGTGTGACGGGGAACCTCCCGCCTCAGCGGGGGGCGTACTCGTACGTGGTCTCGGCCTGGCCCGCGCAGCGCGTCGAACGCTCCCGGACGCCGAGGGCGGTCCAGCTCCGGATGAGGACCGCGCAGCCGCCCGCGCTCCGGTCGTCGGTCCGGTCGGGGTCGCCGAGGGCGGACGTGTCCGGGGGGG
>CAYFOA010000014.1:50426-65900 GCA_964344575.1 uncultured Rickettsiales bacterium | reverse complement strand
GGGGGGGGGGGGGACGTCAGCGTGACCGGGCCCGCGGAGACGTCGTGGGCGACGCCGTCGAGGACGACGAAGGGGGAGGCGGGCGTCGAGGGAGAGGCGGCCGCGGCGGGGGCGGGAGCGGCGGCGGGGGCGTCGCCGGCGGCGGCGGCCGGCGCCTCGGGGGTCGCGCCGGCGCCGGGCCGGGCGGGAGGCGCCTCGGAGGCTTCCGCGGCGACGTCCTCCTCGGGGACCGCCCGGGGCTCCCACAGGGCGAACGCGTACGCCCCCGCGGTCACGCCGCCGAGGGCCAGCAGGACGACCATGCGGCGCCGGTTGATCGCCTCCCGGGCCACGATCGCGGGGAGGAAGACGGCGTAGAAGAGGACGCGGACGACGAGCCACAGCGGGGTCATCAGCGGCGGCCCCTTCGCCACCCACGCGGTGAACCGCTCGTCGGGGGTCTGCTCGCCGGCGACGACGCGCTTGTTGACGTCCACCTGGCGGGACACCGCGGCCTGCATGTAGAGCGGGACGGCCGCCGCCCACACCATCGACGCGGCGAGCCAGTCCGTCCCCGCGTCCTTGCCGATGAGGACGAGCGCGACCGTCCCCAGGGCGCCGCCGAGGATGGCCGACCAGACGCCGACGAACGTCTCCTTGCGGGCCCACACGCAGGTGCGGACGTAGACCCCGATCTGGGCGGCGAGCTCGTCGTCGGCCTCGACCTCGTCGGCGAGGGTGGCGAGGACCGTCTCCATCGCCTCGACGGCCGCGATCGAGGTCGGCACGCGGGCGTCGTCGTCGCCGGGGACGGGGGACCACTGCCGCGCCGCGACCGCCTCTACCTTCGCGAGCGGGCTCTTCGTCCGCTTCGTCTTCTTCTTGGCCATCAGGGGGTCGGGAGGTCGTCGAACGTGCGGGCGATGGCGACGCCCTCGACGACCGTGCCGTCGCCCCGCGCGCCCGCCCCGCCCGCCACCACGCGCGTCGTGGGGGAGGCGAGCATGCGGAGGCGGCGGAGGAGCTCGCGCCGCTCGGACTCGACCCGGGGGCGGACGACCGAGACCATCAGCAGGCCGGGGCGGCGGCCCGACAGCCACGTGGCGAGCTCGCCGGGGGGGAAGTCGGCGCCGAGGCAGGTGACGCGCCAGCCGGTCAGGGCGAGGTGGAGGGCCGAGCCGAGGAGGCCGAGCTCCGCGTCCTCGCCCGGGGCGCCGATGCAGACGGCCTCGGGGCCCGCGGGGGGGCCGCCGCCGAGGGCCGCGAGCATGGCCCGGAGCCGCTCCCGGACGACCTCCTGGGCGAACCGCTCCTGGACGAACGTGGCCGCCCCGCCGCGGCGACGGGCCGCGATCTCGCGGGCTGCGGGGAGGAGCAGGTCGCGGGCGAGGCGGTCCCAGGAGAGCGGCGGGAGGGCCGCGAGGATCGCCTCGACGCGGGGGCGGTCGATGTCCAGCAGCGCCTCGATCAGGGCCCGGAAGGAGGCTCCCAGGGCGCCGCCGAGCCGATGCCGCGGGGGCGGCGCCTCGAGGTCCAGCCCGGGCTCGGCGCGGGGGGCGGGGGGCCGCCGGCGGCGCTCGGGGGTGGGGCCGGGGCGCGGCGGCGGGGGGATGACTGCGTCGACGTCCACGCCCGGCAACGTGCCCGGGAGGGTGGGGTCGCCGTCGGCGGGGTCGGCGTCCGCGAGCAGCCCTTCCCGCCGGACCTGCTCCACCGCCTCGGAGATCTTCAGCCCCTCGTCGATCAGGCTCTTGACCCGGCCGATCACGGCCACGTCGTCGTCGCTGTAGACCCGGTAGCCGCTGACGTTCCGCACCGGGCGGATGAACTCGTAGCGCCGCTCCCACGACCGGAGCGTCTCCACGTTCACCCCCGTCCGCTCGGACACCGTTCGGATGCGCCACGCCATGGCCCGGACGGATACCACGTCCCCGCTTGCCGACGCGCGCCGTCCCGCGCACGATCCGGTCGATGGCCCGACTCCTGCCGCTGCTCGCGCTCCTGCTTTTCTCCTCCTGCGTCCGCCCCGGGCCGCCCCCCACGCCGTCGGCGTTCCCCGAGGACGGCGCCTACGTCGTGCTCGAGGGCGATCGCCTCAAGGTGACCTGGTCCGACGGCGACTCCTTCAAGTTCCGCGAGGGGCCGTACAAGGGGAGCGGCGTCCGCATGACGGGCTACAACACGCTCGAGTCCTACGGCCCCGTCCACCGCTGGGGGGACTGGACGGCGAAGGAGCTGTTCGAGATCGCGCGCACGTCCAAGTACGTCGCCGCCGCCGAGGTCTGGGAGTGCACCACCGACGGCGAGCTCGACTCCTACCGGCGGGTCCTCGTCAGCTGCCCCGGGGTCGTCGAGCGGATGATCGAGGTCGGCCACGCGCACGTCTTCGGGATGGAGCCCGGCGACGTCGACCCGAAGCTGCTCGACGTCCAGGCGCGGGCCATGAAGCGGAAGTGGGGGATGTGGGCGAAGGGCGTGCCGGACCGGCTGCTGACGTCGCTCCACTCGGCCGACGAGAAGGAGGACGGGACCGCCTACAACCGCTCCGTCGACCTCGCCACGGGGCTCAGCTCCGTCCGCGAGCACACGACCGTGTACGAGGTCTGCGAGGAGGTCTGCGAGGGGGGCTCGTGCATGACGTACGTGCCGTTCAAGAAGCGCTACAAGGGGAAGCCGGATTGCCTGAGGTACTGACCGGACACGCCACGAAGTGGTGGCACGTCGACGACCGGGGGAAGGTCGTGTGCGACGTCTGTCCGCGGCGGTGCGCGCTCAACGAGGGGCAGCGGGGGCTGTGCTTCGTCCGGGGGCGGGCGAACGACGCGATCGTCCTGACGACCTACGGCAGGAGCTCGGGTTTCTGCGTCGACCCCATCGAGAAGAAGCCGCTCAACCACTTCCTCCCGGGGACGCCGGTGCTGTCCTTCGGGACCGCGGGGTGCAACCTCGCCTGCAAGTTCTGCCAGAACTGGTCGATCAGCAAGTCCCGCGAGGTCGACACGCTCGCCGCGGAGGCCTCCCCCGAGGCGATCGCGCGGTCCGCGGCGGACGCCGGCTGCCGCTCCGTAGCCTACACGTACAACGATCCGATCATCTTCATGGAGTACGCCGTGGACGTGGCGGCGGCTTGCCGGGCGCGGGGGATCAAGAACGTCGCGGTCACGGCGGGGTACGTCAGCGAGGGGCCGCGGGAGGAGTTCTTCGGAGCGATGGACGCCGCCAACGTCGACCTCAAGGCGTGGACGGAGCGCTTCTACAAGAAGCTCTGCGGCGGCGACCTGGAGACGGTCAAGGAGACGCTGAAGTACCTCGTCCACGAGACGGACGTGTGGGTCGAGATCACGACGCTCGTCATCGAGGGGGAGAACGACGACCCCGCCGAGATCGACGCGATGACGGGCTGGGTCGCGACCGAGCTGGGGACCGACGTCCCCCTCCACTTCAGCGCGTTCCACCCCGACTGGAAGATGATGGACTCCCCGCGGACCTCCCCGGCGACGCTGGCCCGCTGCCGGGAGCAGGCCCGGGCCAACGGGCTCCGCTACGTCTACACCGGCAACGTCCACGACCGGGCGGGCGACACGACGATCTGCCCGGGGTGCCAAGCCGACGTGATCGTTCGGGATTGGTACACGTTGTTGAAGTACGACTTGAAGAACGACGGGACGTGCGGGGGGTGCGGGGAGCGCATCGCGGGGGTGTTCGAGGGGCCGCCGGGGGACTGGGGAAGTCGGCGTCGTCGTCTGAAGATCGTCTGATCTCTGGCACTCTTGCCGCCTCATGAGCATCCGCGACGACCTGAAGTCCCGTTCCATCGCCGCCCTGAAGGCGCGCGACAAGGCCACCCGCACGGCGCTGTCCGGCGTCCTCGCCCTCTTCACGGAGAAGGAGAAGGAGGCGAAGTTCTCCGGCTGGGACGACGCGGGCGAGCAGGCGCTGGTGGCGTCCTACGTCAAGAAGCTGAAGGCGGCGCTGTCCGAGATGCGGCCGGGGGAGGTCGCCGACGGCTACCGCTTCGAGATCGGGCTCCTCGAGCCGTACCTCCCGAAGCTGCTGAACCGGGACGAGACGAAGAACCTCGTCGCGCCGCTGATCGGCCAGGCGCGCTCCCTCGGCCAGCTGATGGGGATGGTCATGAAGGAGCACAAGGGGAAGGTCGACGCGAAGCTGGTCCGCGAGATCGCGCAGGAGCTGGGGCTGAAGTAGGGGCTCGGCTCAGGCGGAGTCGAGGAACCCGAGCCACTCGACGGTCTCGGGGTTGGCGTCCATCTCCTCCGCCCAGCGGACGTGGGAAGGCACGGGGGTCGGCTCCACGGGGGAGAGGATCGCCTCGGGGCGGGTGAGGCGGTGCAGGACCTCGGCGGCGAGGTGCGGCGCCTCCAGGAGGCGGTCGACGGGCCCGAGGCTCGCGACGTGGGCGCCCAGGCCGCCCTGCGCCGCGAACGCCGCTCCGTAGACGAGGATGGGGAGGTCGGGGGCCGCGTCGACGCCGGCGAGCCGGCGCGCGAGCTGCTTGCGGTCCCGGGCTCCGAACCAGGCGGGATCGACCAGCAGGGCGTCCGGGGCCTCGAGCCAGAGCAGCTCCTTCAGGCCGAGCTCGCCGTCCGCCGCGATGATCTCGAAGGTCTCCCGGAAGGCGGCGCAGATCGACGCACGTCGGCCCGGATCGGGGTCCGCGAGGACCACGCGGGGGCGGGAAATCCGAAAAGTCACAAAGTTCGTATCGGAGGGACGTGCCGGGTCTGAAGCGCGAATCGCCAGACCAGCCCGATGGCGACGAGGATGAGGCCGAGGCCGAGGCCGTACCAGATCCAGTGAGGGTCCCGCTGGAGGTAGACCCCGCCGAGGAAGCCCATCGGGATGGCGACGAAGGCGTTGGCGGCGAAGACGAGGACGAACGGCATCCGGGTGTCGCCGAGGCCGCGGAGGACGCCGGTGGCGGTGGCCTGGACGGAGTCCCCCACCTGGAAGAACGCGGCGATGACGAGGAGCTCGGTGGCGAGGAGGTCGACGGACGGCTCGAGGCGGTACAGGGACGCGATCGCGCCGGGGATCAGGGCGAGCATGGCGGCCGTGGCGAGGGAGTAGACGAACGAGACGCCGATGGCCGTCCAGCCGGCCACCCGGACGCCGTGGGGATCGCCGCCCCCGAACGCCTGGCCCGTCCGGACCGAGCCCGCCGCGCCGAGGCCGAGGGGGACCATGAAGAGGGTCGCGATGACGTTGAGCGCGACCTGGTGGGCGGCCAGCGCGTCGGCCGACAGGAGGCCCATCATCAGCGCGCAGGCGCCGAACGTCGCCACCTCGGCGCCGTACTGCAGCCCGACGGGGGCGCCGACCCGGACGAGCTTCCGGATGAGGGTCCAGTCGGGGGCCAGGGACGCGGGCAGGGGGAAGCGGCGGAAGCGGGCGGTGTGGCGGACGATGACCCACAGCGGGGCGAGCAGGACGACGCGGCAGATGGCCGTCGCCCACGCGACCCCCACGACCCCCTTGGGGGCCACGCCGAAGCCGCCCTCGATGAGCCACACATCGAGCCCGTAGTTGGCGACGTTCGCGAGCGCGGCCGAGATGAGCAGCGGCTTCGTCACGTCCACCGCCGACATGAAGCTCCGGTGGGCCACGAACCAGAGCGCGGGGAGGATCCCCCACCGCATCGGGTAGAGGTAGTCGCGCATCCCGTTCGTCAGGTCCGCGTCGTAGCCGACCGCGAGGAGCAGCGGCGGGACGGCGGTCATCAGGACGAAGAGGACCGGGGTGTAGGCGGCGGCGAGCCACATCGCCTGCGTCAGGCCGCGCCGGGCGCCGGCGAGGTCGCCCCGTCCGTAGGCCTGGGAGACGTGGGCGTCGAGGCTCATCATCAGGCCGATGCCGGTGATGAGGAGGCCGAAGTAGACCATGTTGCCGAGCGCCAGGGCGGCGAGCGGCTGGGCCCCCATGGGGCCGACCAGGAGCGTGTCGACGACCCCCATCGAGACCATGCCGACCTGGGCGATGACGATGGGGGTGGCGAGCTTGAAGAGCGCGCGCAGCTCGGCGCCCGCCCCGTGGACCGGGGGGACGCCGAGGACGCTGGCTTCGGTGTGATCGGCGCGGCGCAAAGCCGCTCAGGCTACGCGACTTCGGTGGTGCTGGTGTCGCCCGTGGGCGCCGTCCCGCCGTGGGCGAGGCGCTTCGTCTGGCGGCCGGACGTCAGGTCGGTGCCGAACTCGCGCGGCTGCGGCTCGAGGAAGTCCGACATCCGCTTCGGCTCGGGGAGGGCGTCCACGCTCTCCATCATCTCCTTGGCGAGCTTCCGGGCCTGGGCGTCGGTGTTCGTCCCGATCTCGCGGAAGAGGCCGTCCACGCGGAGGCGGGCGTCGGCGAGGAAGAAGCGGGCGCGGCCGAGCTCGTCGGTCTTGCCGGCGTTGGCGAGGGTCTGGGCGCGGGAGGCGACCAGCGCCATGACCGCGAGCTCGGCGCCGAGGTCGACGATGCGGGCGAGGGTGCGCTGCTTCATCTCGAGCTTGGGGCCGTTCTTCGCCATCTGGTGGAAGAGCGTGCGGGCGAGCTTGCGGCAGCGGCGGTCGACGAACTTCATGGCGCTGCGCCACTCGCCGCGGAAGCCGGGGAAGGACTTGAAGAGGCCGCCGAGCCAGAGCTTCGGGTACCAGGTCGCGTAGAACATGCCGGCCTTGGCGAGGGTGCCGAGCTTCTGGCCGAGCGTCGCCTTCTTGCTGAAGAGGTTGGCGGCGAGGCGGAGGTGCTTGTCGAGGGCCTCGCGGGCGAGGAAGAGGTGCATGACGTCGGTCGTGCCCTCGACGATCCGGTTGATGCGGGCGTCGCGGAGGCCGCGCTCGATGGGGATGGCGTTCTCGCCCCGCGCCTCGAGGGAGGTGGCCGTCTCGAACCCGCGGCCGGCCCGGAACTGCAGCGCCGTGTCGATGACCTGCCAGCTCCGCTCGGTGTTGAACAGCTTGGCGGCGGCGGCCTCCATGCGGATGTCCACGTCGCCGCGGTCGGACAGGGCGGCCCCGAAGGCGGCCATCGTCTCCATGGCGAAGGCGCTCCCGGCGATGTAGGCGAGCTTGGCGGCGCCGGCCTCGTGCTGGCCGATGTGGCGGCCCCACTGGTGGCGGCTCTTGCCCCACTGCGCGGAGTAGTCGGCGACGCGCTTGGCGCCGTCCGCGGAGATGGCGGGGATGCCGAGGCGGCCGTCGTTCAGCGTCGTCAGGGCGAGGCGGAGGCCCTTGCCTTCACCCCAGATGAGGTTGCCCGCGGGGACCTTGACGTCGGTGAAGCGGAGGACGCCGTTCTCGATCGCGCGGATGCCCATGAACTCGGAGCGGTGGAGGACGTCGACGCCGTCCCACTTCGTCTCGACGATGAAGGCGGAGATGCGGTTGGTGGTGCGGGAGCCGCGGACGTCCTCGCCCGTCTTGGCCATGACGACGATGACGTCGGCGATGACGCCGTTGGTGCACCAGAGCTTCTCGCCGTTGAGGATCCAGTGCTCGCCGTCCTCGGTGAGCTCGGCGGTCGTCAGCATGTTCGCGGGGTCGGAGCCGACGGTGGGCTCGGTGAGGGCGAAGGCGGAGATGGCGCCGTTCGCGAACATCGGGAGGTACTTGTTCTTCTGCTCCTCGGTGCCGAACAGCTTCAGCGGCTGGGGGACGCCGATGGACTGGTGGGCCGACAGGGTGGCGCTGACGGAGCCGCAGTGCGCCGCGATGGTCGACAGGATCCGCATGTAGTTGGTCTGGGACATGCCCAGGCCGCCGTACTTCGTCGGGATCTTGATCGCCCAGAGGCCGAGGTCCTGGAGCCCCTTGAAGACGTGCGCGGGGATGACCTGCTCGCGGTCGATGGTCTCGCCGTCGATGTTCTCGGCGGCCCAGGCCTCGACCTTGGCGCAGATCTCGTCGCCGATCTTCCGGTCGGCCTCGTCCTGCTCGGGGAAGGGGAAGCACATGGCGGAGTCGAGCTCGCCCATGAACATCGACGCCATGAACGACTTGGACTTCCAGTCCAGCTCGCGGGACGCCTCGGCGACGGCGATGGACGCGTCCTCGGCGGCGTTGCGGTTCTTGTTCTCGATGATGGTGGGCTCGCTCATGGTCGTCGGTTCCTCGTGACTGAATGAGTATTCACTCCTCCCCATAGGTAACGGTGATTGACTCCTCAGTCAACCGCGATCCGGATGGTCGGCGGGGTTCCGTCAGCGGGGCTCGAAGACGAGCCAGCGCGCCGTGCCCGCGGGGGCGGGGTCGATCCACCCGACGGGGACGAGGTCGAGGACCGCGATCGCGCGGTCGAGGCGCTCGGCGCGGGTGTCGCCGCTGAACTCGGCGTCGTCGCCGACGGCCCACTGGACGCACCACCCGGCGTCGCGGGCGAGGGCGGCGCGGTGGACCTCGCGGACGTCGGTGGAGTCGCGGGTCCCGCGGTACGCGTGGCGGCCGCCGGGGACGACGAGGTAGCAGGCGTCGCGGAGGACCTCGGACGGGGGGCCGGACGGGCCCGCGTCGGCGGCCTCGACCCAGCGGGGGAGGTAGGCGTCGGCGCCGTGCATGTAACGGGCGGCGAGGTCGCGGACGGCGGCGGCGGTGGGGATCGCGAGGGCGGCGGCGAGCAGGACGACGGCCGCGCGCGCGAGGGCGGCGCTCGGTGCGGGGGCGGACCCCGGGGAAGACGCGCGGGCGACGAAGGGGGCGAGGACGGCGACGAGGAGGACGACCGCGGGGAGGAGGTGGCGGGCGCCGAGGTCGACGAGGAGCGCGGGCTGGACGATGGCGATGACGGCGGCGACGGCGACGACCCCGGTGCGGGCGTCGGGGGCGCGGGGGCGGCCGAGGACGGCGACGGCGGCGACGGCGAGGGCGGCGAGCGGCGTGAACCACGGGCCCGCGAGGCCGAGGAGGGAGAGGTTCTCGAAGATGACGGAGGGGTCGGGGCGGACGTCTTCGAGGGGGAGCTCGGACCGCTTCTGGGAGAGGACGAACGCCTGGAAGGCGAACGCCGCGAGCGCTCCGGCGAGGCCGACGCGGGCGCCGCGGAGGGCGCGTGCGGCCCCCGGGGCGTCGGTCCCCGGGCCGCCCACGAGGACGCCGCGCCACCAGCCGGGTCCCGCCATGGCGGCGGCTGCCAGGAGCATGGGGGCCGTCTCCATTCGCGCGCCGATGGCGAGCGCGCCCCACGCCAGCGCGGCCGCCGGCCGGCCCGTCGCGCCGAGGGCGAGCGCGAGCGCGGCCATCGCGAGGGCGGGGACGACGAAGAAGGCGGTGGCGGACCAGCCGAGGAGGGGAGGGCAGGCGAGGGCGCCGAGGACGGCGGCGAGCATGGCCCGCCGCGCTGCGCGGTTCTCGTTCTCGTTGTGGGCGCCGTCCTGGCGCCCATCCTTCGGACGCGCCGGCTCCGCCGTCACGCGACCTCCCGCGCGTCCCGCGCTCCGGTTCTCGTTCTCGTTCTCGAGTTGGCCCCAGCCGGGGGCGCGGTGAGACGCGGACGCCAGCGACGCCGCCGCCAGCCCGAGCGCCAGCAGCAACAGCGTCAGCGCGCCCCGGTTCGCGGCCAGCCACGCCGTCCGCGCGCGCTCCCCCGGGGCGACCTTGCCGAGCGCGAACGCGAGCCCCGCGGGCACCCCGAACGTCCGGTGCCCCGACAGGTCCCCCGTCTCCGGCAGCTCGCCGTCCAGCAGCTCCCCGTACGCCCCCTCGTGCCCCGCGAAGTGGTACTCCCGCATCGGCAGCAGCAGCGCGACGACGATCGGCGCGGCGATCGCGATCGCCACCGCCGTCCGGCTCCACGCCACCGATCGGACGGCGTCCCCGATCGCCCGCGCCGTCAAGGCCAGCACGAGCAGCACGATCGGGGCCTGCAGCCAGAGCCCCCAGGATCGGTGGAACGACTCCGCGACGAGCTGGACGGCGGGCACGGGGGGCACGGGGGGATCCTAGAGGACGGATTGCCACCCCTCCGCGTGGCGGCTATGACGCCGCCCCATGAGACGTGCGCTGCTTCCCCTGCTGCTGCTGCTGACCGCCCTCGTCGCCTGCTCGGGCGGTGAGACCACCGACGCCACGCCCGCCGCAGCCGCCCCCGAAGGGCAGGACGTCGAGGCCCCGCCGCCCGCCGTCGAGGGGAAGGTCGTCGTCCTGTCGTCCCGGGACGAGAAGTTCATGCGTCCCCTGTGGGACCTCGTGGCCGAGCAGCACCCGAAGCTGGAGCTCGTCGTCGACTACGGCAAGGACGCCGCCTACCTCGACCGCCTCCGCGCCGAGGGGGACGCCCCGCAGGCCGACCTGTTCCTCAGCAAGGCGTCCGCGGGCGTCACCGCGGCTGCGTCGGAGGAGCTCCTCGCGCCGCTCCCGCCCCGCCTCCTCGACCGCGTCCCCGAGCGCTACCGGGGCGCCGGCGGCCGTTGGATCGGGCTGAGCGCGCGCGCCCGGGTCATCGTCGCCCGCCGCATGCTCGCCAACAAACCGCTGTCCGTGACCGACCTCGCGTCCAGCCGCTTCAAGGGCCGCGTCGCCCGGACCGTCGCGACGAACGAGTCCTTCGTCGGGGGGATCGCCGCGCTGCTCGGCGACCTCGGCGAGGACGGCACCCGCGACTTCCTCACCCACCTCGACACGAACTCCGAGGGGAACGTCCACCCCAAGCACACCCCCGCCGTCGCCGCCGTCGCCGAGGGGACCGCGGACCTCGCCCTCGTCAACCACTACTACTTCTACCGGCAGGTCCTCGGGAAGATCCCGGACCCCGCGATGACCGCGGCCGAGGCCGAGGCCAAGCTCGCCGAGGCGCCCATCGAGGCGATCTGGCCCGACGCGGACGGCGCCGGAGTGGCCTGGAACGTCACCGGCGGGGGCGTCATCACGAACGCGAAGAACGCCGAGCAGGCGCTCGCCGTCCTCGAGGTCCTCCTCAGCCCCGAGGGGCAGGAGGCCTTCGCGTGGGCGAACCGGGAGTACCCCGTCGTGGCCGGCGTCCCCGCGCCGCCGGGGGTCCGCCCCGCGGAGTCGTTCGCGTGGTCGGAGACGTCGCTGACCGAGCTCGCCGCGCGCCACGACCAGGCCGTCGCCCTGATCCAGGAGGTCGGGCTGCCGTAGGGCTCCGGCCCGCCGGCCCCGTGCCCGTGCCCGCGCCCGTGCCCGCGCCCGCTCAACCTCCCGGCCGGCCGCTCCGCCCTCGGTTGGGTGGGGGCCTCCCGCTCGGCCTCGCCGCGCTCGTCACCGTCGTCGTCTGCCTCCCCGCCCTCGCCGTCGTCTCCCGCGCGCTCGGCGCCCAGGGCGCGACCGCCGCGGGGCTGTTCGAGACCCGCGTCGTCCCCCTCGTCCTCACCACCGTCGGCCTCGCCGTCGGCGCGTCGCTCCTCGCCGTCGCGGTCGGCCTCGGGGGCGCGACGCTCGTGGTCCGCCGCACGTTCCCGGGCCGCCCCCTCGCCGTCCTCCTCCTCGCCAGTCCGCTCGCCCTGCCGCCCTACCTCGTCGCCCAGATCTGGCTCGACGTCACCGGCCCCGGCAGCCCCCTGAGCGGCCACCTCCTGACGTCCGTCGCCGTCATCGGGCTGTGCACGTCGCCCCTCTGCTTCCTCGTGATCCGCGCCGCCATGGCCCGCCTCGACCGGACCCACGAGGACGCCGCCGCCACCCTCGGCCTCGGCCCCCGGGCCCGCTACTGGCGCCTCGTCGTTCCCTCGCTGGCCCCCGCCTGGCTCGCCGGGGTGTGCCTCGTGTCGCTGTACGCGTGCGCGGACTTCGGCGCCGTGTCCGCCCTCGGGACGAAGACCTTCACGCGAGAGATCTTCTTCCAGATGGACCTGAACCTGGACCGGACCGCCGCGCGCGAGGCGACGTCGGTCCTCAGCCTGCTCCTGCTCGCGCTGGCGACGCCGATCTTCGTGCTCCAGCGGCGCGTCCGGCGGCTTCGCTTCGAGACGGTCCGGGGGAGCCGCCGCCCGCCCCGGCCGACGCCGCTGAGCCCCGGCGGGCAGGCGCTGGCGTGGACGTTCGTGCTCGCCGTGGCGGGGCCGACGTCGCTGCTGACGGTCGGCCGGACGCTCCAGCTCGCCCCCCGCACGTCGGAGCCGGACGTCGTCTGGGGGCAGGCGTTCGAGGCGCTCCTGAACTCGGCGCTGTGGGCCGCCGCCGCGGCGACGTTGGCCGTCCTGGGGGCGCTGGTGGTGGGGTGGGCGGCGTCCCGGCTGCGCGGCCGGACCCCGCAGGCGCTCGTCCCCCTGGCGTCCCTCGGGTTCGTCCTCCCCGGGCCGGTGGTCGCGCTCGGGGCGCTCATCGTCGTCACGGGCGCGGCCCCCCTCCGGGCGACGGTCTACGGTACGGCGCTCGTGCTGATCGGGGCGTGGGTCGTCCGCTTCCTCCCCGAGGCGCTGCAGGCGGTCGGCTCGGGCCTCGAGCAGGCGCCGCGATCGCTGGAGGAGGCGGCGCAGACGCTGGGCGCGTCCCGCTTCGCGGCGGTCCGGCGGGTCACCCTCCCGATCATCGCGGGTTCGCTGGCGACGGGGTGGGTGTTCGTGTTCGCGGCGTCCCTGCGGGAGCTCCCCGCGGCGCTGCTCCTCAAGCCGCTGGGGGCGAGGACGTTGAGCTCCGAGATCTGGTCGCACGCCAAGGACAGCTACTACGCCGAGATGGCGCCCGCGGCGCTGCTCCTGATCGCGGTGGCGGTGCCGGCGACGTGGCTGCTGGTGCGGGAGCGTGACCGCGGCGATCAGGCGCCGGGGAGCCGGCCTTCGACCATGTGAACGGTCCGGTCGGCGACGGCCGCCGCCTCGTCGGGATCGTGGGTGACGAGGATCGCGGCGACATCGCGCGATCGGAGGACGTCGAACAGCTCCTTCCGGAGGTCGTCCCGGAGCTCGGCGTCGAGGCTGCTGAAGGGCTCGTCGAGGAGGACGAGGCGGGGCTTGCGGGCGATGGCCCGGGCGAGGGCGACGCGCTGGCGCTGGCCGCCGCTGAGCTGGTGGGGGAGCCGGTCTCCGAGGCCGTCGAGGCGGACGAGGTCGAGCAGCTCGGCGACGCGGGCGGCCCGGGCGTCGCGGTCGAGGTCGCGCAGGCCGAAGCCGACGTTCTTCGCCACGGTGAGGTGCGGGAAGAGGGCGCCCTCTTGGAAGACGAAGCCGAGGTTGCGGCGTTCGGCGGGCACGGCGCCGAGGTCGGAGCCGTCGTAGGTCAGCGTCCCGGAGGTCTCGGGCTCGAGCCCGGCGATGGCCCGCAGCAGGGTCGTCTTGCCGCAGCCCGACGGTCCCTGGATCGCGAGGACCTCGCGCTCGTCCACGGTGAGCGCCGCGTCGTGCACGATCGGGTGTCCCGCGATCCGGACGGCGACCGACTCCAGCTCCAGCAGCGGCACGGTCGGGCTATAGCACCCCCGTTGCGCGGGCGCCCTGGATCGGTCAACGTCGAGGTATGCGCGTGTTCGTCCTGCTGCTGGTCCTGCCCTGCCTCCTCGCGTGTCCGGACGGGGGGTCCGGCGGCTTCGGCGACGGCGACGGGCCGCCTCCTGGGGACGGCGACGACGACGACGACGACCTCGGCGACGATCTCGGTCCCGAGGGGTTCGTCCGCGGCCAGGTCTGGGATCCCTCGACGGGCCTGCTCCGCGTCGGCGTGCCGGTGACCGAGGTCGACAGCGAGCCCCCGAACGCGGCGTCGACCGCGGACGACGGCTTCTTCCTGCTCGAGCCGGTGTCCTGGGACCCCGCCCAGCTGTGGGCGGGGGGCGAGGGCTGGCTCGAGGCGGGCATCGCGCTGACGGAGGAGGTCTACCTCGGCATCGGCACGCCGATCGAGCTGCCCACGTGGCCGCGCGACGAAGGCATCGAGTGGATCGACGACATCTTCGGGTACGACTGGGTGCCGGAGACGGGCGCGGTGATCGTGGTGTTCGACACGCCGGAGGAGTCGGACGCGGTGGGCCTCTCGGCGGCCCTCGACGCGCCCGCGATCGGCCCCTACTACTTCGACGCGGACGGGGAGGCGGTGTGGGGCGGCAGCGTGCCCGCGGGCACCGACCGGACGTGGGCCGCCTGGGTGGGCGTGGGCCACGGCCCGGCGACGCTGGAGGTGACCCCGAACCCGGGCATGGTCTGCGAGTACCCCGCCGACTTCCTCGCGATGGGGGACTTGATCCTCTGGGTGCCGGTGTTCTGCACGGGCGGCTGACGGGCGCTACTCGCCGATGCAGAACACGGGCACGATCGTCAGCGAGTCGACCGGCGTGGCGACCGACGCGGGCGCCGTGCAGGTCATGCCGGGGTTGGGTGTCACCTCGATGGTCGTCTCGCCCGGGGGCACCCCGAGGAAGACCATCCACGGCCGGGCGGGGTTGGCCACCATGGTCGTGGCCGAGACCGCGACGTCCTCGGAGTCGAACACCCACGAGCCGACATTGTCCGCGCCGAGGGTGGCCGACAGGCCTTCCGCGTGCGCGGGCTCCGGCGTCGAGAAGTCGAGCACGACGATGCCGACGCCCTCGAGCCACTCCATGCCGAACGTGTCGACGACCCACTGCTGACCGGCCTCGGTCGTCCACGTGATCAGGTCGAGGGGCTCCCCGATGCCGAGGTAGGAGGCCTCCGTGACGGCGACGGTGGTTTGGATGTAGTCGTCGCCGCCGGCCAGGATCTGCGCCGGCTCCCAGGTCGCAGGCTCGAGGACGAACGCGCCGGTTGCGTCCGAATTGGCCGAGTTCGGCGGCTCCGAGCCGAACTCGGTGGCGGCCTCGTCAGCGCGGACGTCGCCGGTGCCGGCGTCGCGGATGACGCCCGCGACGAAGCCCTCGGGGCTCAGCCCGTCCCAGGGGCTCGCCTCACCGTCGTCGTCGCCCGCGGGCGGGGTCGAGTCGTCGGGCGTCGCGATCGGAGGGGGCTCGTCCGGCTCCGGGCAACCGACCAGGCAGGAAACGAAGAGGAGGCTCAGGAGTCGAACTCGCATGGCCGCACAGGGTACAACCACATGCCGAGATGGTCTCGACCCCTGCCGCGAACCCGGATCCGGCCCCCCGCCCCGTCCTGGTCGCCGCCTGCGCCTCGGTCGCGTTCGCAGCGCTGTGGCTGGGGGTGCGCGTGGGCGATCGGCTCGTGGATGCCGAGGAGTTGCACGCGCTCCTGGCGGCGCGCCGGCTCCTCGCGGGGGACGTCCTTCCTCCCTGGCTGGGTTCGCTGACGCCCTACGAGGGCGGCTCGTGGTGGTTCGCGTGGCCCGTCGCGGGCGCGCTCGCCCTCGGGCTCGAGGGATCCGCTGCTACCAGCGCGGTGGGGGCGGCGCTGGCGCTGGTAGGGGTCGGCGCGGCGTCGTTGTGGGCGGGGCGCGCGGGCGGTTGGCCGGCGGCGCTCGCCGTGGGGCCCCTGTTCGCCCTCGCCACGCCGGCCTTCACGTCCTTCGCGACCATCGGCACGGGGGGCACCCCGGATGCGCTCTTCGTGCTGCCGGTGGCGTTCACCTGGCTGATGGCGCTGATGGGATATATCCGTTCGAGCCTGCGCACCCATTGGCACGT
>CAYFOA010000014.1:47770-50416 GCA_964344575.1 uncultured Rickettsiales bacterium | reverse complement strand
GTGCTGCCGGTCCTCGCGCTGGGGTTCGGGGGGTGGGTCCGACGGGGCCGGCCCCTCGGGGGTGCGGCGGGCCTCGGGGTGGTGCTGGGGGCCGCCATCGTCCTCTCGTACGTGCACCTCGCGACGGCTCTGGCGTTCGCGGGCGTACAGGTCGTCGAGGCGCGGGGAGCGGCTCGCAGGCGGGCGCTGGAGACAGGGGTCGCGGTGGCGGCAGCGCTTGCGGTGGTGGGCGCGTGGCACTGGCTGATGGCGGGGCTGAAGTGGTCGCTGCCGACCGTGCGGGACGGCATGCCGCTCGCGGACGCGGGCGTGCTCCTGCCGCGGGTGGACCGGGTGCTCGCGGATGCGCCGGCGGCCTGGCTGGGGGCTCTGGGTCAGCCCGATCCGGCGCCGCTGGCGGGCGGGGCGCTGCTCACGCTGCTGGTCGCGGCGGCGGCGGTGGCAGGGTGGCGTTCCGGGGACGCGTCCCGCCGGGGCGCGGTGGCGGCGCTGGTCGTCTTCACGGTGGCGGTGGCAGGGGCCTATGGACTGGCCCACGACGCGGCCGACATCCCCCGGTACTTCCTGCCGCTGTTCGGGATCGGGCTCGTGCTCGTCGCGACGTGGCACCCCGCCGCGTCCGCAGGCGCCGTGCTGTGCGGCGTGCTGCTGCTCGCCCCCGCTGCCCACCCCGGCCCTTCGCAGTGGCCGGATCGGGCCCACCTCCGCTTGGGGATGCTGTACCTGGAGGCCCGCGAGCCCGCGCCCACGATGCACGCCAAGTTCGAGCGGTTCGTGCCGGTGACCCATCCGGCGCACCGGGGGGCGCTGGCGTTCGGTTACGGTCTCCGCATGGGCGCGCGGTGTCGCACCCAGCGGAACAGCCACCCGCTGGTCTCCTGGGGCGGCCGCACCTTCCGCGGGCCGACGCCGTGGTCCGACCCCGCCGGGCTGACCGGCCTCCCGCGGACCGACTACCTCGTCGCCCTCGGGGCCGGCCTCGCGCTCGACGGGAAGCTGTCGCCGACCGAAGCGGAGGTCGTGTTCGCGGCGCGCGAGCGGGATCGGGCCGCGCTGGCGGAAGGGGTCGGGGCGGGACTCGCGGCGGGCGGGTACGGGGTGGACGACGCTCGGGCCCGGCTGGTCGAGGGGGGCTGCGCGTCGACCTGCCTCGACGCGTTCGTGCAGGGGGTGTCCCAGCGGGATCCGGTGCGCGACGGGCGACTGGCGTTTCTCGCGCCCGAAGTCCGGGGGCTTCCGTGAGGTCCGCGGGTTCCGGGTGCCTCGCCGCGGCGCTCGTCGCGCTGGGCGGATGCGGCGGAGCGGGAGGCCCCGGCCTCACGTCCGACGTTCCCCAGGTCTGCTTCCTCCTGCCCGCCGAGGCCGACGCCGGCGCTTCGCCGGTGGCCATCGACCAGCTCCGCGGCGCGACGCTCGGGTTCGAGCTGCTCGGGGGCCTCGGAGCCCGCCCCCCGGCGTGGATCGGCGAGTCCGCGAACTCCGCCACCGACGGCGCGGTCGGGGCGTACCTCCGGTGCCACGGCGCCGGCGCGCACGTCGTCGTCGGGCCCTTCGAGCCCGGGTCGGCCCCGGCCGTGGCGGAGGTGGCGTCCGAGCACGACGGCGTGCTCGTCGTGCCTCGCGTCGCGGGTCCCGGGGACGCCTCGGGGTGGGGTCGGAACGTGTTCGCCGTGGCGCCGCCGCCGGGCGACGTCGTCCGGGTCGCGGCGCGCTGGCTGGGCTCCGCCGGCAGCCCCATCGTCACGGTGCTTCACGGGCCCGCGCATGCCTCCGCCGGGCTGACGGAGGTCTTCGCCGCCGAGGGTGCGGGTATCGGTGAGGTCCGGGTCGTAGCGGTGGCCCCCGCCGCGCCCGCGTGGGCCGATGCGGCGGCGGCGTCGACCGGCGATCTGTTCGTGCTGGGCACGGCCGAGCAGGCCCGCCTCGTCGTCGAAGCCATGAGCTCCGCGCCCTTGGCGGGCCGTCGCGTGCTGCTCGCGGACTCGGCTCTCTCGCCATCCCTCGTCGCCTCGCTCCCGTCCGACGTCGAGGAGCGGCTGTTCGGGGTCGTGCCCCGCATGACCGAGGCGAGGTGGCTGTCGGAGCACTACGCAGCCCGGTGGGAGGGCGCCGCCCTGACCCCGGCCGCGGCGGCGGGGTACGAGGCGGTGCGCCTGGCCCTCGATCTCGCCCCCACGGTGGCCTCCCGCGGTTGGCGGGCGGCCACGGCGCAGCTCCCCCGGCGCACCCTCCTGGGGACACCGTTCGGCACGACGTCGTTCGTTCGCGAGCAGGACGTCGTCTACGAAGCGGCGGCCGGTTACGCCGTTTCCGGAGTGGTCCGGCAAGGAGGCGATGTAAGGTTCGAGCCGGTCAGCCCTCGATCGAATCGTGGGCCCGAGAACAGCACTGCAGCGCCGTCGAGGGGGAGCCCGTGATTGACCCGCCCCGATCCGTTCGGCCTCCGGCCGGCGCGCTCGTGCTTGCCCTGTCCACGGTCTGGGGAGCGCCAGCCCTCGCCCAGGTGGACATCAACGTCTGTTCGTTCGAGCCCTGGAACACGTCGGGCGAGGGCTGCGGACAGGCCTGCGACGGCACCATGCACTCGACCCTGGGGGACGCGCTGGCCGTCCTCGAGGACCTGGTCGAGGCGTGGAAGGCCGACCC
>CAYFOA010000014.1:0-47760 GCA_964344575.1 uncultured Rickettsiales bacterium | reverse complement strand
GTCGAGGCGCACGACGGGGTGCCGTCCACCCAGCTCTGCGCGATCTGGGACGAGCCCCGCGAAGGGGCGGTCACCCTCGACAACGGGAGCCAGTCCTACGGCTCTCCGTTCGCGATCCGGTTCTTCGGACCCGCGAGCTTGTGTCCGGCTCCGACGTCGTCGCCGGAGACGCCGGTCCTGACGTTCGCCAATCCCGGGTTTGGCGCCACCTTCGATGAGGTCGAAGGACTCGAGTTGGACTTCGGGCCCTCGGGGTCGTGCGCGACCGATCCTCGTCCCGGCGTCCGGGTCGATGGCACGGGTCGGCTCCGCCTCAACCGCGTTCGCTTGATCGGGACAAGCACGGCGGCGGTGCACAGCACGGGTCCGGTCGTCGAGCTCGTCAACTCGAGGATCGCGGACTGCACCGGGTCCGCGGTGTGGTCGGTGGATCTGCTCCGCCTGGCCGGCACCGAGGTCTCCGGCTGCCTCGCCGATGAGCGCGCAGTCCTCGATCTGAGCGAGAGTGACGACAACCTCACGCTGGAGAACACGACGCTCTTCGGCAACGTGGCGCTGGGGTCGTCGGGGGCCACCGCGTTGATCGACGCGAGGCTGCACTCGGTTCGCCAGTCGGCCCTCATCGGCAACGCGGTCGAGGGAGGCATTCCCTTGATTCGGACGTGGCCTGCCGACCCGCTGTTGTCCTTGGAGGACGGAGCGCTGTCTGGTCTGGGGACGACGATCTCGCGCTCCACGTTCGCGAGGAACCGTCACGTGGCGGCCGGCTCGCTCCCGACCCCGTCTTCGACCACGACGGACCTGCTCCCCATCGGAACGGTCTGCGCGGGCATGCCGGCGGGGGGGTACGGGGATCTTCCCGCCGCGGGAGCCGGGCTTCCGGCCGCCGACGTCGCCCTGGTGAACGTCACCTCGGAGTCGACCGGCTTCCCCGGGCCGAGCCTGAGCATCTCGGGGTCCTTCTTCGTCGAGAACGAGTTCGGGAGCGGTCCGCTCTTCGACGTCGACGCGACGGTCGGGGACATGAGCTTCCAGCTCTTGCAGAACACGTTCGCGGCGCTGCCCGGAAGGGTCGTCGAGTTCGACGCCGGTCCGAGCGCTGAGATCGTCGTCCTGCGGAACCTGGCGTCCGCGACGACGGGAGGATCGCTGGTGCAGATCGAGGGGGCTCCGTCGCTCGTCTCGATCTCCATGAACGTCGCTCCGGAGGGGGCGACCTGGTCGCTCGGGTCGGATGCGCCGGCCTCCTGGATCGTCGGGCCCAACCCGATCCTCGGAGACGTCGAGTTCCTCGACGAGGACGCGGTCGCGGCGGGGAGCCCCTGTGACACCTTCGCCCTCGTGTGTCCCTCGGCGCCTCCCGACTCGTGCGGTTCCTGGCCGCTGGTGGGGCTTCCCTGTCCGGTGGATCGCGCGGCCGCCTGGGTCCCGAGCTCCGCCCTCGGCGAGCGCCTGCCCGACCCCTGGCCCTGGGACACGGAGTTCTTCACTACGCCGGAAGCGGGCTGGGAGGCACCCGGCGCGACAGGCGGGCCCTGCGAGCTCGGACGGGGGACCTGGGATCGGCTGGACGAGCTCGCCTGGGGCGACGGCGACCTCGCGCCGGACGCGCTCGACTGCGACAACGAAGACGCGAGCGTGGTGCCGACCGTGCCCGAGCACGACGGCTTCTCCTCCGAGTTCTGCGATGCTTCCGACGTCGCCTGCTACACCTGCCCTGACGGGAGCGAGCCGCCCCCGTCGGACGACGACGACAGCGGGTCGGACGACGACGACAGCGCAGCCTCGGACGACGACGACAGCGAGGCCGTCGATGACGACGACAGCGGCGGATCCGGAGGCGCGGTCGTCTGGCCGGCGGGGTGCGGCGCCAGCGGCTGCGGCTTCTCGTGGGAGCCCCTCGCGCTGCTCCCGCTCGCCGCCCTCGGATCGCTGCGGCGCCGACGAGTTTCGTAAGGATCGGCTCGCTCGTCCCTCTTCCTTACAATGGGACGTGGGAAGAAACGATCGTCGGATCCAGGAGCCTCCATGAGGACCGGCTTCCAAGGCACGGAGCGGTACGTCGTCCGCCGCATCCTCGGCGCGGGCGGGATGGGGGTCGTGTACGAGGTGTTCGACAACGAGCGCGGCCTGCCGCTGGCGCTCAAGACCCTCCGCCGCCTCGACCCCGCCGCCGTGTACCGCTTCAAGCGCGAGTTCCGCGCCCTCGCCCGCACGTCCCATCCAAACCTCGTCCAGCTCCACGAGCTCGTCGCCGAGCCCGGCGCCTGCTTCTTCACCATGGAGCTCGTCCAGGGCGTCGACTTCCTCCGCTACGTCGGCCACTCCACGTGGCCCGGGGCGGACACCCGGACGGGGACGCCGTCGATGGAGGGGTTCGATCTCGAGGCCCCCGCGCCCGTCCGCCGCGCCACCGGCATCGAGGCTGCCCCCGACGACCAGACCCGCCCCTTCGCGATGCCCTCGCACACCGACGACCTCGACGACTTCGCCGGCCCCCCCATCACCCCGATGCCGTCGCACTGGGACTCCACCGTCCCCCGAGCGCTGCCGCTGCCGGCCCGGATGCGCTCCGAGGAGCTCCTCGCGAACCTCGACGAGCAGCGCCTCCGCCACGCGCTGCGCCAGCTCGCCGAGGGCGTCCAGGCGCTCCACCACCTCGGCTGCCTCCACCGCGACATCAAGCCGTCCAACGTCCTCGTCGACACCACCGGCCGCCTCGTCCTCCTCGACCTCGGCCTGGTGACCTGGATCAACCCCGCCGAGGCCAGCTTCGAGCGCTACGTCGCCGGCACCGCGGCGTACATGTCCCCCGAGCAGGCCGTCGCCAAGCCGCTGACCGAGGCGACCGACTGGTACAGCGTCGGCGTCATGCTCTACGAGGCGATCACGGGGACCCGCCCCTACCGCGGCAAGTTCGACGAGATCGTCAAGGCGAAGCAGACGCACCGCCCGGTCCCCCCCAGCGAGCTCGCCGGCGAGGTCCCCGAGGACCTCGAGCAGCTCTGCATGGACCTCCTCAGGTTCGACCCCAACCAGCGGCCCGACGGGGCCGAGATCCTCCGCCGCATCGGCGCCGTCGACGCCCCCGAGGACAGCGCCGCGACCTCCGCGGGGACGTCCGCGCTGGCCCTCTCCGTCAGCATGCAGGCGCCCGGGAGCTCGTTCGTGGGGCGGGACGACCAGCTCGCCCAGCTCCAGGCCGCCTACAAGCGGGCGGGGACCGACGGCCGCACCGTCGCCGTCCACCTCCACGGCCCCAGCGGCATGGGCAAGTCCGCGCTCCTCCGCCACTTCCTCGACGAGATCTCGCTGGGGCGCGACGGCGCTGTCGTGCTGTCGGCCAAGTGCTACGAGCGGGAGTCGGTCCCGTTCAAGGCCGTGGACGGCCTCATCGACGCGCTCAGCCGCTACCTCAAGAGCCTCCCGCGCGGGCGGGCGGACGCGCTGCTCCCCGCCGGCATCGACGCCCTCGCGCGCATCTTTCCTGTCCTCAGGCAGGTCGAGGCGGTGAGCAACGCGGCCTCGTCGCGCCCCGCCGCGCCCGACCCGCTGGAGGTCCGGCGGCGCGCGTTCGTGGCGCTCCGGGAGCTGCTCGGCCGGATCGGCTCGCGGCGCCCCCTGGTCCTCTGCGTGGACGACCTCCAGTGGGGCGACCTCGACTCCGTCCACCTCCTCCTCGACGTCCTCCGCCCGCCGAACCCGCCCGCGATGCTCCTCGTGGCGTCCTACCGGGGGGCGGACATCGAGACGTCGCCGCACCTCGTCTCCCTCCGGACGGCGCACCGCATCCACGCCGCGGGGGAGGGGAGCCTCTCGCCGCTCGTCCGGCCCGGGGATCCGTTGGCCACCGAGGTCATCGATCTCGAGGTCGGGCCGCTCGACCACGAGCAGGCGGCGGACCTGGCGGGGCGGCTGCTCGGGGAGGCGGCCGACGAGGACAGCGAGGTCCGCCGCGCGCAGGCCGAGGCGGTGGCCGTCGAGGCGCGCGGCAACCCCTTCTTCGTCCGCGAGCTGGTCCGCTGGCTGCGCGAGTCCGAGGCCGACCTGACGGGGCTGACGGCGCACGACGGGGCGAAGACGTCGGCGGCCGCGCGGGTCCGGCTGGAGGCGGTGCTGGAGTCCCGGCTCACGCGCCTGTCGGACGACGCGCGGACGGTGCTGGAGACCATCGCCGTGGCCGGACGGCCGCTGCCCCGCGCGATCCTCGAACGAGCCGCGGACCTCGGCCCCCGGACCCACGGCGCGCTCGACGTCCTCCGGGGCAACCAGCTCGTCCGCGTGCGGACCGCCTCTGGCGGCGAGGAGGTCGAGCCGTACCACGACCGGATCCGCGAGACGCTGCTCCTGACGATGAAGGAGTACCGGACGCGGGAGTGCCACCTCCGGCTGGCGCTCGCGATGGAAGGGGCGCGCGCCGACGCCGAGGCGCTGGCGGAGCACTTCGCCGGGGCGGGGCGCATCGTCAAGGCGGGCGAGTACGCGCTGGTGGCGGCGGAGCAGGCGGCCGAGGCCGTCGCGTTCGACCGGGCCGCCATGCTCGTCCGGTTCGCGATGCGGACGATGTCGCCCGAGGAGATCGTCCGGCGCCGCCTCAAGGTGAAGCTCGGCGACGCCCTCGCCCACGCGGGCCGCTCGGCGGAGGCGGCCGCGGTGTTCCTGGAGTGCGTCGTCGAGACGGAGGGGTACGAGTCGCTGTCCCTGCAGGCGCGCGCGGCCGAGGAGTTCCTCCGCAGCGGCCAGCTCGACCCCGGGCTCGCGGCGCTCCGGGGGGTCCTGAGCGCCGTCCGCATGAAGCTCCCCGAGGCGCCCAGCGCGGCCATCGCGTCGCTCGTCCTGCGGCGCGCGCGGCTCCGGCTCCGGGGGCTGAAGTGGCGGGAGCGGGCGGAGGAGGAGATCCGGCCCGCGCTCCGCACCCGGATCGACATCTGCTGGGCGGTCTCCACGGGCCTGGGGATGATCGACCCGATCCGGGGGGCGGACTACCAGACGCGGGGGCTGCTCCTGGCGCTCGGGGCGGGGGAGCCGTCCCGCATCGCCCGGAGCCTCGCCATGGAGGCGGTCTACTCGGCGTGCCAGGGGGAGGCGGGGCGGACGCGAGCGCGGTCGATCCTCCGCGAGGCGGCGGCCGTGGCGGAGCGGCTGGGGGCGCCGCAGCTGCGCGGGATGGTCGCCTTCGGGGCGGCGATGACGGCCTACCAGGGGGGCGAGTGGCGCCGCGCGCGGCAGATGGCGGAGAAGTCCGAGTCCATCTACCTCGACTACTGCAGCGGGGTGACGCTGGAGATCGCGACGACCCGGCACTTCCTCATGCTCGCGCTGCTGCAGCTCGGCGAGGTCGGGGAGATGAAGCTCCGGGCGCCGGCGTACATCGCCGACGCGGACTCCCGCGGCGACCGGTTCACGTCGACGAGCTTCCGGAACGGCTGCATGAACATCGTCTGGCTGGTGGACGACGCGGTCGCGGCGGCGCGGCGGGCGGTGGCCCGCGCGATGGAGCCGTGGCACGGCCGCGGGTTCCTCCTCCAGCACTACGAGGGGATGTACGCGGACGCCACGATCGACCTCTACGGGGGCGACGGGGTGAGGGCCTGGCAGCGGCTCGCGCGGGACTGGCCGCGGCTGAAGAAGGCGCAGCTGACGGCCGTCGAGCAGCTCCACCTCGAGGCGCTGTACCTCAAGGGACGGACGGCGCTCGCGGCGGCGACGCACGGCGGGGCGGACCTCGCCGGGGACCACCCTGCCGCGGCCGACGACGCCGAGCTGGCGGCGATCGAGCTCCCGACGCGGTCGCGGCTGCTGGCAGAGGCCCGCGGCTGCGCGCGCCGGATCGCGAGGCGCCGCATCGGGTGGGCCTCGCCCCTGGGCGAGCTGCTGGTGGCGGGAGCCGACGCGGCGGAGGGGAAGACCGAGCCGGCGGCGCGCCGCCTGGAGGAGCTCATCGCCGCCCTCGACCTGCAGGACATGACGCTGTACGCGGCCGCCGCGAGGCGTCGTCTGGCAGCGCTCCGTCCCGCCTCCACGGCCGCCGCCGCGCGCCGTCAGGCCGACGACGTGTTCCTCCGGCAGGGCATCCGCAACCCGCCGGCGTTCGTCCGCCTCTTCGCCCCCGGGTTCGGCCCCGTGGCCGACTGACCCCGCTCCGGGGGCCGTGGTAGAAGCCACGGGACTTGGTGTCGGCGGTGGCGAGCGAACGGGGACGCGCGCTGGGTCGGACGCGACGCCTCACGTTCGAGGCGATCCTTCCGCACGTCCTCGGACTGACGGACGACGACCGCGGCGTGCACAACGCCGGCGGGCGGCTGGCCGACTTCTGCAAGGCGCTCCCCCAGCCCGAGGCGCGCCGCGGCATCCGGCAGCTCCTCGACGTCGTCGCCGCGCTGTCCGTCACCACCTACCGCCGGCTCCCCGACGCCCTCGACGACGCGGAGCGGGCGGAGTTCGTCGAGCGGCTCTTCGACCCCGAGGACCGCTGGGGGCCCGGCCTCCTCGACGTCGTCAAGCGCGTCGCCGGCCCGGACTTCCCGTCCACCCGCGACCTCGCCCGGTTCCTCAAGGAGGTCTGCAACCTCGCCTACTACAGCTCCCCCGCGAGCGACCGGGTCACGGGGTTCACGCCGCTGTGGAGGCAGGCGCGCGTCCTCGCCGTGGCGCCGGAGGAGGCGGAGTCGGAGGTGTGGACGCGGAAGCGCCGCCGGCGCATCGACCACGCCGCCATCCGGGTCCGTCACGCCGAGGGGCGGGGGATCGACGGCAGCCGGCTGTTCGCGAACGACGGCCGCCCGCGCGTCGCGGTCATCGGGTCCGGCTGCGGAGGCGCGGTGGCCGCCGCCCGGCTCGCCCCTCACGCCGACGTCGCGATCTTCGAGGCCGGCCCGCGGCTGCACCCGCGCGACTTCCCCACGGACGGGATGGCGGCGATGGCGCTGCTGTACGACCGCGGCGTCCTCTTCCCCTCGCGGGACCAGGACCTCCGCGTGCTCGCGGGGCGGGTCGTCGGCGGAAGCTCCGTCATCAACGAGGGCGTCACGATCCGGCCGCGCAAGACGACGCTGGACCACTGGCTCCGGGAGGGGGCGGGGTTCGACCGCGCGGCGATGTCGGCGGCCATCGACGCCGTCGAGGAGCGGCAGCGGTTCACCGAGTACGCCGAGGACCTGCTCACGACGCCGTCGCACGTCTTCGCCAAGGGGATGGCGAGCGCGGACCTGATGGTCGGGCTGCTCCGGACGGACGTCGCGACTCACGCCCACATGCACGCCGGACAGCCCCACTACCAGGGCGACGTCCGCGGCTCACGGTGCCTCGCGTGCGGCTACTGCAACCACGGCTGCCGGTTCGGGCACCACCTCTCGATGGACCGGACGTTCCTGCGGGACGCCGAGGCGGCCGGGGCGCGGGTCCACCCCAACATGCCGGTCAAGCGGCTGGTGGCGAAGCGGCGCGGGCGCGAGGACGTCCGCGTCACGGGGCTGAAGATCCAGGGGCGCGCGGAGATCGTGGAGGTCGACCACGTGGTGCTCGCAGCGGGGGCGATCGGCAGCCCGGCGTTGCTGCTCCGGTCGATGGGCCGGAGCCCGCGGGGGCTGGGCCGGATCCCCGGCGCGCACCTCGTCGGGCAGCGGCTGGGGTTCAACTACGGGACCGCCGTGATCGGGCAGTGGCCGGACCGGCACCCGATCCCCGGCGAGGCGGGTCAGCAGGTCGGGTTCGTGGCGTCCAAGCCGGGCGACGAGACGTACATCCTGGAGAACGGCTGGATCACGCCGACCATCTTCTCGACCCTCGCCCCGGGGGTCGGGCGTGAGCATCGTGAGTGGATGACGAAGTGGGATCGCGTCGGGTTCGCGGTCAACACCATCGGCTCGCCGAGCGACGGTCGCGTGGACAAGAACGGCGGCGTGAGTTTCGCCGTGAGTCCGCACCAGATGGACATCGTCTGGAGGTCGCTGGCCGACCTCGTGGAGGGGTACCTCCACGCCGGCGCGGAGCGGGTCGGGCTGGCCGGCGTGAGGAGCGTGAGTGACCGCGACGTCTTCGACTCACGGTGGCTCGGCAAGCGGCGTGAGTTGGTGGCCCGGATCCGTGAGGTGGCGCCTACTCCGGAGCACCTCGCGTTCAGCTCCGGCCACCCCCAGGGCGGGCTCGTCATGAACGTCGATCCGGAGCAGGGGGTGGTGGGCCCGGACTTCCGCGTCCACGGCACCGACAACCTCTTCGTCGCGGACGCGTCGGTGTTCCCGAGCACGATCACCATCAACCCGCAGTGGCAGGTGATGGCGATGGGGTGGCTGGCGGGGGACGCCGCGGCTCAGGCGATCAGGAGACGAGGGCCCAGGTCGGGTCCTCGATGACCCACGCGTCGCCCATCATGCCGTGACTGATGGCGCCGTCCGCGTCGACCGTCGGGTCGGGGGCGAGGCTGCGACGGCGGAGCGTGCCGCTCACGGCCACCGTCGAGCCGTTCTCGTCGTCCCACTCCTCCTTGCCGAGCAGGTAGACGGGCGTCCGGTCCTCCATGAGCACCACGGCGCCCATCGCGGCGTTCGCCGCCCGGCCCGTGAGCGTGACCGCCTGGCCGAGGCGGGTGTCGAGTCCGCTCATCAGTGGGCCGCCGCGGCCGCCGGGGCCTTGTAGTTCGTCGCGATCGCGGCGCAGTAGGCGATGCGATCGAAGTCGATGTAGCCGGCCGCGAACTTGTCCTTGGTCGACTGGTAGACCTGCATGCCCGGCTCGCAGTGGTTGGCGTGCCAGAAGCACTGCCCCTGCTCGTCCCAGAAGGCGTAGTCGAAGTTGATGTACCCGCCCGGCTGCGCCTTGTACTGGTAGTCGGTCATGTCGATCTTGCCGTCGGCGTTCGGGTCACCCTTGAACGCGTTCGGATCGGACTTCTTGCGCTCCTCCTCGGTGCCCTTCTGGTTCGACCAGAAGAGCTTCGCGAAGAGCACGGCCTTCCAGTTCTGGCCGATGACCTGCCCGTCGGACGTCACCTCGCCGCGGTGGGCGTCGATGAACTTGTTCCACTTCTTCACGAGGTTCATGGCCGCGTCGAAGCTGTCGTAGGCGTGGTCGAGGGGCGGGTTGCCGCCGCCGCTCAGGTTCAGGGCGACGATTCCGATGCACCCCCGGGCGAGGGTCTTCTTCTCGGCCTTCGTCATGGTCCGGCCCTGCTCGGCCTCCCACATCTCGATGTACTGGTCCGGGCTCCACTTGCGCTGCTTCGGGGAGTCGAGGTGCTCGGGCTTCTCCTCGCCCTCGGGGATCGGCTGCCCGAGCTGCGGGCCGAGGAACTGGATGTCCTCCTTGAACTGGAGGCCGTCGAGCTTGGCCTGGACGCCCTCGCTGCCGCCGCCGCCCTTGCTGATGCCGAGGTCGCCGCTGGCGTCCTTGCTCTGGACCACCGCCGCGGCCGCGTTGTCCGCCGCCACCTCGTACTTGTCGCCGGCCTTGCCGACGCCGCCGGACAGCGAGACGCCCTGAGCCTGCTGGACGACGTGCGCCGCCTCGTGGGCGGCGAGCTGGACCGACGGGCTGTTGTCGGCGAACGCGATCTTGTTGCCCATCGTGAACGCCTGGGCGCCGAGGCTCTCGCACGCGGCCGACGCGGCGGGGCCGGTGTAGGCCTGCACGGAGCTCATGTCCGCGCCGAAGCTGGACTCGATCTTGCCGGCGTGGGGGAGGGCGCTGCCGCTCCCCTGGAACGCCCCCTTGGCCGTCGCGTGGACGTCCTTGCCGCCGCCGCCGCCGCCGTGGAACTGGACCTGCGTGCTGCTGCTGGCGTCGACCTTGAACTGGACGCTCGAGGACGCCGCCTGCGACGCGAACTGGCCGGAGCTGCCGGCGACCGCGTTGGGGTTCGACTGGCCGAAGCCGCCGAGGCTCGTCGACGCGGCCTCCTTGGCCTGCACGGACGTCTCGGGAGCGGAGGAGAGGTTCTGACGCTTTGCGGTACCCACCGTTGGTACCTCCAAGCTGCGATGTCGCGGTCCCAGGCCCCGCGGATTCGGGGAAGTGGGATCAGAGGACGTTGTAACACAAGGACCCGCCCGCGTACGTGAGGAATCTCGTCAGGGCGGGTCGGGCAGCGGGATCCGCTTGGTTCGGAGCGCCGCGTGCAGATCGAGATCGCCCCGGTACCGCCGCGTCCCGAGGCGGTCCGAGGGACCTCCGTGCAGCGCGGTGTGGACCGCGTCCTCGCCCAGGTCGGCGACGAGGCGCCAGACGGGGCGGAGGACGGCGAGGCGGCCGGCGACGCGGATGAGGCGGCCCTGGAGCACCGTCCCGGACGTGCCCGGGACCTCGACGCGGCGGGTCAGGGGCGTCCCCTCGAGGAGGAAGAAGCCGCGGGGGGCGCGCTGGGCGCGGCGGTGGGGGGCGGCCGGGCCGGAGAGCGCGCGGGCGGCCGCCGCCGCGAGGAGCTCCTCCCGGTCCCGGTCGCGCCAGAGGACCGAACCCGGGTCCAGGAGCGCCGCCTCGAAGCCCGGGTGCTGGCCCGCGAGGACGTTCGACTCCAGCCACCAGCGGGCCTGCTCGCGAGGGAGGTCGAGGCCGTCGACGGGGGCGTCGGCGGGGTCGGCGTGCGTCGCGTCGGCGCGGGCGAAGACGTCGCCCCAGGCGGCGTGCATCGCCTCGGCGACCCACCGGCCGAAGCGGGTGGGCAGCTTGCTCCCGGCGCGGACCACGCCGTCCCACGCCGCCAGCGCGCGGCCCGCGGGGGTCCGGGGGAGGAGGGCGCCCGCCTCCTCCAGCCAGCGGCGGGCGCGGAGGGAGACGAGGTCGCCCTGGATCGCGGTCATCTGCGCCGGCGTCGCCCGGGTCACCCCCTGCAGGAGGTGGGCGATGCGGTCGGCGCGGTCGCGGGCGAGGGCCGCGTTGACGACGCCGGGCCCCCGCGTCGGGAGCAGCGGCTCGTTGGCGGTGACGACGAACCCGGCGGGCGGGTTCGCGCGGCGGGCGAGGCGGGACGCCGGCGCCGGGGACGGGCCCCAGGCAGTGGCCGGGTCCCAGCCGGGGAGGGGGACGAGGCCCGACGCGCCCGCCGGCCGGACCGGGGCGAGGCCCGACTGCTGGAGGCCGATCCCGCCGTCGGCGGCGGCCACCGCGTAGTTGAAGGGGAGGGGCGTCGAGGCGGCGACGTCCATCGCCTCGGCGAGGGTCCGGGCCCGCTCCAGGCGGCGGGGGACGTCGAACGCGGCCGACAGCGGCCAGCGATCGGCGACCCACGCCCGCGCCAGGTACCGCCCGTCCCGCGGAGGACGCCCGTTCTCGTGTTCGTTCTCGTGTTCGTGTTCGTTCTCGTGTTCGTTCTCGTTCTCGTTCTCGAGCACCCCCCGCTCCGTCCGCCACGCCCCCCCGAACTCCGGGTCCCGCTCCAGCGGCGCCCACCCGTCCCCCCGCCGGACGCGACCGCGGCGCACCTCCTCCACGAAGAAGTCCACCTGGTCCACGAACGCGTACGTCACCCCCACCGCGACGTGCGTGAACCGGCCCGCCACGACCCCCGGCAGGCCCGGCACGGTCACCCCGATCGCCCAGCCGTCGTCGTCCCGGAGGGCCGCCTCGTAGAACGCCGGGGGGAGCGACTGCGCCTCGAGGTGGGGGTCGTTGCAGAGCATCGGCGCCCCCGACACCGTCCACTCTCCGGCCAGGGCCCACGCGTTGGACCCCCGCAGCCCGGGCACGGCCGAGGCGGCCACGGGATCGAGCTCGACCGCCGGTTCGGCCAGCACGAGGCCGTCGGCGAGCGACCGGTCGAACCGGTCCGCGGCCGGCGCGAATGTCTCCTGGAGCGCGGCGAGATCCGCCGGCGTCCCCCGCACGGCGGACCGGATCAGGAGCCGCTCCACCATCTCCTGGGTCTGGGCGAGGCTGGTCCAGGCGAACAGTCGGAGCACCGTCAGGGAGTCCGCCGGAGTCCACGGCGCGTCGGGCAGATCGACGGCGAGCGACCAGATGGGGCGAGCGGGGGCCGCGGCGAGGCCGGCGTTCACGCCCGCGCAGTAGGCCTCGAGCTCCCCCTGGGAGGCCGTCGACAGCGCCGCCACGTCCCGCGCCGCACCCCCGGGGATCCCGCGCCGCACCAGCATCCGATCCTGCGCCCGCGTCCCCGGCGTGTCGCGCAGGTGCGCCGCCGCCCGCCCCCGCCCCACCGCCCGGAGGACGCTCATCTGAAGCCCCCGGTCGAGCGCGTGGGCGAACCCCAGCCCCCAGACGCGGGCGCGGCGGACTCGGGCCACGACCTCGATGATGCCGCCGGTCGTCCGGCGGAGGTGGACGTCGCCCCAGGGCGTCTCGCGGCGCCGCCGGCGGGCCCCGATCACGGGTCGTCGAAGGCGTCGAGGGGGAGGACGTAGACCCCGCCTGCGTCGATCGCGATCGCGTCGGCGCGCTGCCCGTAGACCGCGACGAAGCCCTCGGTGGCGGCCACCCCACCGCCCAGCCGGCTCCCCGTCGACTCCCCGCCCAGGACCGCCCAGGGACGCTCGGGGAAGCCGGGCGGGTCGGCGTCCGGGTCGAACACGGCGAGGACGGCACCGCCGCTGGAGAGCGTGCCGTTGCGGGCGCCGAAGAAGCTCCCTGCCGCGATCCCCGTCGCCCCGTCAGGGCCCAGCCCGGGGACCAGCGCGACGCTCCGTCCCAGCTCCTCTCCGGGCAGCGCGCCGTCGACCTGCCACCGGGTCCCGTCGGACGGCACGAGCCGCTCCGGAACGGGCTCGGTGTCCGCGGGATCGTGGGTCGGCAACGACCCCAGCCACGCCCCCGAGGCGAGGAACGCGGCCCCCGTGTCGGTGCCGCTGCCGTTCCAGTCGTAGGCGCCGACGAGGAGGTCGGGGACGCCGTCGCCGTCCACGTCGTGCCCGCCGTCCATCGACCAGCCGAGCCGCGCGGCGCTCTGTTCGAGCCCCAGCGTGGTCATGGCGGGCTCGGCGGGGCAGCCGGCGCCGCCCCAGCCGCGGACGACGCGGACGATGCCGCGGTCGTTCAGCTCCTCCAGGTCCTCCGCCTCCGCGCCGAACGCGAGCTCGTCGCAGCCGTCGCCGTCCACGTCGCCCGGGAACGCCACGCTGCGGCCGACCCGATCGCCCCCCTGGAGGCCCACCCAGGTCCAGTCGGGGGCGCACGCGACGGCGATGCGGTCGTCGGGCAGGGCGCGCCCGAGGAGGAGGTGCACCGCTCCGGAGTTGCCCCCCTCGTCCTCGTCCGGGCGGTCGTGGTCGAGGCTGCCCACGATCACGTCGGCGCGTCCGTCTCCGTCGACGTCTCCACCCCCGGCCAACGCGTGCATCCCGGCCCCGTTCTGGGCCCCGTACCAGGCGAACGCAGGCGTCGCCGCGAGCCCCCCGGGCCCTCCGCGGAAGACGTACAGCGCGCCGGCGTTGTTCCCGCCGTAGCCGGCGCAGGGGTCGTCGCTCTCGAACTGGTCGGGGTCGAAGGAGCCGGGCGCCTCGTCTCCTTCGGCGAGCACGACGAGGTCGTCCCAGCCGTCGCCGTCGAAGTCTCCCGCGCTCGCGGCCCGGTAGCCGAACTCGTCGCTGGCGCTGTGCCCCGCGTGACCGAACAGCTCGTCGGGGTCCTCGTCGAAGCCGTCGTCCGCCCCCGCGTCCTCGGCGTACACCCAGACGATCCCGGCGGAGTATCGATCGCCGGCCCAAGTGGCGTCGTGGGCGCCCACGACGAGCTCGTCCGCCCCGTCGCCGTCGAGGTCCGCGAACGCCAGCCCGGCGCCGAGGTTGAGGCGCCCCGGGCCGCCGGGGTAGTCGAGCGGGACGGGCTCCCGGGAGGGGTCGGACGAGACGAAGAAGGGGCGGCCGACGTTCCAGCCGAGCGACTCCTCCCGACCGGCGTGGACCAGGAGGTCGCCGACCCCGTCTCCGTCGAGGTCGCCCACCACGCCGACCTGCTGGCCGAACCAGTCGCCCGGGGTCGCGCCGACGGCGAGGACGGTGGGCGTCGCCTCGGGGAGGGCGCCGGGGACGCCCGCGAAGAGCAGCGCCGCGCCGACCCCGTTCTCGGAACCGAGGCCCTCGTCGGCGGGGGCGCCCACGAGGAGGTCGAGCGCACCGTCGTCGTCGTGGTCGGCGACGGCTGCACAGGTCCCGAGGTAGTCGTTGTTGTTGTCGCCGATGACGGTCCAGTCCGCGCCGTCGGGCGCGACGAGGAGCGGGGCGGCCCAGCTCGTGCGGCCGGCGTAGACGTGGACCGCGCCGGCGCGCGACGTCCCGTCGTAGTTGGCGTTCCGCTCGGTCACGACGAGGTCGTCGAGGCCGTCCGCGTCGAGGTCCCCGGCGGCGAGGCCGCGCCCCAGCTGGGTCTCGTTGGCGAGCCCTCCGTCCGCGACGATCTGGACGACGGGGTCGAAGCTCACGCCGCCGGGGGTGCCGTCCTCGCCCGCGCGGCCCGACCAGATCCAGACGCTGCCGTCGTTTCCCGCGCCGTCGGTCCGGTACTCGTACGCCGCGCCCGCGAGGTCGCAGAGGCCGTCGCCGTCGAAGTCTCCCGCGGCGAGGTCGGAGCCGAGGCGGGAGTCGGCGCGGGCGACCCAGGCGCCGTCGCCGTCGTCCCAAGTCACGCCGTAGACGGTCTGCGACGGGGACGGGTCGAGGCCGTCGGGGCCGCCGAGGTGGATCTGGACGAGCCCCTGGTTGATCGCGACGTCGAGGACGGTGCTGTCCTCGCCGCGGATCCCGCCCGCCGCGAGGTCGGTCACGCCGTCCCCGTCGAAGTCGCACGCGGTCACGGAGAAGCCGACGCGGGCGTTCCCCCCGGGGCCGTAGAGCGCGACCGAGGGTTCGTCCGCGAAGCCGCCTCCGGGGAGGCCGGCGTAGACGCGGACCTCCCCGCTGTCGTTGCCGCCGCCGTCGTCGGAGCGGTTGACCCCGAGGGCGAGGCCGGCCACGCCGTCGCCGTCGAAGTCGCCGACCGCCATGGAGCGGCCGAGCTCGTCCTCCCAGCCGTCGCCCGCCCAGATCCGGACGGGGGTCGGGTCGAGGCCGTCGTCGGTCCCCGCGTAGAGGAACGCCGCGCCGCCGTCGTGGGCGCCGAGGTCGGGCTCGCGGTGGGACAGGAGCGCGTCGGGGAGGCCGTCGCCGGTCACGTCTCCGGGGGTGAGGATCGTCCCCCCCAGGGTCGACGCGCCCGCCCGCTCCACCGGCGCGGCGTGGGCTCCCACGGTGGCGACGCGGACGTCCAGCGTGAGCCCCGCGAACCGATCGGTGAAGCGAATGTGGGCGGCTCCGGGCGACTCCGCCGTGAGGAGCCCGGTCCCGAGATCGACGCCGACGCCGCTCCCCGTCACCACCTCCCCGTCGATGTACCCGCTGCCGCCGTCGACGGCCATCGCCCAGGTCGAGCCGAGCGGCAGGTAGAGCCGGGTGGCGTCGGTGTCGAGCGTGGCGTCCGGGGTGACGTGGACCTCGGCGTCGATGGAGTCGCCGGTCCCCGCGTCCGTGACCCGGACCACGTCCCAGCCCTCTCCGGCGGCGGGGGCGGTGTAGGTGCAGTCCTCGGAGACCTCGCCGCCGAGGCCGGCGCCGAGCACGAGGCAGCTGAAGTCGCCCGAGCCGTCCGTGACTTCGAACGTGAACGTCGTTCCCGGGAGGACCTCCACCAGCTCGGGGATGACGGACAGCGGGGGGACGACCTCGATCGACGCCTGGGCCGCGCCGTCGCAGCCGACGTCGGTGACCTCGACGACGTCGGCTCCGCCGGGGGTCTCGCCCGCCAGGTAGGCGCCCGTGAGCTCGTTGACGATGGCCCCCGACGCGTCTTCGACGAGCGCGAAGCGGTAGTCCCCCGTCCCCCCGGAGGCGATGAAGGCGGCGAGACCGAGGGGGGTGGTCAGGGGGACCGAGGGGGCCAGCGTCAGGGCGGGGTCGCAGGCGGGCTGCGCGGGGTCGTCGCCGGTCGCGTCGTCGTCGTCGGCGGGGGGCTCGATCGGACACCCGGCGAGCACGAAGCCCGCGACCACGGCGGCGGCGAAGGAGGCAGCGTGAGCCCTCGGGGGTGCCATGGCGCAGAGTGAACCACGGATCGCCCGGCGAAGCGCTCGGGCACTCCCCGATTGACGTGCAGACCCGCGCGCGTGAGGCTGGAGTACGTGAGGAGCCTCCGCCCGACGATCGCGTGCGCGTTCCTGGTGTCCTGCGCGCCCCCCGCGCCGGACGTTCTGCCGGTCCGGGCGGACGCTGCCGAGGCCGTGATCGTGGACGTCGTCCCGGGGGCGGAGGGGGGCGCCGTCGCGCTCGATGACCTCGGCGTCGTGACGACCCTGGGGGGCGACCTCGTCCGGCAGGACCTCCTCGGGACGGCGCCCGTCCTGCTCGACGCCGTGGCCGACGAGGCGTTCGACGCCGCGACCCTGGCCGACGGTGAGGTCGTGGTCGCCACCGAGGACGGGCTCGCCCGACTGGTCGGCGACGCGCTCCTCCTGTCGCCGCATCCGGACCTCGCCGCGATCGGCCCCGCCCGCCTCGTGGCCGACGGCGCCGGCCTCTGGATCGCCCCCGCGTCCGGCGGCCTGCTGCGCTGGCGCGACGGGGCCCTGGCGTCGGTGGCGGGGGACGTGCTCCCGGTGGACCGGCCTGCCCTGGCGCGCGGCCCCGATCCCGCGGCGCCCGAGTCCTGGGGCCTGTGGGTCGCTGGGGCGGAGGCCGGGGCGTGGTTCGTGAGGGCGGCCGACGGAGCCGAGTCCGGGGATGGGCTCGAGGCCTCGCCGGAGGTGCTCGCGGGCGACGTCCGCGGCCTCGCCACCGACGCGGGCGGGACCGTCTGGATCGCGACCTCGGAGGGCGTGGTCGCGCGCGCCCCGGACGGCAGCGCCGTGGCCTGGGAGCTCCCCGACGGGCTCGCCCCCGACGCGGTGTTGGCCTCGACGTCGAGCCCGCGGGCGTGGGTGTTCGCGGAGGGGCACGCGTTCGCGCACCAGGGCGCCTCCTGGGACCGCGTCGAAGGCCTCTCCGAAGGGTTCGTCCCGTTGGACGTCGACCCCGCCGGACGCCTGCTGGGGCGTGTCCCCGAGCGGGGCCTCGTCGCGGTCACGCCCCGCCGGGAGCTGATCCTCGTCGGCGAGCTGGAGGC
Organism: uncultured Rickettsiales bacterium; assembly: GCA_964344575.1. Taxonomy (GTDB): domain Bacteria; phylum Myxococcota_A; class UBA796; order UBA9615; family UBA9615; genus JAAESI01. The sequence goes on along the minus strand of CAYFOA010000014.1, from coordinate 30,684 downwards.
CGGCGCCGGGCTCGAGCAGCCGGCCGAGGTCCACGTCTTCGTCTCCTCCCCTGTCGGGCCGCGGTCGATCACCGCCGCGATCGACGGCGACGCGGAGCTGGCCGTGGAGACCGGCGAGGTCGCGTCGTCCCTCGTCCTCGACCCCCTGGAGCTTGAGGACGGACCCCACCGGCTCGACGTCGTCGCCCGCTGGCGCACCGGAGAGGAGGCCTCGGCGTCGCTCCCGTTCGGCGTGGGCGAGTTCGAGATCCCCACCTGGGAAGCGGACATCGCCCCGCTCTTCACTCGCTACTGCACGCCCTGCCACGCGTCTGCGGGAGGCGCGCACCTTCTGGATACCCGGGCGGCCTGGGAAGCGGAGTACCCTGTCATCCTCCAGGAGGTCGAGTCCGGCGCGATGCCCCTGAACAACGGGACCAACCCCAACTTCGAGCCGCTCGGCCCGGGCGAGCTGCTCGCCATCCGGGCGTGGGCGGCCGGAGGGTTCCCGCCGTGAGCCGCGTCCTCCGCCGCCGCTGGCCGCTCGTCGCGGTCCTGCTCGCCCTCCTGCCGTTGACGTCGGTCCCCGCGGACTCGCCCGCGTGGTGCCCCCCGGAGGCCGTCGAGGTCGACCCCTACCGGCTCCTCCGCTCGCTCAGCCTGGACCTCCGCGGGGTGGTCCCCAGCATCGAGGAGTACGCGCTCGTCGACGAGGCCGGGGGCGTGGTGCCCGACGCCTTGATCGACGAGTGGCTCGCCGGCGACGCCTTCGTGGAGCGGGTGGTCCGCCGCCACGGCGAGCTGTTCTGGCCGAACGTCACCAACGTCCGCATCACCCCCGGGCGGGTGGGGCTGTCCGGCAGCGGGGGCGCGCTGTGGTCCCCCCAGGCGGCGACGATGTACCGCGGCGACCGCGTCCCCTGCGCGGACGAGCCCGCCGAGTTCGACGCCAACGGCCTCCCCATCGCGTACGCCTGGGACGACGGGACGTTCCGCGAGGGGTGGGTCGAGGTCGCGCCCTACTGGGACCCCGAGAACCCCCGCCGGGTGTGCGCCTACGAGGCGCAGACGACCGAGTTCACGAGCACCGGGGCCGACTGCTCCCTCCGCGGGCTGCGCGACGTCGAGTGCGGCTGCGGCGAGGCGCTCAACCGCTGCCGGTGGGGCGGCACGGAGACGCCGATGCGGGCCGCGTTCGGGCGCGACGTCGAGCTCCGGGTGGCCGACGTCATCGCCCGCGACGCCTCCTACCTCGAGCTCTTCGAGGGCCGGACCGCCTACATCAACGGACCCCTGGTCCACTACTGGACGCACCAGTCGGACTACGGCGGACCGATGACCGTCGCCCCGGCGCCGCTGCCGAAGCACCAGCTCCCGGACCTGCACTACCTCGACGCCGACACCTGGGTCGAGATCCCGCTGTCGGAGGAGCACGCCGGGGTGCTCACGTCGCCGGCGTTCCTGCTCCGGTTCCAGACGCAGCGCGCGCGCGCCAACCGCGTCTACAACTCGCTCTTCTGCCAGCCCTTCCAGCCGCCCGAGTCGGGACTGCCGGCGGAGACGGGGGAGCCGCCGCCGCTCGACCTGCAGGTCCGCGACGGCTGCAAGTACTGCCACGCCCTCCTCGAGCCCGCGGCCGCCTACTGGGGCCGGTGGACCCCGAGCGGCGTCGCCTTCCTCGATCCCGACGCCTACCCCGCCGAGCGGGCGGACTGCGTGGAGTGCGCCGCCAACGGCGGCTGCAGCGCCGACTGCAACCGGCACTACCTCGTCGACGCGCTCACCCCCGAGCAGGCCCCCTACCTCGGCAAGCTCCTCGCCTACGAGTTCCGCCGCCCCGAGCACGAGGCCCACGTCGAGCTCGGACCGAAGGCCCTGATCGCGCAGGGCGTCGCCGACGGGCGGTTCACCGACTGCACCGTCCGGACGGCCGCCCGCTGGCTCCTGGGCCGCGATCCGACCCCCGACGAGGAGGCCTGGATCGACGAGCTGGAGCGGGACTTCGTGGCCGGCGACTACCGCTACTCCCAGCTCGTCCGGGACATCGTCACGTCCCCCGTCTACGCGAGGGTGCGATGAAGCGCCTGCTCCCGATCGCGGTCGCGGCGGCGCTCGTCGCCTCCTGCGTGCCCGACGACGGGACCGTGGACGTGGCCCTGGAGCCGGGGGCCGACGGCGAGCTCGTGCCCGGCGCCCCCGCGTCCGACGAGGGGACGAGGGACCGGCGCCGGATGGACCTGGCGCAGCTCAACGCCTCGATCCGCCAGGTCACCGGCGGCGTCGGCTGGACGGAGTTCGACAGCCAGGGCAACGAGATCGACCTCTTCGAGGAGCTCTCGGCGACGCTCGGGGAGCCCGACTGGATCAACCGGACGACCGAGGACCTGGAGCCGTCGCTCATCTTCGAGAAGTTCCTCGGCGACGCCGCGCGGGACGTCTGCTCGACCACGGTGGGCCGCGAGCTGGCGCTGCCGAACCAGCCCCGCGTCATCATGGTCCACGCCGGCGAGGAGACGACCTGGGCCGAGGACCCCGCCGCGATCGAGGAGAACCTCGCCTACCTGCTGCTCCGCTTCCACGGCCGCAAGGTCGCCCCCGGCGACGCGCGGCTCGACCCCTGGCGCTGGCTGTTCGAGTCCGCCGAGCACACGGGGAGCTCCCCCGCCCGCGCGTGGACGGCGGTCTGCGTCGCGCTCATCCAGCACCCGGACTTCCACACGCAGTGACGACCCGCCGCCCCCGCCCGACCCGCCGCCAGCTCCTCCTCGGAGGAGCCGCCGCGACCGCGTCCGCCGCGGCCTTCGGGGGGCTCGGACCGCTCCGCCACCTCGCGCAGGCGGGCGCCGGGACCGGGCAGCTGGCCGACCGGTACTTCATCCTCTGCTACTTCAGCGGCGGCTGGGACGTGCTCCTCGGCCTCGACCCCCGCGATCCCTCGGTCTTCACCGAGGAGGTCGTCTCCGCCACCCGCATCCAGCCGGCCTACGACCTGCTCGACGACGAGGGCCACATCACGCAGCCCTTCTGGAGCGAGGAGGGTGTCTACCTCGGCCCCTACATCGGCCGCCTCGCGCAGCACTCCGACAAGCTCGCGATCGTCCGCGGGATGAGCATGGAGACGCTGACCCACGAGGCCGGGCGGCGCCGCTTCATCACCGGCAAGCCGCCGTCCGGCCTGCTCGCGCGGGGGAGCGCGGGGGCGACCTGGCTGGCGGCCGCGGCGGGCTCGCAGGACCCGATCCCCAACCTCGCCCTGCGGGTGGAGTCGTACAACGTCGACCAGCCGCCGTGGGCGACGGCGATGAGCGTGGACGGGGTCGACGATCTCCTCCGCGCCCTGGAGCCGACGGGCGGGCTGAGCGCGCTCGAGGCGCGGCACGTCGATCAGCTCTTGATCGACGCGGCGGCGTGCCCCCGGGCGCAGCGGTCGCCGGCGTGGCAGACGGGGGAGGGGTCGCGGCGGGCCGCGCAGCAGGTCGTCGAGGGTGGCCTCGCGGGCGAGTTCGACTTCCTCGCCAACGACCCCCACATGGAGGCGATCGCCGACCGGTACGGCATCGGCAGCCTCGACTCGGCGGCGGCGCGGGCGGCCACGGCGGTGCGCGCGATCACCCGCGGGATCAGCCGCGTCGTCAGCTTCACGATCACCGGCGGACTGGACACCCACTACGAGAACTGGGCGCTCGAGCAGGGGCCGAACCAGGAGCGCGGGTTCGACCTCGTCGCGACCATGGTCGAGGACCTCGCGAGCACCGAGTACGGCGGCACGGGGGAGAGCTGGCTGGACCGGACGACGATCGTCGGCTTCAGCGAGTTCGGCCGGACGGCGATGCTCAACGCCAACGAGGGGCGCGACCACAGCCTCAGCAGCGCCTGCTTCCTCCTCGGCGCCGGCATCCGCGGGGGGCAGGCGATCGGGGCGAGCAGCGACGTGGGGCTGGGGCCGGCGCCGACGGATCTGCGGACGGGGCTGCCCGACCCCGGCGGCGAGGTGGTCAAGCCCGAGCACGTCCTCCGGACGCTGATGACGGGGATGGGCATCGCCGACGACGTCGCGGATCTGCGCGTCGGCCCGATCGAGGCGCTGCAGACCTGAGCTGCCCGGGACGGGGATCGTCCCGCCTGTGCGGTACCCGCGCGCGCCCCCGCACGACTGTTCTGATCTACTCGGCGGCTTCGAGCTCCGCCGCGTAGACGCCGTCGACGTCGGGGCCGTTGGCGACGGGGTCGACGGGGTGCTCCGTGCCCGCGCTCCGGAGGCGGACGTGGGTGATCGCGCCGCCGGCGTGCTCGTCCAGGTCCGCGAGGTCGAAGGCGTCGCCTCCCGCCACGGTGACGTCCAGCGGATCGACCGGGTTGTCGGCCTCGTGGAGGAGCACCGGGGTGCGGCCCGCGAAGCCCTCCCAGTGGGCGGGGTCGGACGAGTACGCGTCGCCTCCCAGGTACTCGTGCGGGAACGCCGTCCACGTCGCGCCGTCGTCGCCCGAGACCTCGACGATCAGCAGGTCCATGAAGACGTCGTCGGGGCCCGTGATCTCGAACGGGTTCTCGAACACGACGAGGTCGGGGCCGGGGACGTCGACCACGCGGCGGCCCGACCAGGCGAGGACGAGGGTGTCGTTGACGCCCGCGGTCAGGCCCATCGAGTAGACGTCCATCCCCCCGGCGGCGAGGCCGCCCCCGCGGACGCCGTTGACCGCGAGGGTCGGGTCGCCGAAGCCGGCGCCGGACGCCCCCGGGGCGTCGACCACCACGTCCGCGCAGGCCGCCGCGAGGGCGTAGACGCAGGCCGGGGGAGGCGCCGCGGAGTCGTCGTCGTCGCCGGAGTCGTCGTCGTCGTCGTCGGACGCCGAGTCGTCGTCGTCGGCCGAGTCGTCATCGTCCGGCGGCGCCCCGCAGGCCGCGAGGGCGACGCACGCCCCCGCGAGCCCGAGGATCGCGACGATCGACCGCGTCACGGCGTCAGGTTCGTCCACGCGAACCCGCCGCAGCCGCCGCTGCTGGGGTCCGTCGCGTCCGCCGGCGTGACCGCCAGCGCCGCCGCCTCGTCGGCCGCGTCGAAGGCCGACTGGCAGTACCAGAGGTCGCCGTCGTAGCTGGTCCAGTCGAATCGGCTCCACAGGTCCGGGTTGAACGCGTTGTCGGAGCCGTTCTGGGCCACGAGCCAGCCGTCGTCGGCGCTCCACACCGTGATCGCGTACGTCGACGTGCCGGACGTCCAGAGGTTCCACGCGACCGTGTGGTCGCTGCCCCAGCCGTCCGTGTAGGCGCCCGTGATGGGCAGGAAGCCGCCGTTGGCGCCGAGGCCGGTCCAGGCGAAGCCGCCGCAGCCGCCGCTGCTCGGGTCGGTCGCGTCGGCCGGCGTCGCCGCCAGGGCCGCCGCCTCGTCGGCCGCGTCGAACGCGCTCTGGCAGTACCACGGCTGGTCGTCGTACCAGGTGAAGTCGAACCGGCTCCACAGGTCCGGGTTCCAGGCGTTCGTGGACGCGTTCTGGGCGACGGCCCAGCCCTCGTCGTTGCTGTACTGGCTGATGGCGTAGCTGCTGCCGGTGTCGGCGTGGAGGCTGCCGGTGTTCCAGGAGTCCTGGAGGACGACGTTGAACGTGCCCCACGCGTCGTCGTAGACGCCGATGATCGCGAGCGGGCCCTGGTGCTCGTCGAGGCTCGACCAGCCGAACGCGCCGCAGCCGCTCTCGGCGGGGTTGCTGGGGTCGGCCGCGGGGGTGCCCAGCGCGGTCTCCTCGTCGGCGGCGTCGAACGCCGTCTGGCAGTACCAGAGCTGGCCGTCGTCGTCCCAGAGGAAGTCGAAGCGGCTCCACAGCGACGGCGACCAGAGGTTGGTGGCCGCGTTCTGGGCGACCGCCCACCCGCCGGCGTTGTCGTACTGCGTGATCGCGTACTCGCTCGCCGTCGGGGCCGTGCCCGTCGTCCAGAGGTCGGAGGAGATCACGTGGAGGCCTCCCCAGCCGTCGGCCCACGAGCCGCCGATCGCGAGCTCCTCGGGGCCGGCGGAGTCGTCGTCGTCGTCGGCGGCGGAGTCGTCGTCGTCGTCGGCGGAGTCGTCGTCGTCGTCCGCGGAGTCGTCGTCGTCGGTGGCGTCGTCGTCGTCGGCAGCGTCGTCGTCGTCCGCCGCGTCGTCGTCGTCCGCGGTGGCGTCGTCGTCGTCGCCGGCGCTGTCGTCGTCGTCGGTGGGGGGGCACCCGCTCAGCGCGAACAGGAACAGGACGGCCGTCAGGCCGAGGAGGGCGTGCAGGGAAGTCTTCATGGGATCTCGCTCGGGGAAAGGACGTCCGTCTCCCCGACGGTCGCCGCGTTCGCGAGCGGTCCGGTCTCCTGGCTCCTGGATCGTCCGCCGCCCCGCGCCTTCCCAGGCTCGCGCCCAGTGGCAGTCTGCGGGAGGCGTCCCCAGTCACAGTGGCGGGGGCCGCGCCGGAGTCTCACCGGCTTCCGTTGCACCCCGACCACCGGGGTGGAACCGCTCGCGGCGTGATGTAGCCCTGCCGCCGGAGGTCGTCAAGCCCGACCCCCTCCCGCGGGGGGCCCTCGGGGCCTTAGACTAGGCGCGATGCCGCGCATCCTCGTCATCGACGACCAGGTCGAGACCCTCGAGCTGCTGACCCGCCTCTTCCGGACGGAGGGGTACGAGGTCGACGCCGTCTCCGACGGGGATCGGGCCGTCGAGGCGATCGACGAGGTGGACTACGACGTCGTCTTCACCGACCTCCGCCTGGGCTTCCCGTACGACGGGCTCGAGCTCCTGGAGATGGCCAAGAAGGCGCGGCCGCGGACCCAGGTCGTGATCATGACGGCCTTCAGCTCGGTCGAGTCGTCCGTCCTCGCCATGAAGGCCGGCGCGTACGACTACATCACCAAGCCGTTCAAGGGGGAGGAGGTGCTGCTGCTCGCCGCCCGGGCCGCGGAGAAGGCGCAGCTGACGGGCAAGGTCCGCGACCTCGAGGGGAAGTCGGGGTTCCACGCCAAGCCGTCGACGACCGAGATCGTCGGCCGCAGCCCCGCCATGGTCCGCATGATGCGCCTCGTCGGGCAGGTCGCCCGGACCGGCGCCACCGTCCTCATCGTGGGCGAGTCGGGCACCGGCAAGGAGCTCGTGGCCCAGGCCATCCACCAGCTCAGCCCCCGCGTCGACAAGCCCTTCGTGGCCGTCAACTGCGGCGCCATCCCGGAGAACCTCCAGGAGTCCGAGTTCTTCGGGCACGTCAAGGGCGCCTTCACGGGGGCCATCCGGAGCAAGGCGGGCCTCTTCGAGGAGGCGCACACGGGGACGCTCTTCCTCGACGAGGTGGGCGAGACGTCGCTGGCCACCCAGGTGAAGCTGCTCCGGTTCCTGCAGACGGGCGAGGTGCGGCGCGTCGGGGGGAACGAGGCGACCAACGTCAACGCCCGCCTCGTCGCGGCCACCAACCGCGACCTGGAGGCGATGATCGAGGCCAAGGCGTTCCGCGAGGACCTCTACTACCGGCTCAACATCATCGCCGTGGAGGTGCCGCCGCTGCGCGACCGCGAGGGGGACGTGGAGATCCTCGCGAAGTACTTCCTCGCCCGGTTCGCCCGCAAGCTCGGCAACGGCGTGACCGGCTTCACGAGGGAGGCGATGAAGCGGCTGCGTCGCCACCGCTGGCCGGGGAACGTCCGGGAGCTCGAGAACGCCATCGAGCGCGCCGTCACCCTCGCGCGCGGGACGCGCGTCGACGTCGACGACCTGCCCCGGATGGAGCGGACGCCGTCGCCGCAGACCTCGCTGAGCGCCGACGCCTTCCGCCTCCGCCCCGCCACCTCCGGGGAGTGGGACACGATCTCGGACCCGTTCCAGCTCGCGGTCGTCCGCCCCCCGCTCGAGGTCGACGATCCCGAGGTGGACCAGTTCCCGTCGCTCAAGGAGATCGAGCGGGCCCACATCGAGCGCGCGCTGGCCGCCTTCGGGGGCAACCGGACGCGAACCAGCAAGGCGCTCGGGATCAGCAAGGCGACGCTCTGGCGGAAGCTCAAGGCGTACGAGGTCGAGTCGTGAAGGTCTTCGTCACCGGAGGAGCCGGGTTCATCGGCCAGCACGTCGTCCGGCAGCTGGTCGAGCGGGGGGACACCGTCCGCGTCGGCCTCGCCCCGGGCGAGTCCGCGGCGGCGATCGCCGACCTCGGGGTGGAGACCGTCGTCGCCGACCTCCGCGATCTCCCCGCCCTGCTCGACGCCGTCGAAGGCTGCGAGGGCGCCGTCCACTGCGCCGCGGTCTACAAGCTCTGGATGCGGGACTACCGGTCGATGTACCAGGTCAACGTCCAAGGGACGCGGAACGTGCTCACGGCCTGCGAGGAGCGCGGCGTCGAGCGGATCGTGCACACCAGCAGCATCGCCGCCGTCGGCGTCCTCGACGGCGAGGAGGCGTCGACCGAGGAGGTCGCCTTCAACCAGCACGGGCAGGCGTCGCACTACGTCCTCAGCAAGCACGAGGCCGAGCTCGTCGCGCTCGAGTTCGCCGGCCGCGGCGTCCCCGTGACGATCGTGAACCCCGCGTTCCCGTTCGGGGTCGGCGACCACCGCCCCACGCCGACCGGCCGGATCGTCCTCCGCATCCTCGTGGGGACCTACTTCGCCTACGGCGCCGGGGGGATGAACGTCGTCGACGTCGAGGACGTCGCGCGCGGCCACCTGCTCGCGCTCGACAAGGGCGAGGTGGGGCGCCGGTACCTGCTGTCGGGGACCAACGTCGACTACGCCGGGATGTTCGAGGCGGTGGGCCGGATCGGCGGCCGGCAGCGGCGCTCGTGGCGGGTCCCGGTGTGGATGATGCGGGCGATGGGCGTCGCCGGCGACGTGGTCGCGCGCTGGCGCGAGCCGCTCATCGACAGCGTCACCGTGAAGTACTCGATGCAGCACCTCTACTACGACTGCGCGCGCGCCCAGGCCGAGCTGGGGTACACCGTCACGCCGTTGGACGAGGCGATCGACAAGTCGATCGGCTGGTTCCGCGACCACGGCTACCTGGAGCGGGACGCGCACTGGCGGATGAAGCTCCTCGGAGGGACCTAGGCGGCATGGGCTGGACGAAGGCGGAGTTCAAGGACGGCGAGGTGTGGGCGGAGTGCGACGCTTCCGGGCGCCTCCGGAAGCGCTCGGGGAAGGTCCGGATCGCCTACCGGCCGAACGCGAAGAAGCTCTATTCGACTTTCGAGGATCGCTTGAGGGTCATCGACCCAACCCAGGTCGAAGAATGGGGAAACACGTCGGGCAAGTCCAAGAACAACTCGGAGGTCCTGGGGGGCACGGCGGCGGACCTGGAGGAGGCCGCGCACCTGCACCTCTGGAGCGACGGCGCGTGCACCGGGAACCCGGGTCCGTCCGGCGCCGGGACGGTGCTGATCGACGGCGACGACGTCCGGGAGTGGTCGACGTGGCTGGGGCAGGGGACGAACAACATCGCGGAGCTGACGGCGGTGCTCCAAGGGCTGCGGGCGATCCCGTCGCCGGTGGAGCGGACGGTGGTGGTCCACTCGGACTCCCAGTACTCGATCGGGGTGCTCGCGCGGGGCTGGAAGGCGAAGGCGAACGGCGCGCTGATCGGGGAGATCAAGGAGGAGCTCGAGCGGTTCCCGCGCGTCGTGTGGCACTGGGTCCGCGGGCACGACGGGGTCGAGCTGAACGAGCGGTGTGACCGGCTGGCGCGCGAGGCGATCGCGAACCGCGCGTCGCGGGAGGGGTAGGCGGTGCGCGTCGTCCACATGACGGACGTCCACTTCTTCGAGCCGCCCTCCCTCCGCGCCTCGTTCAGCAAGCGCGCGCTGGGGCTCGCGAACCTGTACGGGTTCGGGCGGCTCCACTACTTCGACGCGACGGACATCGTCCGGCAGGCGGTCGCCGACGCGCTCGACTTCGGGCCTGACCTGTTCGTGATGACGGGGGACGTGACGGCGATGTCGAGCGATCCCGAGTTCGTCCTGGCGCGCGAGGCGTTCGGTCCGCTGCTCGAGTCGGTCCCCTCGGTGGTCATCCCCGGGAACCACGACCGGTACACCCGGGGGGCGGTCCGGGACGCGCGGATGGAGCGCTGGTTCGGCCCCTGGATGCGGGGCGGGACGTGGGACGCGGACGCGGGCGCGTGGGCGGGCGGGGACGACGGCGGGTACCCGGTGCGCTACCGGCTCGGCGACCTCGACGTGGTCGCGACGGACCCCTGCCGCGCGACGGTCCGGAGCTCGGGGAAGTACGGCGCCGAGGCGATCGCGCGGGCGGAGGCGCTGGTGGCGGAGTCGCGCGAGGCGGGGCAGGGCGTCCTCTACCTGATGCACTACCCGCCGTTGTGGGGGGACGGCACGCCGTACGACCGCGGCGGCCACTGCCTCGTCGACGTCGCCGACGTCCTCGCGAGCTTCGACCGCGCGCCCCCGGACCTCGTCCTGCACGGCCACAAGCACGAGTGCTGGCGTACGGACCGCGGGCCGACGGTGGTCCTGAACTGCGGCACGACGAGCGCCCGCTCGCCGCTCGAGGACCGGGCGGCGGGGTACTACGTCATCGACCTCGACGGCGGCGACGTCCGCGCGATCCGGCGCCGGGTGCTGCTCGAGGGGGGCGACGGGTGGAAGGACCACCCGTCGACGTTCGGGACGTGACCTAGGTGTCGGCGCGGCCCGGGGGCGGGGCGGGGGCGCCCTTCATCATGCCGACGAAGAAGTAGACCGAGCCGCCGAGCAGGAGCAGGCCCGCGAAGAGCGCGATCAGGATGGCCAGCGGCTGCGTGCCGTCGTGCTTGACGCTGACGTTCAGGCTCGCCTTCTCGCCCCACGCGAGGACGACCACGCCGGCCTGCTCGGGGGTCCACGAGACCGTCCCGTCGGCCTCCGTCTCGCCGATCACCTGCGTGTGCTGCAGGGTCTTGTGGGCGTTCTCGCGGTACTTCGCGGAGATCTGGATCCCCGGCAGGGGGACCGGACCGGACGGAGCCGGGGGCTCCTCGGCGGCCACGGGGGAGCCGTCGGCGGCGGTCGCGGGGGCCGCGGCGGAGTCGTCGTCGTCCGCCTTCGCCGAGTCGTCGTCGTCGGCCTCGGCGGAGTCGTCGTCGTCCGCGGCCGGGGCCGGCTCGGGCTCGGGCTCGGGCTCGGGCTCGGGCTCGGGGGCCTCGCCGGTGAGCGTCAGGAGGATCGCCTTCCCCACGGTCGGCTCTCCCGCCAGCTCGAGGCCGGCGAGCGCCGTCGCGGGGAGGAGCAGGGCCAGCGTCAGGGCCAGCGTCGTCGTGATGTGCATGGTCACGCCTCCTCCTTGCCGGGGATCATCGTCAGCAGCGCCGAGCCGCCGATCGTCAGCAGCAGCCACGCCGCCGGGACCAGCGTCGCCAGCCACGCCCAGCCCGCGTCGATCTTGTCCTCCGCCACGAGGTCGGCCGACCCGTAGAGCCCGCCCGAGATCTCGTCGTAGACGGCGAACCCGAGCAGCAGCAGCAGCGTCGCGGGGATGAGGAACTTGATGAGCACGGCGAGGATCCGGTCCTTCGTCCCGTTGCCGTCGAGGAACTTGTCGATGCCGTAGACCCACCCGATGAGGACGCACTCCAGCAGGCCCACGATCAGCAGGCCGTAGCCGAACGCCTTGTTGTCGAAGAGGTCCAGGAGCGTCAGGCCGAGCGTCCCGTCGCCGTTCAGGCCGGGGTCGATGACCTTCGGGAGGGCGAAGATGATGGACCCCGCGAAGCCGACGACGAACGTCACGCCGAGCGCCTTCATGCGGGAGACGCCCCACTTGTCGATGGCCGCCGAGGCGAGCCCCTCGACCAGCGACACCGACGAGCTGAGGCCCGCCAGCAGCAGCAGGAGGAAGAAGAGGATCCCGAAGATCGTCACGCCCGCGGGGAGCTGCGCGATGCCCTGGGGGAGGACGAAGAAGGACATCGCCAGCGTCGACGCCTTGGGGACGATCGCGAAGGCGAAGAGCATCGAGAAGATCGCGAACCCCGCGATGTACTCGAAGCTGCAGTTCAGGAGCGACGTCTGCACCGCGAAGTTGTCCGTGTCGGAGTCCTTCGGGAGGTACGACGCGTACGCGGTCAGCAGCCCGAAGCCGAGGCTCAGGCTGAAGAAGATCTGCCCGAACGCGCCTCGCCACACCTCGAGCTCGCCCATCGCCGAGAAGTCCGGGTTGAAGAGGTAGACGACGCCCTCGATGCCGCCCGGCAGCGTCAGGCCGCGGACGATCAGGACGATCATCATCACCCACATCGCCGGCACGAAGACCTTCACCGCCGCCTCGATCGTCTTGGTCCCCTTGGAGCAGATGACGATGTTCAGGAGCCAGACGATCGCGACGAAGATCAGCACGTTCGGCGAGGCCAGCGTGTTGAAGAAGTAGGCGATGGGGTTCGGGAGCTCGTCGGGGGCGTAGTCGGGGGTCGCCAGGGTCGGCTCCCAGAGCGGGCCGAAGGCGCCGACGAGCATGCCGAGGACCCAGCCCAGCAGGGTGATGTAGTACATCGTGATGATCCCGGCGTTGAGCAGGGCCCACCAGCCGACGAACTCGCCCGGCTTGCCGGCGACGCTCCCGAGCGCCGCGGGGAACGCCTTCCGCTCCTTCATGCCGAGCCGGAACTCGAGCATCATCACGGGGATGCCGACCGCGAAGAGCGCGACGAGGTAGGGCACGTAGAACGCGCCCCCGCCGAACTTGTAGGCGTTGGCGCCGAAGAACACGATGTTGCCCAGGCCGATGGCCGACCCGGACGCGGCGAGGACGAAGCCGAGCTGGCTCGCCCACTGCTGGCGCTCTGCCACGATGCGCCCCCTCTCTGTGCGAAGTCCCCCCGAAGGCGGCGCGATTCTAACGGGGATTCGCCGGGCCGCTACCCTTGGGGGAGTGGAGCCGCGCGCCAGGGTCGAGGCGAGTGATCGGGACACGCTGAAGTGGGCGTGCCGGCAGGCGATCCCGTGCGGGGTGCTGCTCCCCGGGCGGCGGTTCTGGGGGCGGTCGTTCCACGTCGATCTCCGCGAGACGGGGCCGCGCCCGCGGCTCGCCATCGCGCAGCCCACGGACCTCGCCACGGACTCCGTAAGGACGCTGAGGGCGGGGGACTCGGTGCGGCTGTGGAGCGTGCGGGACGGCGAGCCGTGGCACCACGACGGGTTCGTGGCGTCGGTGGCGGTGGTCGAAGGGCGCGACGCGGGGCCGGTGGAGGCGGCGATCCTGAGCCTCCCCTACCGGCTGCTGAAGACGGATCGGCGGCTGACGTCGGACGCGCTCCCGCCGGCGCGGATCGCCGTCGCGCCGGTGGGGCCGGAGGGGACGGGGGCGTCGCTGACGCTGTGCGAAGGCTGGCTGGCGCCCGGGGGCGGGACGCGGACCCGCGGCGACGGTCACCTGCTGGAGCTGTCGCGCCGCACGTTCGCCTTCTCGGTGCCGCTTCGGTCGCCGATCTTCTTCCTGCCGGGCTCCGAGGTGGAGGTCGGCGTCGAGCTGAACGACCTGGGGCTGACGACCCGGGTCGAAGGCCGCGTCCGGGCCGTCATGGAGTGGTCGGAGCACGTCCTCTACGGCGTCGAGCTGGGCTCCCCGGTCGGTGGGCACAGCGTCGACGAGCACCGGGAGTGCCTGCGGCGGGCGGCGGAGAGGGCGAGGTAGAGCCCCAGGAACGCGCCGCCCGGACCGGATGAGCTGCAGGCGCAGGCCGCTTGCTCGTCGACTCCGACGAAGGCCGGGTTGCCCGTGGAGTCGAGGTCGTCGTCCTCGTCCTCCTCGCGCAGGTCGACGGTCCCCTCGACCCACGGGTCGTCGTCCCCGTCCCAGCCTCCGGGGCCCAGCCACGAGACCGCGACATCGTCTCCGATCGCCACGACCGAGGAGACGCTCGGCGCGTCGACCTCCTCGACGGCCACGTCCCGGAGGAACGCCTGGCCGCCGATCATGAGCCGGTCCTCGAAGAGCAGGTCGCCCCAGGCATGTCGGGCCTCGGCGATCGCGTCCATGGCGTCCGCCAGGCTGCCCGTCGCCTCCGCCACCGCGTCCACGAAGTCGGGCTCGTTGACGTCCCCCTCCTGCGCCGTCGCCTCCCACAGCGCCGGGCCGATGCTGCCGTGGCCGTCGCCGAACGCCTCGTCCAAGGCGACCATCCAGAGCCCCGCGCCGTACTCGTAGTAGCCGTCGATGCCGTAGCGATCGAGCAGCTCGTAGCTGTCCCCGACGAGCACCGGCGCCCACGGCACCGCCTGGAAGTCACCGACGTCCGCGTCCCAATACGAGGCGACGTCCCCAAGGGTCCACTTCTGCGCCGCCACCGCCGTCGCCTCCCACGGGGTGATCGCCGCCTCGTTGAAGTCGTAGGCGTACTGGAGCACGTGGTTGAACTCGTGGACGACGTACGGCGCCAGCCAGTCCACCGGCACGTCCCGGTCGAACGCGACGTACGCCGGCGCCGCGCTGCGGCCGTCCGTGGGGTCGGTGTCCGTCTGGTCCGGCGCCCACGCCCAGCCTTCCCAGGGGGCCAGCTCCGCGAGGTAGATGTCGAGCTCCGGTCCGGCGGCGTCGTCCGGAAGCACCGGGGGCGCGAAGCCCAGCTGGTCGACCTGCACCGCCCACGCCGTCTCCGCCGCTTCCAGCGCGGCGGCGGCGCGCACCTCCCAGCCCTCGGAGTAGTGGACCCGGATCGGGTACGTCTCCGACACGATCGAGTCGTCTGCGGCCGGCCGCTCGTCGCCGCGGGCCTCCAGCCACTCCGCGCTGGGACGGCAGTGGGGGGCCGGTCCCAGCAGCAGCGGGATCAGCGCGGCGACGACGGCGCTCACGACGGCGCTCGGCTCAGAGCTCCAGCCGGACGACCTGCCGGAGCAGGAACGGCGTCCACGACACCCCCGCCCGGAACCGGTCGACCGCCCAGACGTCGTCCGCCTCGTGCGACACCACCAGGCTGTGGCCGGGGACGTCGCTGTCGTCGCTGCTCCCGAAGTACGCGAACGTCGGGCCCGCGGGGTCCAGCAGCGGGCCCCCCCAGGCGCAGTCGATCGAGGGCGCGCCCGACACCGACAGCGAGGCGTTGCTCCTCAGCAGCGTGAACTCCGGCGGCGCGCACGCGATCGACTGGCCGCCCCGCTGGAAGAGCGCCGTCCCCTCGCCGCTGCCGTCCGGGTCCGACGCGAACGTCGCGTCCGCCCGGACCGCCAGCGCCGTCACGTCCACGTCCCAGTCCACCGCGCCGGTCGACGGGGCCCAGGTGTAGAAGCGCGACGTCCAGTCCGCGTCCTCGTCCGCGTCGTCGCCGAGCACGCCCTCGACCCCGAACACCAGCCGCGTCCGCGCCCCGTCGAACGTCGTCGCGAGGCTCCAGGGGAACGCCGCCGGCAGCCCGTCGCCGCTGCTCAGCCCCGCGGGCAGCCACTCCGACGGGTCGTGGACGCGCACGATCTGGTCGGCCGTCGCCCAGTCGAAGCTGTACAGCGGCGCCGCTGTGGCCCCGACGTCGTCGGCCAGCTCGTCCGGGAGCACGTAGAGCCGGTCCGGCCACAGCGGATCCGCCGCCACCCGGAGCGTGGTCGTGGGGAAGCCGAGGTCGATCGCCTCGCCCGTCACCGGCAGCACCAGCCGGCCGTCGAACCCGATCCGGAGCACCTCCGTCACCGTCTCGGCGACCGCGTCCGCCAGCCACACGCGCCGCTCGTAGGGGTCCGCGTCGGGGCCGCCGTCGTCCGGCATCCGGGCCACCACGAGGAACCGCCCCGGGCCCGCCGCGTGCAGCCCGAGGTGGAGCAGGTCCGACGTCGGGACCGGCCACGCGAAGGACACCGCCACCTCGCCGGAGGCGTCGACCACGTCGTACCGGAGGTCCCCCGCGAGCCAGCCGTCCGCCGTCGCCTCCAGGGGCCGCCACGCGATGGCGAAGAACTCCTCGGGGAGCGAGCCGGGGTCGATCGCGTCCCAGGGCGAGCCGTCGTCGTCGGACGGCCACGGCGTCCCCCGCCGGTCGTCGCCGGCCCCCTCGTCCCCCGCGACGGGGTCCGCGTCCGGGACCAGCGTGTACTCGGAGCAGCCCACCAGGGCGACGAGGACGGCGGCGAGGAGGCAGCGCGGCACGACGGAGACGAGCCTACCGCCAACCCCCCCGAGGGCGTGTGGTCAATCTGTGGAGTCGATGGACAGCGACGGATCCGCGCCCGCCGCCACGGCGTCCCGGACGGTGCCCGTCCGGAGGGGGACGTAGGGGAAGCCGTCGCCGTACAGCGCGTGGTAGATCTGCCAGCTCGACGTCACCCGCTTCACGTAGTTGCGGGTCTCCCGGTAGGGGATCGTCTCGACGAACGCGTCCAGCTCGTAGCCGCCCCGCGCGTCCATCCACTTCTTCACCGCCCCCGGCCCCGCGTTGTACGACGCGATCGCCAGCGGCAGGTGCCCCTCCCAGCGCTGGTACAGCCCCTCGAAGTACGTCGCCCCGATGTCGAGGTTCGTCCGCGGGTCGGACAGCTGCGACCGCCGGCTCAGCCGGAGCCCCATCTTCCGCGCCGTCGCCCGCGCCGTGGGCCACATCAGCTGCGACAGCCCGTGCGCCCCCGCCCAGCTCCGGATCGACGGGCTGAACGCGCTCTCCTCCCGGACCAGCCCCTGGAACGTCAGCGCCGGCCAGCGGTAGTCCGACGTGACCTCCACGATCGGCTCGTGGAACGCCAGCGGGTAGGCGTGGAGCATCAGGCTCCGGTGCTCCGCCTCCAGCTCCGGCCAGTCCTCGCGGAACGCGAGCCGGAGCAGGTTGTGGCTCCGGTGGGGGTTGCCCGCCAGCTCGTACAGGTGCGACGCGAAGAGCAGCGTGTCCCGCTCCCACGTCTCCAGCGGGTCCGACCCCAGCGCGCGCCGCAGCTCCGTGACCGCGTCCTCGCCGAGGCCGCCGCGGATCAGCTCGATCGCGTCGCTCGTCCCGGGGGCGTCGAGGAACGCCTGCTCGACCTCGAACCCGTCCGGCTCGGCCACCGCTTCCGAGACGTCGTCCAGGGTCCCGCGGAGGTCCCGCGCCACGCCGCGCGCCCGCTCCGGGTCGGCCGAGGCGAGCTTCCACAGCGCCACCACGCCGTACCAGTGCATCGGCTCGTTGCGCGCCAGCTCCTCCAGCGACGCCAGCGCCTGCTCGGTCGTCGCGTCGTCCGTCGCCGCCTCGAGCTGCGTCTTCGCGAGCCAGTAGGCCCCCTGGAGGACCCCGTTGCGGTTGCCGCCGCGCCGGTTGCCGGCCGCCTGCAGCTCCAGCCACGGGAGCGCCTCGTCGGTCTCCCCCGAGACGATCGCGGGCCACGCTGCGTCCCACATCCCGGCCCCCACCATGTCCCCCTCGGGGAACCGGTCGGACGCCGCCTGGAACATCCGCTTGGCGTCGTCCTCGTTGCCGAGCCCGCGGTAGAGGCGGCCCGCCTGGACGAGGCCGTCGTCCGCGTAGGAGTGCTCGGGGTAGCGGTCGGCGAGGCTGCTCCAGGCCGCGATCGAGGCGACGTCGTCCCCGCTCCGGTCCAGCGCCTGGGCCCACAGGTAGTGCGCGCGGACGCGGAGCTCGGCCTCGGCCTCGGCGGACGTCGCGCACCCCTCGGCGGCCGCCTCCAGGGGCGCGACCGCGTCGCTGTAGCGCTTCTTCTTGTGCAGCGCGCGGCCCAGCTCGTAGTTCCCCGCGCAGTCGAGGTCGTCGGCGTCGGGGGTGAGCAGGGCGATGACGTCGTCGCGCGCGCCGGCCTGCCCCAGCGCACGGCCGCGCGCGGTGCGGTCCTCCAGGTTCGGGTGCAGCTCGGCGGGGACCTGCGCCTCCAGGGCGTCCATGCAGGCCCGCGCCTCGGCCGCGTTCACGCCGTCCGACGCGTCGGACCGCCACACCCGGACGCAGGCCCGGTAGGCCAGGGGGAGGTCGCCGTCGGCAGCGCGCGCCCGGTAGGCCTTGGCGCGGAGGACGTCGGCCCGGATGGAGACGTGCAGGGGGACGCCGTCGTCGGGGAGCTCGTCGAGCATCCGGAGGACGCCGTTGGGGCGGTCTCCGGCGTGGGCCAGCTTCGCCCGCGCGAGCACCGCCTCGGGCCACAGCCGGGAGTCCGGGGGGACCGACGCGTAGGCGACGTCGGCCTCGGCGTCGCGGCCGAGCCGGGTGAGGACGTCCCCGTACCGCCACGCCACCAGCGCCGGCGCGAACCCGCCCCGGGCGGCCTCCTCGAGCCGGGCCGCGGCGGCCGCCAGCTCGCCGGCGTCCAGCGCCGTCATCGCCTCGCGGTACGACGCCGCCGACGCGGCGCGGGGATCGTCGTCGGGGAAGGGGAGGAGGGCGTCCGCCGCGACCACGGGCGGCCCCGGCGGGGGCGGCGGCTCCGCGACCGCGGGGGTCGTCGTCACGCCTTCTTCGGCGGAGGCGACCTCGACGCCGGCGTCGTCCGCCGCGTCATCGGGTTCGAGCGCAGGGGTGCACCCACGCAGGAGGACGGCGGCGAGGACGGCGGTTCGGGAGATCAACGCTTCTTCTTGCTGCTGCCTTTGCTGGAGGACGAGGACCCCTTGGAGGATCCCGATCGGGTGCCCGAACCCCGGCTGGACTTGGAGGAACTGCTGCTCGACGACGAGCTCGACGAGCTACTGCTGCTGCTGCTGCTGGAACTGCTGGAACCCTTGCCGGAGGAGCCCGACGAGGTCGACCCCGACCCCTTGCGGCTGCTGCTGGAGCTGCCGGAGGAGCCGCGGTAGGTGCTGCCGGAGCGGCTCGAGGACGAGCCTCGGGAGGTGCTGCCGGACTTGCCGGAGCTGCTGGAGCTGCCGGAGCCGCGGTAGGTGCTGCCCGACCGGCTCGAGGACGACGAGCCGCTGCCCTTGCCGTACGTCGAGCCGCTGGACGTGCCCCGCCGCTCGTAGGTGTACGAGCCCGAGCTGCCCGAGCTGCCCGAGCTGCCGCTGGATGTCCGCGACCGCTCGTAGGTGTACGAGCCGCCGCTCCCCTTGCTGCCGTCCGACGTCGTCCGGGACCGCTCGTACGAGGACGACGTCCCGCTCCGCCCGCTGCTCGTCCCTGTCTTGCCGGACTCGCCCTGGCTGCCGTAGCCGCGGCTGTCGTTCCGCTCGTAGGTGTTCGCCCGGGAGCTCGCGCCGGAGTCGCTGGAGTGGCCGGAGCCCTTGGAACCGCTGCTGCCGCTGCTGCCGCTGCTGCCGGTGCCGCCCCCGTCGCCGCCCCGCGGACGCGTCCGCCCCGAGCCCGCGCCGTAGCCGGTGCTGCCGCCGGAGCCGCTCCGGCCGTCGTCGCCGCGCGACCCGGTGTAGCGCCCGTCGCTCCGTCCGGAGTGCCCCGCCCGCCCGTCGGGCCGCCGCGCCCGCGCCTGGCCCTGCCCGGCCCCGGAGCGGTGGTCGGTGTAGTGCCGGTGCCGCCCCGACCAGCGCGGCCGCGCGTAGCCGGTGTCCACGTAGACGTACGTCGGGTGGTCGTGGTGGTGGTGCGACACCCACCGGTAGTGGATGCGCCAGTGGTGGTGGTGCCAGCTCGTCCACGACCACCAGAACCAGTCGTCGTAGTGGCCGTGCCAGACCCAGTAGCCGTCGTAGCTGACCCAGTAGTCCCGGTGGCTGTGGGGGCGGTACCAGTCGACCGCCCAGTGGTGCGCGTGGGGCCCCTCGAGGACGCACCAGTGGCCGCTCATGTGGTGGATGGGGTGGGGGTCGTAGTACCAGTAGGTCGGGCCGGACCAGCGGTAGAAGCCGGGGTCGCCGACGAAGTAGATGACGCCGTCGTCCTCGTAGACCGCGTACTCGTCGGGGTCGAGGCGGTAGGTGTGGACGTGGAGGCCGTCCTCCTCGCACCACTCGCCGAACTCGTCGGGGACGGGGTGGTGGCCCCAGTACTCGTACAGCACGATCGTCCGGTGGGCGGACGCGGGGGCCGCGAACAGCAACAGCACGCCGGCCAGCGTGAACGCTGCGGCGATGAGCGAGGCTCGACGATCGCGAAGGGTCATGGGAACTCCCACGGGGCGCATTCGTGAGTGTAGTCCCACGATCCAGCCCGTTCCAGAGGTTCGACGGACCCGACCGGGTTTCATTCGGGTTTTTTTCGACTACCATCCGCCCGCCGTGCGCGGACCCCTCCTCGCAGCGCTCCTGTCCATCGCTTCCGTGGCCTGCGGAGGGCCCGGCGCGGCCGGCTCGCGGACGGTCGGCATCGTCACGCTCCACGGGGTGGACCAGGTGCTCTCCCTCAACGTCCAGGGGATGGTTCTGCCGATCGAAGGACGATCGCCGGTCGTCGCCGAGCTGGACCGCCTCGTCAACGCCCGCGTCGCGATCAAGGGGACGGTGGGGGACGACGTGGTCCGCGTCCGCGCCTACGAGATGCTGGAGGCCCCCGACGGGCTCGTCCCCTACCTCGGCGTCCTCGTCCACGACCAGTCCGGCGTCGGGCTGAAGGACGAGGTCACCGGCACCCGCCTCGCCCTCCGCTCCGGGGAGCTGGACGCGTTGAAGCGCCACCACGGCGCCCGCGTCTGGGTCACCGGGAGCGTCATCGGCGCGCAGACCCTCCTCGTCGCCCACTGGGGCGTCATCGTCCCCGCGAACTGACCCTTCCCCCCCACCGAAAGGCCCGGCCCGCCATGAGCTCCCCGAACCAAGTCCCCGTCCGCCGCGCGCTGCTGTCCGTCTGGGACAAGACCGGCGTCGTCGAGCTCGCGTCCGACCTCCACGACCGCGGCGTCGAGCTGCTGTCGACGGGCGGCACGATGCGGACGCTCCGCGAGGCGGGCCTGCCGGTGACGGCGGTGTCCGACTTCACGGGGCACCCGGAGATCTTCGCGGGCCGCGTCAAGACGCTCCACCCGAAGCTGGAGGGGGCGATCCTGTACCGGCGCCACGACCAGTCCGACGAGGCGGCGACGCTGGGCATCCCCCCGATCGACCTCGTGGTCGTGAACCTGTACCCCTTCGAGGCCGTCACCGCGGACGCGTCGTGCGATCTCGCGCGGGCGATGGAGCACGTCGACATCGGCGGGCCGACGATGATCCGGGCCGCCGCGAAGAACCACCTCGCCGTCGCCGTGGTGACGGACCCGACGGCCTACGGCGCGCTCCGGGCGGAGCTCGCGGACCACGACGGGGCGACGACGCTGGCGGCGCGGCAGCGGTGGGCCCGCGACGCGTTCGCCCGCACCGCGTCCTACGACGCCCGCATCAACGACTGGCTCCAGGCGACGCAGCTCGAGGAGCCCTGGACGCCGACGGCGACGGTCCCGATGTCGCTCGCGCAGGAGCTCCGCTACGGCGAGAACCCGCACCAGGAGGCGGCCTTCTACGGCGAGGTGGGGTGGACCGGCCCGACCCTCGCGAACGCGCGCCAGCACCAGGGGAAGCACCTCTCCTACAACAACATCATGGACGCCGACGCGGCCCTGCAGATGGTGCTGGAGCTGAGCGGCGAGCCCGGCGCGGTCATCATCAAGCACGCCAACCCCTGCGGCGCGGCCCAGGCGGGGGACCTCGTGACGGCCTACGACCACGCCCTGGCGTGCGACTCGACGTCGGCGTTCGGCGGGATCCTCGCGATCAACCGCCCCTTCACGGCGGCGCTCGCGGAGCGGATCGGGAGGCACTTCTTCGAGGTGATCCTGGCGCCCTCGTTCACCGCGGACGGGCTCGCGGCGATGGCGCGGAAGAAGAACCTCCGCCTCCTCGAGATCCCGGACATGGACACCGCGCCCTCGGGGGGGCGGTTCGTCAAGCGGGTGATGGGCGGCTACCTGCTGTCCGGGTGGGACGACGGCGGCCCCGAGGAGCGCCGGGTCGTCACGCAGCGGACTCCCACGGACGACGAGCTCGCGGCCCTCGAGTTCGCGTGGCGGATGTGCAAGCACGTCAAGTCGAACGCGATCCTGCTCGCGAAGGGGACCCGGACGATCGGGATCGGCGCGGGTCAGATGAGCCGCGTGGACGCGAGCGAGGTGGCGGTCCTCAAGGCGGGCAAGGCGGGCCTGGAGACGGCGGGCGCGGTGCTCGCGTCGGACGCCTTCTTCCCCTTCCGGGACGGACTCGACGCGGCCGCCGAGGCGGGCTGCACGGCGGTCATCCAGCCGGGCGGGTCGAAGCGCGACCCGGAGGTGATCGCGGCGGCGGACGAGCACGGCATCGCGATGGTGTTCACGGGGACGCGCCACTTCCGCCACTGAGCGGCACATCGCGGCCGGGAACGCTAGACTTCGGCTTCGCCCAGGGGAGCCGACCCGTCGATGCAAGTCACCTGCCAGCACTGCAGCCACACCTTCGATCACGACGTCCCGGTCTACGCGCAGGGAGAGGGGACGGCGGCGTGCCCGTCCTGCGGGCGCGACACCCCCGCGGTCGACAGCTGGGCGGCGCTCGGGGCGGGCGGCGGCGACGACCTCTTCGGGGGCGGCGGCGGGGGCGACCTCTTCGGCGGGGGCGGCGGCGGCGGGGACGCCCGCGTCTACTGCTTCAACTGCGGCAAGGCGATGACGCCCCGCGAGGGCGAGCTGATCCCGGTCTGCGACGAGTGCCGCCAGGACGCGGCCCAGCCCGCCGGGGGGGCGGCGGCCGCGGCTTCCGGGGGCGGCGGCGCGGCGGACACGGCCGACCCCCTGGCCGGCGCCCTCGGGGACGAACCGGTCGCCGACTGGATGATCCGGAAGGCCAACGGCAACGTCTACGGCCCCTTCCCGTCGGAGACGATCGTCGACTGGATCAAGGCGCGGAAGATCAACCCCGACGAGGAGGTCGCGCACATCGGCGGCGCGTGGCGGCTCTTCGGGCAGCACGAGGAGTTCGGCCGCTACTTCGAGCAGTCCGGCGAGCTCACCCTGGGGACCGGGGGGACGGCCGAGATCGACTTCCGTCGCCGCTCCCCGGTGCGGGACGCGCTCCGCAGCGGGGGCCGCCTCGGCGTGGTCCTGGCGGTGCTCGTGGTGGTCGGCGGGGGCGTCTGGTGGGCGGTCTCCACGGGCGCGCTGGTCGTCCCCGAGGCGGCCGTCGACCGGGTGGCGGACCGGGTCAGCGAGGCCGCCCGCAAGGACGACGCCGGTCCCGGCCGGACCGAAGACGCGCAGAAGCTCCTGAACGACCTCCGCGACGCCTACCCGGGCGTCGGCGAGGCGGACGGCTCGTCGATGGAGCACTACCTGCGGGGGCGGACGCTGATGCTCCGCGACTCGGTGGCGGACATCGAGAAGGCGCGCACGGAGCTGGAGAAGGCGGTGGTCCTCGACGAGGACAACGCGCTCGCCCTGGGCGGCCTCGCCGAGCTGTACGCGCTCGCAGCGCACCGCCAGATCGGCAGCCTCGACCTGCAGCGGCAGGGCATCTACCTCGTCCAGATGGCCAAGGACCAGAACGACTTCATGGCGGAGACGCTGCGCGCGGACGCGGCGTGGCACATCTACGTGGGGAAGTACGGCGAGGGGATGTCGCTCGCGCAGCAGGGGCTGCAGCACAACCCCGCCGACCCGTCGCTCCACTTCCTCCTCGGCATCGGCGAGGCGGGGCAGTCGGAGGCGGTGACCGACGCGGCGCGGTCGCACTTCGACAAGGCGGTCGAGCTGGACCCGGGCTACCACCAGGTCTGGTACGAGCTGGGCGCGGGCGAGGAGGCGGCGCAGAACCTCCAGGCGGCGATCGAGCACTACAGCAAGAAGATCGAGCTCGACCCGCGGGCGGCCGGCGCGCACACCCGGCTCGGCGGGATCTACGAGCAGGTCGGCGACTACACCAAGGCGGCGGGCCACTACGACCAGGCGATCCTGCTCCACCCGAACGGCAAGACGGCGGTCATCCGGCGGGCGGTGTTGGCGTACCAGGTGAACGGCGACCCGGCGCGGGCGATCGCGCTGCTCCAGGGGATCACCCGCGAGGGGGGGCCCGAGCTGTCGATCCAGGAGCGCAAGGAGGCGACGATCCACCTGTCCGCGGCGCGCCGCCTGGGCGGGGATCCGGCGGGCGGGCTGGCGGCCGCGGAGGAGGTCCTGAAGGAGGACCGGCTGTACACCCCGGGGCTCTTCCACAAGGGGCTCGCGCTGATGGCGCAGGGGCGGTCGGCGGAGGCGATCACGGAGTTCAGCAAGGCCGAGAGCAGCGACATGACGCCCCGGGAGCGGGCGACGATGGTCTTCTGGCAGGGGCGCGCGGCGATGGCGGCGGACCAGCCCCAGGACGCGCTCGCGGCCTACGACCGGGCCACCGAGATCGACGCCGACTTCATCCCCGCGTACCTGTGGAAGGTCGAGGTCACGATGGCCAACGCGCAGCGGAGCGGCGGGGATCCGAACGCCGCGGTGCTGCCGCTGCTGGAGCACGTCGGGCGGGACCCGCTGGAGTACGCCCGGGTCCGGGAGCCGGGGCTGCTCTTCCAGCCGCTGCCGGACCTCGGCCCGCTGGCCAAGGTGCTGAAGAGCGAGGCGTCGGAGATCGCGTTCGCGCCGCAGCTCTTCGCGGCGACGGCGGTCGTGCTCTTCCACGACGGCAACTACAACGAGGCCGGGGGGTGGCTCGCCAAGGCGGTCTCGCAGGACGAGCGGAGCGAGGCGGCGTTCTTCTACACGGGGCTGGTCTGGTACCGGCAGAAGCGGCCGTCGAAGGCGCGGGCGATGTTCCTCGCCGCGCTCGAGCTGGAGCGGGCGCGGGGCGTCTACCACGCCTACGTCGGCGACACGCTGCTGGACCAGGGGACGTTGGACGACGCGGTGGCGGCCTACGAGAAGGCGCACGGCTACGGCGCGAAGAGCGCGTGGTCCCACACCCGGCTCGGGGAGGCGCTGGCGCGGCGCGGCGAGAACGACCGCGCCCGCGAGGAGTTCGACAAGGCCGTGGCGCTGGACGGGCTGGCGATCGCCCCCCGGCGGCAGGCGTTCCAGTTGAACCTGTAGGCCCTCGCCAGTAGGGTTCCGCCTCCTTCGTCTCGGAGGCGCCCGTGAATGTCCTGGTGATCGGCGGCGGCGGCCGCGAACACGCCCTCTGTTGGAAGATCGCCCGCTCGCCCCAGCGGGGGACGCTCTACTGCGCGCCCGGCAACGCGGGGACGGCGACCGTGGCGACGACGCTTTCGCTGGACGTCGGGGACGCGGACGCGGTCGTGGCGGTGTGCCGCGAGCGGGCGATCGACCTCGTCGTCGTCGGGCCCGAGGCGCCGCTGGTGGCGGGGCTGGCGGACGCGCTGGAGGCGGCCGGGATCGCGACGTTCGGCCCGTCCGCGGCGGCGGCGCGGCTGGAGGGGAGCAAGTCGTTCGCGAAGGACTTCATGGCCCGCCACGGCATCCCCACGGCGGCCTGCCGGACGTTCGACGACGGGGACGCCCTGCGCGCGCACCTGGAGACCTGTCCGCTGCCCACGGTGGTCAAGGCGGACGGGCTGGCGGCGGGGAAGGGCGTCCTCATCTGTCAGACGCGAGACGAGGCCCGGGAGGCGGCCGAGGCGATGGCGGGGGAGCGGCGGTTCGGGGCCGCGGGCGACCGGGTGGTCGTCGAGGAGTTCATGGTCGGCGAGGAGGCGACGGTGTTCGCGCTCGTGGACGGCGAGGCGGTGGTCGTGCTGCAGGCGTCGCAGGACCACAAGCGCCGGTTCGACCGCGACCTGGGCCCCAACACGGGCGGCATGGGCGCCTACACGCCGGTCCCGTCGGTGGACGCGGCGCTGATGGAGCGGGTCCGGGAGGAGATCCTGGAGCCCGTGGCGCGGGGGATGGTGGCGGACGGCACGCCCTACCGGGGGCTGCTGTACGCGGGCCTGATGCTGACGTCCGCGGGTCCGAAGGTGGTGGAGTTCAACGTCCGCTTCGGGGACCCCGAGTGCCAGCCGATCCTGCTGGCGATGGAGTCGGACCTGCTGCCGCTGCTGGCGGCGACGGCGCGGGGGGAGCTGGCCGGGGTCGAGGCGCCGTCGTTCTTCGACGGGGCGACGCTGTGCGTGGTGCTCGTCAGCGGGGGGTACCCCGGTCCGTACGACAAGGGGCTGCCGATCACGGGGGCGGACGCCGCCACGGGCGACGACGTGGTGGTGTTCCACGCGGGCACGCGGCGGGCGGACGACGGGACGCTGCTCACGAACGGCGGGCGGGTGCTGGGCGTGACCGCCCGGGGCGCGACGGTCGACGAGGCGCGGCGGCGGGCGTACCGCGTCGCGCACCAGATCCACTGGGAAGGCGTGGCCTTCCGTTCCGACATCGGCGCGCGAGCGTCCGAGTCTTGCTGAGAGGACGAAGACGATGACTGGACCCCGAGTGGGCATCCTGATGGGCTCGATCTCCGACCGCGAGGTCATGCAGGCGAGCGCGGACATGCTGGACAAGTTCGGCGTGCCCTACGAGTGGCGCGTGATGAGCGCGCACCGGACGCCGGCGGCGGCGCAGGAGTTCTGCAGCACGGCGAAGGAGCGGGGCATCCAGGTCCTGATCTGCGGCGCGGGCATGGCGGCCCACCTCGCCGGCGCGGCGGCGGCGCACAGCACGCTGCCGGTGATCGGCGTCCCCATCGCGGCGAGCCTGGACGGGATGGACGCGCTCCTGGCGACGGTGCAGATGCCGCCGGGGCTGCCGGTGGCGACGGTCGCGATCGGCCGGGCGGGGGCGAAGAACGCGGCGATGCTCGCCATCCAGATCATGTCGCTGAGCGACGAGGCGCTGAACGCCAAGCTCGAGCAGGACCGGGTGCTGATGCGGGCGAAGGTCGAGGCCGCGGACGACGAGCTGCAGCGGCGATAGGTGATCTTCGGGAGGGTGATCGGCGCCCGCGCCCGCTCACCCTCACAGAAGGCGCGAAGTCGCGAAGTCGCGCGAAGAAGAAACAACAAAAACAAGAACTTCGCGAACCTTCGCGACTTCGCGTCTCTGTGTCGATGCAACTGTCCCCGCCCACTCCCAGCCTGACCGAAGATCTCCGCTCCGGCGCCCTCCTCGTCTACCCGACGGAGACGGTCTACGGCATCGGCTGCGTCCTCTCGTCGGACGTGGATCGGGTGCGAGTCGCGAAGCGCGCGAAGCCCGGCCGTCCCTACCTCGTCGTGGCCGCGGACGAGGCGATGGCGCGGTCGCTGTGGACGACCGATCCGCCGCCCGAGCTGACAAGGCACTGGCCGGGTCCGCTGACGCTGATCGGCCCCGCGCGTGAGGGCCTGCCGGCGGGGCTCCTCGGCCCCGGGCCGTCGATCGGGGTGCGGGTGCCCGGGGATCCGTGGCTGCGGGCGCTGATCGCGAAGGTCGGGGAGCCCCTGGTGTCGACGTCCGCCAACGTCACCGGCGCCCCGCCCCCCGTCGCCTTCTCCGACGTCGATCTGGACGCCCTGCAGCCGGATCTCGCGATCGACCGCGGCCCCTGCCCCGGCGGCATTCCGTCGACGCTGGTGGACTTCACGTCCTCGCCGTGGAAGATCCTCCGCCCCGGACCCCTCGCAGTGGAATGAGCATGAAGTACACCCCCGCCGAGATCGAAGCGAAGTGGCAGGCCCGCTGGGCCGACGACCAGACGTTCGCCGCCCCCGCCGCCTCCGACCGGCCGAAGTACTACATGCTCGAGATGTTCCCGTACCCCAGCGGCAAGCTGCACATGGGGCACGTCCGGAACTACTCCATCGGCGACGTCATCTCCCGCTTCCGGCGCGCCCGCGGGTTCGACGTCCTCCACCCGATGGGCTGGGACGCGTTCGGCCTGCCCGCCGAGAACGCCGCCCGCGAAAACGACCAGCACCCCGCGAAGTGGACGTACGCGAACATCGAGACGATGCGCGGCCAGCTGCAGCGGCTGGGCTTCTCCTACGACTGGAGCCGCGAGTTCGCGACCTGCGACCCCGACTACTACCGGTGGGAGCAGCAGGTCTTCATCGCCATGTGGCGCAAGGGGCTGGCGTACCGGAAGAACGGGCTCCTGAACTGGTGCGACGGCTGCGGCACGGTGCTGGCCAACGAGCAGGTCGAGGACGGCGAGTGCTGGCGCGGCCACGGGGCGGTGCGGCAGCGCGAGATGGAGCAGTGGTACCTGCGGATCACGGACTACGCCGACGAGCTGCTGGACGGGCTGGAGACGCTGACCGGCTGGCCGTCCGCGGTGAAGGTCCAGCAGCACGCCTGGATCGGGAAGTCCCACGGGGCGTCGATCCTGTTCGCGGTGGACGGCGAGGACGACTGCGACATCGAGGTCTTCACGACCCGGCCGGACACGCTGTACGGCTGCACGTTCATGTCGCTGGCGCCGGAGCACCCGCTGACCCGGCGGCTGTGCCGGGGGACGCCCGAGGAGGCGGCCGTCCTGGCGTTCATCGACGAGATGGGGACGGTCGAGAAGGCCGCCCGGATGGACGAGAAGACCGAGAAGAAGGGGCTGTTCATCGGTCGATGTGCGATCAACCCCGTCAACGGCCGCAAGGTGCCGATCTACACGGCGAACTTCGTGCTCGCGGACTACGGCACGGGGGCCGTGATGGCGG
Organism: uncultured Rickettsiales bacterium; assembly: GCA_964344575.1. Taxonomy (GTDB): domain Bacteria; phylum Myxococcota_A; class UBA796; order UBA9615; family UBA9615; genus JAAESI01. The sequence continues at coordinate 2,315 of CAYFOA010000014.1, read as the reverse complement.
TCCCCGCGCACGACCAGCGGGACTTCGAGTTCGCGACGAAGTACGGGATCGACAAGGTCGTCGTGATCCAGCCCGAGGGCGAGGACGAGCTGGATCCGGCGACGATGGAGGCGGCGTGGACCGGCGAGGGGACGATGGTCCACTCCGGGCGCCACGACGGGTCGCCGAGCGAGCCCGGCAAGGGGGCGGTGGTGGCCGAGCTGGAGGAGCTGGGGCGGGGGTCGGCAACCATCAACTACCGCTTGAGGGATTGGGGGCTAAGTCGTCAGCGGTTCTGGGGTTGCCCGGTGCCGATGATCCACTGCGAGGCGTGTGGCATCGTGCCGGTCCCGGAGTCGGATCTGCCGGTGGTGTTGCCGGAGGACGTGAGCCTGGGCGACCACGGCGGCTCGCCGCTGCCGGTGCTGGAGTCGTTCTGGAAGGTGGACTGCCCTCAGTGCGGGGGTGCGGGGCGTCGGGACACGGACACGTTCGACACGTTCATGGAGAGCAGCTGGTACCAGATCCGGTACTGCTCGCCCCACTGGGAGGAGGGGATGGTCGAGGCGGCGGCGGCGCGCCGGTGGCTGCCCGTGGACCAGTACGTCGGCGGCATCGAGCATGCGGTGATGCACCTGCTGTACGCGCGGTTCTACAACCGGGTGCTGCGGGACCTGGGGATCGTGGCGAACGACGAGCCGTTCACGAACCTGCTGTGCCAGGGGATGGTCTGCCACGAGACGTACAGCCGGGGGGAGGGCGCCGAGCGGACGTACTACTTCCCCAGCGAGGTCGAGGTGTTCGACCACGAGCACGTCACGCCGGAGGGCAAGACGCGGACGGAGCGGCGGGCGACGCTGAAGGCGGACGGCCGCCGGGTGGACGTCGGGCCGGTGGTCAAGATGTCCAAGAGCAAGAAGAACGTGGTCGATCCGGAGGCGCTGATGGCGCGGTACGGGGCGGACGTGGCGCGTCTGTTCTGCCTGTTCGCGGCGCCGCCGCACAAAGACGTGGACTGGTCGGAGAGCGGGGTGGAGGGGTGCTGGCGGTTCCTGTCGCGGGTGTGGCGGGTGGTGGCGGAGAACGCCGACGCGATCGCGGAGCACGCGGGCGGCGCGCACGACGGGTCGGACAAGGGGGCGGCGGCGCTGCGCCGGGCGACGCACCAGGCGATCGCGGCGGTGACGGACGACGTGGAGCGGCGGATGCAGTTCAACACGGCGATCGCGCGGTGCATGGAGCTGACGAACGCCCTGAGTCAGTACCGGGGTCGGGACGCGGCGTTCGCGGAGGGTGCGGTGACGCTGGTCCGGATGCTGAGCCCGTTCGCGCCGCACATCGCGGACGAGCTGTGGGAGCGCGCGGGCGGCGAGGGTCTGCTGGAGGACCAGCGGTGGCCGGAGGCGGACGCGGACGTGGCGGCGGAGGACGAGATCACGATCGTGGTGATGGTCCAGGGGAAGCGCCGCGACGAGATCCAGGTCCCCGCGGACGTGACGGAGGACGACGCGATCGCGGCGGCGATGGCGCGCGAGAAGGTCCGGAAGTGGGTGGGCGACAAGCCGCCGAGGTTCGTGAAGTACGTGCCCGGGCGGCTGGTGAACATCGTCCCGGGGTAGTCGGTCTCCTGCGGCGCTCCGCCCTCCTGTCGATCCTCCTCCTGCTGGCCGCGTGCGGTCCGCTGCGTCCCGGTGGGGGCGACGACGACGACGACGACGACCGGTTCGACCCCGCGGAGCTGCCGCAGGGCGCGACCCCGCCGCGGCCGCCGATCGCGGCGACGGTGCTCTGGGTGTGGGACGGGGACACGGCAGAGGTGCGGGACGCGGACGGCTTCGAGGAGTCGGTCCGGTTCCTGAACATCGACACGCCCGAGGTCGGCGAGTGCTGGTCGTCGGAGGCGACGGACGCGGCGGAGTCGATGCTCCCCGAGGGGCAGGCGGTGTGGCTGACGTGGGACGGGGAGCTCCGCGACGGCTTCGGGCGGCTGCTGTGCCACCTGTTCGTGGGGGAGGCGCCGTCGGAGGAGGACTGGGTCAACCTCGCGCTGGTGCGGGAGGGGCACGCGGAGGCGCTGATCTTCGACGAGAACGACACGTTCCGGGAGGAGTTCGAGGACGCCGAGGCCGAGGCGCGGGACGCGGGTCTGGGGCGGTGGGGGGCGTGCCCCTGAGCGCCAGGCGGGGAGGGGACCGCGGCCGGTCGAGCCTGTCCCCGGTTCCGCGCGGCCGCTCAGGAGTGGTTTCGGTTTCTCAGACGAACCGAAACCGCCGCTGAGGTGTCTTGTATGACCTCCGAGAGGATGGAGTTGCCCTCCATCTGTCTCTTGTGAAGGT